>NZ_MKRR01000156.1:3994-26831 GCF_001897045.1 Sphingomonas sp. 66-10
CCCGCCGCATCGGTGCGCTCGAACCGCCTCAATTTGAAGGCGACGAACGCCTCGACGTACTCCTCAGCCGTCGCGCCAGGCCGCGGCAGGTCGCCGGCCTGCATCCGGTCGCGAACCCAGCTGTCCGACATGCCGACCAGCCACGCCACGTCCGCGCGGGTGAGCGTTTCGGTATCGATACCCAAAATGCCGGCTCCCGCTCGTCAAAAGTGGCAGAAAACCGCCAAAAACGGTGTCAAGGCGGCGGCAGCCTAGCGAAAACCGGTGGCTAGACATTTTCTGCGCCATTGCCCCCCGCATAGCGGCCGGGCCGGGAAGGACCCGCGCCGGGGGCGGGGTGGCGCGCAACAATGTTGCGCGGTCGCAACGAATGGCAAGCAGGTGCCGGGTGTTGCGCAATAATCTTGCGCCTCGATCTTCCCTCGCCGCGAAGGGATCACACGGCGAGGCGGCGGGCTGGGAGAGGATCAGCCGACCGGATTGGAGCCAGCGGCCGGGATCGAACCGACGCGCGTCCGCTCACAAGGCGGGTGCTCTACCTGCTGAGCTACACTGGCGTGATTTAGATACGCTTCGCCGCACCGCCGGCGCGCCATTGCGCCTATCGGTAGCGGCGGGGTCGATGCTGTCGGCTGATGCCCGCTCGATGCGCCCGCCGGCTGATCCTGCCAGCCGCTCGATCACGCCGCGGCGAACGCGGGTGCCGAAGATTTCCCCTTATGTACCGCATCCGTTCGCAGCATGAAAGTGGCAATCTTCAATCGCATGCGCCCATTGCCGATGACGATGACTGACTTGCCGTCATGGCCGACAACCTCGCCTTCAAGCCCGGTCGCCACACCCTCCACGATCCGCACAGCGCAGCCGATCGGGAATTGCTCGCGTTGCAGCTCCAGCCCGGTTTTCCGGCCGCGAGCCCGATCCTCGGCGGCGCGGAGCTCGGCAACCTCCAGATCGGCGATGACGGGAACGCGCGGGCCGACATGGAAGATGGAGAAAGCCGGATGCGGGCTAATCGGGTCGCGGAGCACGCGGAACAGGTCATTGATCTCCGCTGCATCCGCAAAGACGAACGTCGGCATGAGCGGCGCTTCCCGCTTCTCTCGCTTCGTCCGCCGCGGGATACGCCGCGACACCATCGCGATCGGCGTCCAGACCACGAACCCGGCGTCGGCGAGCGATTTCGCCAGCGGGATCGTCCGCCCCGCGCTGGTCCGCAAGATGCACCATTTCGCCACGTCGGTCATTTCTTCCCCCGCTTGCTCTCGATTTCGTCCAGCACGGCCGGGTCGACGCCCAGCCGGATATAATCTTCACGCGTCGGTGCGCGGCACGGCCGGTTCGGATCGGCATGCGTCGCAACAACCGCCGGCCGCGACGGGTCCGCGGCGCCGGTGGCCGCCGAATACCGGCCAACGCCGAACCGCTTGCAGATCGCGTCCACCTCGGCCGCCGTCACGCTCTCCTGCCCCGGCGCGGGCAGCGCATCCCGTGCGCCGGCATCGCGCTCAGCCGTCGCGCGCTGGTTGCGCCGCCGCCAAGCGAGATCGTCCCCGACTGCGCGCATGATGGCCGGCACGATCTTGGCCGGATGGTCGGCCTCGCTCATCGCCGTCTTGGCGCCGCGGCGCAGCAGATCGGCGGGCACCTCGGCGAGCGCGAGGCGCGCCGCTTCAAACCAGGTATCCTGCGCATCCAGCGTCATCCCGACCGGCGCAACGAGCTGGAGGCACGGCGTCAGGATCGAGATGAACTCGCAATCATCCGCGGGGGTGAGGTTCGTGATGTTCGCCAATGCCGCGACGCGCGAGGAAACGGCTGGCGGCGTCGACGGTCGGCCCCATTCCGCTTGCCGAGCCACCGCGCCCGTCGGTTCCTGCCACACGCTGCGATCCTCCATGTCGTCCATCACGCTTGTCCTGCTCGATCACCCAATTCGCCCATGCCGCCTGCCAGTCGGTTTTCCGGCCGATCCCATCCTTGTCCCGGGCGTTCTTCGCCCAGTTGCGGAAGGCCTCCATCGCGGCGCGCGCCCAGTCCCGGCCGCGGCGGTCGATCACCTCGCGGGCCACCGTGCCGTCAGCGAAGCGCTCGGGCTTCCAATCATCAGGCAATCGGAAAGGCCTGACCTTGCTGGCGCGCGTCCTCGGAGGTGGCGAAGCCACCGGAGAGGTGATGGTTCTTGACGGTTTGTCCGAAGCCGCTTCGGGGGTCGGCGTCGCTCCCTTCGGGGGTGAAGACTTTTCGGGGCGAAGCCGCTTCGGGGGTGAAACAGCTTCGGGGGTGGGGTGAACGATGTAGCGGCACCCCCTTCCCGGCACCTCCTCGCGGCTCAGATGCCCGGCCGCTACCAGCGCCTTAATCGACGCCTGCACGGTGCGGTCGCTCTTGCTGCACTTGGTTGCGAGCGTCGCCATCGACGGCCAGCACAGGCCCTCGTCGTTGGCGCAGTCGGCCAGCGCGAGCAGCACAAGCTTTTCGCTGTCGGGCAAGCGGATATCCCACACCCGCGTCATGATGCGGACGCTCATCGCCACCCCCATTCGCGCAGGATGCGGATCGGGCAGTCGAGGCTATTCACCAGCCCCCACGGGATGCCGATCGCCTCCAGATCATCGCGCCAAGTCACCTGATCGGGATCGAGCCTCGCCAGCCCCTCGCGCTTGCACTCGACGACGCCGACGCGCGGCGCGAGCTGGTCGATGATGATCAGATCCGGGAAGCCTGGCGACATGCCGTCTTTCTTGAGCGCGGCCACCTGCTTAATGCGCGCCATCGCGTTGCCGGCGAGATGGCTCCCGTTCGGCACGTGGACGGCGAAGCACCGGTGCATCGCGAACATGCGGATGGCGGCGCGCTGGATCGGGCGCTCGAGCAGCCTCACCCGCGGATGCCCCGGTTGAACAGCGGGTCGCGCTCTATCTGCGCACGCCAGCGGGTCGCCGCCGCGCGGGCGGCGCGCTCCTGATTCGCGGGACGCGACGCCCTGCGACGCGCGAGCGCTTCAAGGATCTGCGCATGCACAGGGGAGACGGCCGCCGCGGTGGGCGGCCGTCGAATGAACCGGGGGAGCCTCACACCAGCCCCAGCGCCTGGCGATACGTTTCGAGCAGCGCGTCAGCCTCGTCGCGGTGATGCTTCTCCATCTTCCGCAGGCGGATGATGGATTTCATCGTTTTCGCGTCGAACCCGGTCGACTTGGCCTCGGCGTAGACATCCTTGATGTCGTCGACGAAGGCCTGCTTTTCCTCCTCCAGACGCTCGATGCGCTCGATGAACTGGCGGAGCTGTTCGGCGGATACGTTGTCGGTCATGGTCAAATCTCCGGTGGTGGGGATCAGTCGAAGCGCATCGGCATCATCACGCCGAGCCAGGCGGTGTCGGCGGTGTTGCGGACGAGCATCGGCGCGGCGGCGTCGCCGAAATCGAGCACCACCTCGTCGCCGCCGGCCGCCGTCAGGATCGAGGTGAGGTATCCGCCGTTGAAGCCGATCTCGAAGCCCGCGCAGGTATGCTGGCACGGCACGGTCACGGCGGCGGTGAGGCCGAGGCCGACATATGCCGCCGAGACGGTGAGCTGGTCGGAGCCCGCGAAGGCGAGCTTAACCGCACGCCAGCCGCGCTCGTGGCCGGACACCGCCGCGACGGCGCGGCGCAACGCGGCGGGGCTAATCACACACTGGCGGTCGCGCTTCGCCGGGATGATGCGCTCGACATCGGGGAACATGCCGTCGATCGTCTTGCCCGAGATCTGGACCGACGCGGCGCGTTCCTCATAGGAGGCGCTGAACCGGAGCAGGTTTTTCCTGTCCGGCGCGGTCGACCCCACCTCGTTTGGCGGCGCGATGCGGCCGAGCACGATGCTGATACCGCCGTCCGCCGACTTCGCGAGATCGAGCAGCAGCCGGACGGCCTTGCGGGGGATGATCGCGCTTTCAAGCGTGCCGGCGGCGTCCGGCGTGGGAACGTCGACGCGGTACAGGATATGGCCGTTCGTGGCGTCAAAGCGGATCGCGCCGGCGATCGCCGACATGTGGACGCCATTGAGGTAATAGCGCGTCTCCTCAGTCGAGATCGCATCGGCGACCCGGGCGAGCGCAGCGATATGCTCGCGCGACAGTGTGGCCGTGAACTCCGGGTGGAGCTCGCGAACAGCGTCGAGCGGGAAGTCATCGGCCGGCAGCGTCGCGACCGTCATCGCCAGCGCGCCGGACGCGATGGAGACCTTGCCGCACTCTGCCGTCGGCGCCAGGCGGACCTCCTTGTCGCCGGCGGCCGACACCGCCGAGACGATTGCTTTCGGCGCCATCAGGGCGAAATCCGCCGCTGGCCCCGCCTCACGCTCGACCGACGCGGTGACCGAGAGGTCAAGGTCGGTGCCCGTCACCTCGAAGCGGCCGTTGGCATGCACGCGCACGGTTTCGAGGATCGGATGCGTATTTCGCCGCTCGATTACCTTGCTGGCAAGCGCGATCGCGCGCCGGAAATTCGCTGAGGTCGTCTGGATGGTCATTTCTCTCTCCTTCACTCGGTGGGGGCGGACGCCATGAAGTCCGCAAGGGTGGGGTCGCCCGCCGCGGGGCGGACAAATTCGGGGCGCAGGCCAACGGCCGCCGCCGCCGCGACCGCCATCGCGATCGGAAGGATGTGCTGGCCGGTGCTGAGTTGGGCGCGAAGGAGGTGGTTCGACCCATCCCGCGCGGCCAGTTCGCGCGCGCTGAGCAGCGCCTTGTCGTCGATCGGCGCGGAATCCTTCGCGAAGGATTGCTGGTAGCGATGGCGGGCCATCAGGCGGCCTCGCCAGCGAACAGGCCGGGTTGCGCCAGTTCCGCCTCGATCCGCCGGCAGGCCGTATCGAAATGCACCGGATCATGTTCGATGCCGACGAACCGCCGACCGAGGCCCAACGCCGCGACGCCGGTTGACCCGCTGCCCATGAACGGATCAACCACCACCGCGCCCGGGTCGGACGCGTTGATGACCATCTTCGCCATCAGGTCGATCGGCTTTTCCGTCGGGTGGCCGAACTCGCTGTCGCCCACCGCCCCGTCCCACACCCGCCGCTTCTGCGGGAGCGCCCCGCCGACGCCGAACGGGCGGCTCCAGCCGTGCCAGTAATATTCCAGCTCGGGCTGGTAGTGCCGGTTCGCCACCGGCATCGGGTTCGTCTTCCGCCAAAAGCACATGGCGTTGCGCTCAAGGCCGGAGCGGCGAAACCACTCGGCGATCTCGAACACCTGGTCGAAGTGGAAGAATACCGCGACGCTGGTGGCGCCAGCCTCGACTGCAGCGGACAGCACCTCGATGTCGAAGCCCTGATCAAGGCCGGCCGCCGCGATCTCTTTGAGGTACGGGCGGTGCCCGCGCAGCGCGCCGCCGCCCGAGGTGGAAAACTTGTACGGCGGATCGGTGATCACCGCGTCGACATGGCCGACGACCGGCATGATCTCGGACGCGTCGCCGAGATAGAGGCGCGCGTTGCCGATCACCTCGATCCGCTGCGCGCGCAAGCTTCCGATCGCGGAAGCCGGGTTGCCGGCCGCCGCGCCCTTATTCACGTCCATCTCGTCACTCCCCCGGGGCGCCGCCCGGCTCGCTCAAGCCTTCAAATTGACCGCGCGGGGTGCGCGCAGTCGGTTGATTTCGTCGATCCAGTTGCCGGTGATGTGGTGGACGATGCGAACTGCATCCTCCATTGCCAGCAGCTCCGAATGCGTCTTGGCAGTGCCGCCGGGGCTGTCCGGGCTCTCGGCCTCGGCAACCAGGTGCAGCAGCGTCGCGATCGGCAACGTGCCGTGATCATCGACCACCGCGGCGTCTTTCGCCACGATCCGGCGGTCGTACAGGTCCGCGATGTCGTCGAGCGCGGTCGGGCACGCGCCGAGGGCGTCCCACAGGCGCTTCGGATCCGGTCGCTGCGCGACGCCGCCGAAAATGTTGCGAAGCCCCTTCGGCGTCAGGTCCATGATGTAGGCCAGCGCTCGCGCCCCTACCCTCCTCTGCGCGCGCGCAAGGCCGGCGACCATCGCGTTGCGGAAGTCTTCGTCCGCGACCGGGCTCGCGGGAGGAACGACACTATCGTGCTGCACGGGATACCTCGGCGTCATGGAAAGGGATGGAATCGCTGTTTGCCGCCGCCGGGATCTCCGCGCGGAACGGGCAGTCGCCGAATGGACAGGTGCGCACGTCCGGGTGCCACGCGGTGGTGGAGCAGCGGGCGCAGGTTTTCGACCAGACGGAGCTGCGGGCGTCATCGGCACCGGCGACGGGGCGGCCGATATCAGTGACGGCGCACATCATGCGGCTGCCTGCCCAAGCGGCCAGACGACATCGTCGGCAGAGATCTCGTACCCCGCCCCGCGGGCGCGCTCGATGACGAGCGGCTGCTCCGCCGCCGGGATACGCCCGGCCGCCTTCCAGCTCTGGACGGTCGATGGCGGCTTGCCGAGCAATTCCGCCATCGCGCGGGTGCCGCCGAGTTTCGTGAAGAGGTCTGCGCCGTGAGCCATGGCGAAAATTCGTACGATCTTTTCGCACATCAATCAACGGGTTTTTCGCACAGACACAGCGCGAAAAATTCGTTCTATAGCGCCATGGAGCCCGTCACAGAGCGACTGAAGCGTTTGCGCGAGAGCGCCGTGCCGAAGCTGTCGGTGCGGAAGATGGCCGATGCCCTCGAAATGGCTCCATCGACTTACGCCACGTACGAGACCGACAAGAAGTACAAGAAGCCGATCCTTCCGCTTGATCTGACCAAAAAGATCGCGGAAGTGTTGGTGCCACGGGGAGTTGATCGTGGCGAAATATTTACACTCGCAGGGGTTACCGGGGAGCTTAACGTTCAACAGCTTCAGAAACCGGGAAATGATGAAGATAGCAGCGAGTGGGTCGAAGTGACGGGGTCCGTGGCGGCTGGTGTGTTTCGAGCGCAGTCAGAATGGGCCGCAAGCGAGCGCTACGATGTGAGGTTCGGGCCGTCGAAGGTTCCAGGCGCGAAGCGCTTCGGTGTCCGAATGGATGGCCTGTCGATGAACCGGACGATCCCGCCTGGGGCGGATCTTGAGTGTATGTGGATCAAGTTCTCCTCGGTCGAGCCAAAGGCCGGAGATCTCGTCATCGTCGAGCGCACCGCGCATGACCTTACCGAGATGACTTGCAAGCGCCTCGATCAAGAGGAAGGCGAGTGGGTGCTGCGCTGCGAGTCCTTCGAACCGGAGTTTCAGGAGCCGATCCGCATCCCCAACCTTTCGCCCGAGAGCATCGTCGACGACGAGATCCGAATCGTCGGGATTGTCCTGTCCGCGAAGATTGATCTGGCGCCGGCGGGCCTAAGCCAGCGGAGATATCGCGTCCGATAAATTCGCGTCTGTGCGAAAAACTCGTTGACACGTACGAAATAGTCGCACATTTTCCCATCATTCTTTGATGGGGAAAACAATGACCCGTACCCATAGCAGTCCCGGGGTTTCTCGCGCTCAGCAGAGCGACAGGCGCCGCGCAGCGTGGTCGACGCCCGTCGATCGCGCCGATGGCGTGTGGGCTGAGCCGATGCGCACCCGGCGCCAGCTCGCGCTCGACTGGATTCTCGCCTTTGGCATCAGCATCATCCTGTGGTCGCTGATCGCGCTGGCCGGCTGGGCCGTGCTCACCACGGTCAAGGCGATCGCGTCGTGATCCCGCTCGCCCTTCTCCTCGGCGTGTCCGTCTTCGCGCTGGCCGAGGCCGCCGCTGCAGTCGCGGAGCGCGTCTTTTGAGCGGCCTCGACCCCGACGCCATGACGCCGGTCGGCCGCCAGCCGGCCTTGCGCGTCTACACGCCGTCGAACCCGAACCCGTGGCACGGCAGCATCATCGGCGGGCGCGAGGAAAACAGCGCGATCGTCGGCGGTGAGCGCTTCACCTACGAGCAGACCCGCACGCTCGAGGAAATGGGGATCGACCCGGCCACCGTCGAGGTGATCACCGTCAAGCGCCAGGCGACGGCGAAGGAATGGGGCAACCCGGACCTCGGGTGCCTGCCGGACGTGTTCGCCTTCGAGTGCCCGGTGCTCGCCCGCCGCGCCGACGGGAAGGTCAAGGTCATCTCGCCGATCGGCAACAAGAACTGGATCGAGGCCACCGGGTGGACCTCGCCGCCTCGGAAATATCCATATCGGGGGTTTTACTGATGAATTCGCACGCCGAGGCGCGCCATTTCACCGAGCGCACCACCGCAGAGCAGCGCGAGATCTACGAGCGCGCAAAAAGCCCCCGTGTCCGATCGTCGAAACGCGAGGTTCGCAATCCGTTGCTCGCGCTGGCTGGCGTCGCTGCCCTGCGCTCACTGCCGATCGAGGTTCGTCAGCAGCTCGCCGATGCTGCGCGGGCGATCCAAGCGGACGCGCGCGACCGCGCCGACAAGTGCTGGCGCAAGCACAAAGCACCGATGGCCGCCTACTGGAAAGCGGTTGGCGTCTACGCCGGGCATTTCGCCCGCGCCATCAAGGATCCGAACAATGGCTGATTGGGCCGACGAAGCCGTCGCGATCTCCCAATTGCATTTGGAGACGAGCCTGCGCGCCGCGCGCCAGCCGGTGCCCGCCGGCGCGCCGGGGACCTGCGAGAATTGCGACGAGCATTCGCTGCGCCTGGTCGGCGGGCTTTGCGCGCCGTGCCGCGCGCCGCGGAGGCGGCACCGGTGAAGCGCGCCGCCGAAATCCTCGCCGTGCTGCTCGCGCTGGCCTTCCTCGCGCTCGGCCTCTGGCTGGAGGTGCAGGACGCGCCGCCGCCGGGCACCCGTTTCGAACTGGAATCCCCCCATGGCTGAGAACAGCAAAATCGAGTGGACCGACCACACCTTCAACCCGTGGATCGGCTGCACGCGCATCGGCCCGGGCTGCGACCATTGCTATGCCGCCGACCTGTCGAAGGCGCGGCTGGGCGTGGAATGGGGCTCAGGCGCGCCGCGCCGCCGGACTGCGGCGGCGACGTGGAAGCAGCCGCGGCGTTGGAACAACCGGGCGGCGAAGCTCGGCATCCGCTATCGCGTGTTCTGCGCCTCGCTGGCCGACGTGTTCGATAACGAGGTCGATCCCGCGTGGCGGGCCGACCTGTTCGCACTGATCCGTGAGACGCCGCACCTTGACTGGCTGCTGGTGACGAAGCGCATCGGCAATGCGGAGAAGATGGCCGAGGCCGCCGGCGGCTGGCCGGGCAACGTCTGGCTGGGCGCGACGATCGTCAATCAGGCCGAAGCCGACCGGGATATCCCCAAGCTGCTCACCATCAAGGGGCCTCGGTACGTCTTCCTGTCGATGGAGCCGCTGTTGGGCCCGGTCGATCTGACCGCGCTCACGCTCACGACGTGCACGGACAAGTTCGACGCGCTGGAAGGCATGGGCTGGGGCATGAACCCCAAGAGCTATGGCGGCGGCAGGCTCTATCACGGCGCCACAAAGTCCCCGTATCGCAAACTCGATTGGGTGATCGTCGGCGGCGAGAGCGGGCATCATGCCCGACCGATGCACCCGGATTGGGCGCGCTCGCTCCGTGACCAGTGCGCCGCCGCCGGAGTGCCGTTCCTGTTTAAGCAGTGGGGCGAGTGGATCCCCGCGCTCGATCGCGAGCGGGCCGATCCCGATTGGCGCGCTGACTACACCAACACCTATGCCGATCGCGGTAAGACGCAGTGGCTCAACCTCGCCGGCGGCCGAGGCTTTCACGGCGAGCGCTTCCACGTCATGCAACGCGTCGGCAAGAAAGCCGCCGGCCGACTGCTCGACGGTGTGCAGCACGATGGGGTGCCGGCATGAGCGCGGCACGAGAGATCGCGGCGAAGCTGAGTGCGGCGGGGCGGGAATAATGGCGGTAGAGATCATCCCCGGCGATTGCCGTAACGTGCTGCCGACTCTTGATGCAGGATCGGTTCATTGCTGCGTTACCTCGCCGCCGTACTTCGGCTTGCGCGATTATGGCGTCGCAGATCAGATCGGCCTCGAGCCGACCCCCGATGAGTTCATCGAGCAGATGGTCGCGGTGTTTCGCGAGGTTCGTCGCGTCCTGCGCGATGACGGTACGCTCTGGCTGAATATCGGCGATAGCTATGCGGCCAGCGGGCGCGGTGGCAACCCCGAAGACAGCCAGCATCAAAAGCAGGCGAGCAATCGCGGGTCGCGTTCGTTCTTCCATAATCAGATGGTCGCCAATGGGCTGATCGGGCGAAAATGGGTGAAGCCGCCGACGGGATATAAGCCGAAAGACCTGATCGGCATTCCGTGGATGCTGGCCTTCGCTCTCCGCGCCGACGGCTGGTATCTCCGGCAGGATATCATCTGGTCGAAGCCGAACCCGATGCCGGAATCGGTGCGCGATCGCTGCACCAAGGCGCACGAATATCTGTTCCTGCTGAGCAAGGGGCCGCGCTACTATTACGATGCTGCGGCGGTCGCCGAAGGGCTTGCCGAAGCCAGCATTTCCCGCCTCGCTCAGAACGTGGAGGGCCAGCGCGGATCTGACCGAGTTCCTGGAAAGACGAACGGTGCGATGAAGGCCGTTGGTGGCCGCCGCCGGGGCGTTCCCCCGCGCCATGCCCAATATCCCGACAGCAGCGACCAAAGAGGGCTCGATGATGTTGGCCGCGGCGGGCAGCGCAACAAGCGGTCGGTCTGGACGATCCCGACGCAGCCGTTTTCGGAGGCGCACTTCGCGACGTTCCCGCCGGCGCTAGTCGAGCCCTGCATTCTCGCCGGCTGTCCGTCCGGCGGCACCGTGCTTGATCCGTTCGGCGGTGCCGGGACAACGGGCCTCGTCGCCGATCGACTCCAGCGCAACGCTGTCCTGATCGAGCTCAACCCCGAATACGCAGACATCGCGCGGCGTCGCATCGACGGCGATCGTGGCGGCCTGCTCAACGCGATGGAGGCGGCATGAGCGCGGCAACCGGCTTCCTCGCGGCCACGCTCGCCTTCACCCCGATTCACGTCGACGGCCTGTTCATCGACGGGTTTGCGGGCGGCGGCGGGGCCAGCACCGGCATTGAGCAGGCAATCGGCCGTAGCGTCGATATCGCCGTCAATCACAGCCCGACCGCGATCGCGATCCACAAGGCGAACCATCCCGGCACGACGCATTATTGCCAGGACATCAAGGCGCTGTGGCCGCTCGCCGCAACCAAGATGCGGCCCGTCGCTGGCGCCTGGTTCTCGCCGGATTGCAAGGAATTCAGCAAGGCGAAGGGTGGCCCGGTCAAGGATCGCAGCATTCGCGCGCTTTGCTGGGAAGTCATTCACTGGCTCAAGGAAACCCGGCCGACTTGCGGCTATCTCGAAAACGTCGAGGAGTTCGAATACGCCGCGCCGCTCGATGACGCCGGCCGCCCGATCGCGGGCCAAGAAGGGCGCGAGTTCAAGCGGTTCGTGCGTGCGATCCGGGGGCTCGGCTACCGGGTGCAGTGGCGCGTCCTCAGGGCCTGCGACTATGGCGCGCCGACCAGCCGGAAGCGGCTCTACATGGTCATGCGCTGCGATGGCCTGCCGATCGTCTGGCCGAAGCCGACGCATGGCGACCCCAATTCGCCGGGCGTGCGCAGCGGCAAGCTGCTGCCGTATCGCACCGCCGCCGAATGCATCGACTGGTCTATACCATGCCCGTCGATCTTCGATCGTGCCCGCGAGCTGGCGGACGCTACCAAGCGCCGGATCGCGCATGGTGTGATGCGGTATGTGGTCAATGCGGCCAAGCCGTTCATTGTGAACCGCGACGGCGTTGACCATCGCGTCGTTGGGTCGCCGTTCGTCACCTATGGCCAGCATGGCGGCGCAAATCGCCCGGTCGATGTGCCGCACCATACCGTTGCCGCATCCAAGAAGGATACGAACGGCGTTGCCGAGGTGGTGCTCGCGCCGCACATCACCAAGTTCCGCACCGGCAGCGTCGGCTCGCCGATGGACAAGGAAATGCCCACGGTGACCGCCAATGGCGAACCGGCACGGCCCGCCGGCGCGACGCCGCTCGGCATGGTCGCCGCGACCATGATCCAGACCGGGTATGGCGAGCGCTCCGGGCAAGCGCCGCGCTCGCTCGATATCCAGAAGCCGCTGGGGACGATGGTCGCTGGCGCCTGCAAGCACGCCGCGGTCACCGCGTTCCTGTCGAGCTTCTACGGCAGCGATAAGACCGGCGCAGGCGGTGACCCCGAGCAGCCGTTGCGTACTGTGCGCGCCAACGGCCAGCATCATGCGGTCGTCGCCGCGCATCTGGAGCAGGCGAACGGCGGGCCGCGCAACCGCAACAGCGCCGGCCGTGACGCGCGCCGACCTCTTTCGACCGCCACGACGACGGGATCGCAACAGCGGATTGTCGAGACGACGCTGCTCGAGGAAGGCGCTCTGCCGCCGGAAATGATGGAACGCGCCGTCCGCACCGCCGCATTCCTCGTCAAATATTACGCCACCAACGGTGAGAACGAAGCGAGCCAGGTGCAAGCGGTCGATCGGCCGCTGGACACGGTTACCACGCTGGCGCGCTTCGCAGTGGTGACCGTCACGATCGATGCGCGCGCCTATGTGATCGTTGATATCGGCCTGCGCATGCTCAAGCCGCGCGAGCTCGCCCGGGCGCAGGGCTTCCCCGACAGCTACGTGCTCGATCCCGTCGTGCGGAAATTACTGCGCGGCAAGTGGGTCGAGCGCCCCCTGACCATCGCCGAGCAGATCAACGCGATCGGCAACAGCGTGTGCCCGCCCGTGGCTCGCGCGCTGGTCGCGGCCAATCAGCCGAGCGCCCAGCCTTTGAGGAAAGCAGCATGAGCGCGCGCCTGTCCACCGCTCCGATCTCCTTTGCGGATGCCGCCGCATTCGTGAAGCTACACCACCGGCATCATACGCCGCCGGTCGGTCACAAATTCAGCATCGCCGCGGTCCAACATGACGAGATCGTCGGCGTGGTGATCGTTGGCCGCCCGGTCAGCCGCCGTCGCGATGACGGGCGCACGCTCGAGGTGACGCGCCTGTGCACCACGGGCAGCAAGAACGCTTGCTCGTTCCTCTACGGCGCAGCTGCGCGGGCGACCTTCGCGCTCGGATATCGCCGGCTGGGGACCTACACGCTCAAGAGCGAGCCCGGCACGTCCTTGCGCGCCGCTGGCTGGAAACTGGTCGCTGAAACGCCGGGGAAGAGCTGGTCTGTCCCGACCCGGCCGCGCGCCGACAAGCATCCGATCGAGCCGAAACTACTGTGGGAGATTGCAGCGTGACTGCCGCCGCTAAGATCCGGGTCCCGACCAAGGCGGAGATCGAGCGCCTCGTCACCGCGGCGATCACCGCCGCGCGCGCTTGTGGGATCGACGTCGCCGGGTTCGAGATGCAGCCCGACGGCGTGATTCGCATCATGGAGCCGCGCGGGGTGAGCCGCGTGGAGAACGACTTCGATCGATGGGCGGATAAGCTCTGATGGCACTGCAGTACATTTGGGACCGCAAACGGGCGCGCTGCTACGTCTACGCCTACAAGGGCGGCCCGCGCATCATGGTCTATGAGGGGCTTCGGCGATCGCCGCGGTTCAAGCCCGCGCTCGACGCCGCCGCATCAGCGAAACTTGCCGACGCGCTGGCGAAGCGCGAATCGCTCGACGCGAGCAAGTTCCGCTCGATCATCCGGGCTTGGGAAAACAGCCCCGAATGGCTCGCGCTCGAGCCCGGCACCCGCAAGACGTGGAGCCGGCACCTGGCGCTGATCGAGGAGAAATGGGGCGACGTGCCGGTCGGCGTCTGGAACGACAGCCGAATGACGGCGAAGGTCGTCGCGTGGCGCAACAGCCGCAAGGATACCCCGCGCACCGCCGACATCGGCGTCACGGTGCTGGTTGCGCTGCTCAAATGGGCGCGCCTGATGGGGCGCGGGATCGCCATCAATGTCGCGGCCGATATCCCCCAGCTCTATAAAGGCGCGCAGCGCGAGGAGATCGTCTGGACCGAGGACGACATGCAAGCGTTCGCGGAAAAGGCGATCGAGCTGGAGCGCGAACACATCATTGACGGATTGTGGCTCGCCGCACTGACCGGCCTGCGGCGCGCCGATCTGGTCACCCTCACCTTCGACCATATCGGCGAGTTCGCGGTCACCAAGACGGCGCTGAAAAAGAGCAAGGGGCGCAGGCGCCGGGCGACGATCCCGATGACGCCAGCGCTGGAGGCCCTGCTCGCAGAACTGCGCGGGCGCCAACGGGCGGAAGGTGTCGACACCGTGCTCGTCAACAGCTTCGGGCGGCCATGGTCTGGCGACGGATTCGGCGGGTCGTTCAATCGCGTCCGCGACGAAGCCGACATCAAGCATGTCGAGGAGGATGGCACCGAACGGATGAAGCACCTGCACGATCTGCGCGGCACATTCTGCACGATGCTGCTCGCCGAATGCGAGCTGACCGATCGCGAAGCGGCCGACATCATGGCGTGGTCGCCCGACCGCGTCGCACATATTCGCAAGACATATGTTGACGGATCGAGGGTCGTCGTGGCAATCGGCGCGCGCATCGCAGGACGGTCCCGAGCAAAACACGGGGCAAAACAGCGATAGGCCGCTCCGCCGGAAATGGCGGAAAAGCTGGAAAATGCGGGTGTAGCTCAATGGTAGAGCAGAAGCTTCCCAAGCTTACGACGAGGGTTCGATTCCCTTCACCCGCTCCAGTTTCCCATCCAAAAGCGTCCGAAGCAGCCTAGAAAAACGGCTGATTTCCTAGTAAAATTGGGCATGACCCGTCCAGTGCGGTCCTCCCCAATCCACGCTCATCCGACGAGATTTGGGGGTCGCGGCACTTTCGCGATTCGAAGTATTCCCCTTCGCTGGCGTCGCTTGTCCAGAAAACGCGCACAGGTCTTCCCTCGTCGAGACGCGAATGTCTGCTCACGCCGGAACCGGTCTTTCAGCGGGGGACCACTCCATCTCGACATCAGCCACAATGGGCCGACCATCGCCTGCTGACGGCGACATGGCTTGAGAACGTCGTAATCAGGCGCATATCCAATCTCGAAAGCTGCCGCCGGACGTCAATAAAGATTGTTGGCGAGAACGGCATCGAGAAGCCCCGGAAAACGCTGGTCAAATTCGGCACGGCGCAACGTGTTGATCATCTCGCGCCCTGCCTGCTTCGTCTCTATCAGCCCGGCGGCGCGCAGCAGTTTGAGATGGTTGGACAGCGTACTCTTGGGAATCGAATCGCACGGCGCGGCGCCCGTGCAGCTCAATTGTTCCGTTGCCGCCAGCCTCGCGATCATGCCCAGTCGGTTGGGATCAGCCAGAGCATGAAGCGCCAGATCGAGCGGAACGTCGTCCAGCCGGGGATGGGTGAAGCGAGGCATGAGACAGATATAGGAAGAGCGGGTTGATTTAATAGTTCGGGAATATTGAACTGTTAGACCACGGCTCCATATCCCCGGCTGCCGACAGCGCACGATGGCGTGATCGCGGGCCATTTTTGGAGTATTTGCATGTCACTTCTGGGCAAGAAGGCGCTCGTCACCGGTGGATCGCGCGGGATCGGCGCGGCGATCGCCAAGCGGTTGGCCGCGGACGGTGCCGCGGTCGCGATCACCTATGCCGGCAACAAGGCGGCAGCCGATGCCACAGTCGCTGCGATCGAAGCTGCGGGCGGCACCGCGTTCGCCTTCCAGGCCGATGCCGCGGATCCCGCTTCGCAACGCGCCGGCGTCGAGCAGGCAGCGGCGGCACTGGGCGGCATCGACGTGCTGGTCCACAATGCCGGGGTCGCCGAATTCTCGGCTGTGGAGCAGGATACCGACGAGGTCTATGATCGCCAGTTCGCGGTCAATGTGAAGGGAGTGCATGTCGGCACGCGCGCGGCCTTGCCTCACCTCCGCGATGGCGGGCGTATCATCCTGATCGGCAGCGTCTCCGGCGAACTCGCCTTTCCGGCGACGGCGGTCTACAGCGCGACCAAGGCGGCGGTCGCGGCGCTCGCGCGTGGCTGGGCGAAGGACCTCGCGGCGCGCAACATCCTGGTCAACGCGGTACAGCCGGGGCCGATCGATACCGACATGAACCCGGCCGACGGCGACTTCGCGCAACAGATGATGTCGTTTATCCCGCTCGGCCGCTACGGGAAGGTCGAGGAAATCGCGGGCGCGGTCGCATTCCTGGCCGGACCGGACGCCAGTTACATCACCGGGACGACGCTCAACATAGACGGCGGCACCGCGGCCTGAGTATGAGTGGCCAGTTCCTTCTCCACAAACGGCGGAGGAACTGGCTGACCGCCGGAACCGCATCGGGCAATGCCCCTTTGGCAATTGTGCCGGACCAGAAGCAGCCTTCGACAACGCGCCTCCATTGCGACACCGCCTCTTTCGGTCCAAGGCGGTGCCCGAGAGGGCGCCAGCATGAATCAGGGCTCGATGCCGGAATTATCGTGGGAGGCGGTCGATCGCCTGGCGGCGGCGGTCGCGGCGGCTGGCCGGCGTGCGGGGCTGCCTTACGTCGCGGTGCAGAGCGATCTCGGCGATCCCAAACCGATGACCGACGGCAACGGCCACGCTTATGCCGAATCGCTGCCGTGGGTCGATGCCGGGGCGGCTTATTGGCGCGATCGCGCGCTGGCGCTGCGGTCGAGCTTCCTGCTCGCCGCGCGGGTGTTTGCCGAGCCGATCTGGTTTGCCGACGGACGGCTCGGCTCGTGGCGCCCGACGCACAGCCTCGACGCGATCGATTGTTCGCGCGTCACCGAGGAATTCGGCTATACCGGCGCGATCATCGCCCCGGCGCATCTCGCCGGGGGGCAGGTGGGGGCGGTGGTATGGGTGACGACCGCGCCGATCGACATGCCCGCAATATTCGCGGCGCATGCCGCGGAGATGTTCACCACCGCGCTGCAATTCCTCGCCGCGCATAGCGAATTGGCGACGCGGCGCCGCCGGCTGACCCCCGCGACGCTCTCCCCACGCGAGGCGCAATGCGTGCGCTGGGCGGCAGCGGGCAAGACCAATGCGGAGATTGCCGCGATCCTGTCGCTGTCGGTGTCGACCGTACGCTTCCATTTGCGCAATGCCGCCGAAAAGCTCGGCGCGGCGACGCGCGCGCGGTTGATCCAGCTTGCGACGGCAATGGGGTTTCTAGGGCGGCATGTGTAACCCCTGACGCCTGTGTCAGGTGGACAGCGCGCGCGTTCCACGCATGATGCGTCAATGGATCATCTGTTGACCCCCGAAACGCGCGCCTTCCGTGATGAGGTGTGCGATTTCCTGCGCGACAATCTGCCCGCCGATCTCGCCCGCGCTGCGCGGCGCGCGACCAGCGTGTTCATTCACCCCGATATCTCGCTGGCGTGGCAACGCATCCTCCATGCGCGGGGCTGGGTCGCGCCCGATTGGCCGGTCGATTATGGCGGCCCCGGCTGGGACGGCATCCGGCGCTATATCTTCGCCGAGGAATGCGCCCGCGCCCACGCCCCGTCGCTCGCGCCGCAGGGGCTGAAGATGGTCGCCCCGGTGATCATGCATTATGGTAGCGCGGCGCAGAAAGCTGCGCTCTTGCCGCGCATTCTCTCAGGCGAGGATGTTTGGTGCCAGGGCTATTCGGAGCCGGGGGCGGGATCGGATCTCGCGGCGCTGCGCATGCGCGCGACGCGCGACGGCGACGATTATGTGCTCAACGGCTCCAAGATCTGGACGACCCACGCGCAATTCGCCAACCGCATGTTCTGCCTCGTCCGCACCAGCGCCGAGGGGCGCCCGCAATCCGGGATCACCTTTCTGCTGCTCGATATGGCGACACCCGGGATCACCGTCGCGCCGATCCCGACGCTCGCGGGCGAGCATGAGTTCAATCAGGTGTTTTTCGACGACGTGCGCGTGCCGGTCGCCGGGCGGCTGGGGGCGGAGAATGACGGCTGGACGGTCGCCAAGCATCTGCTGACCTTCGAACGCGGCGGGCGCTATGCGCCGAGCCTCGCCGCACATCTCGCGTCGATCCGCGCGGCGGCGGAGCAGACCGGCTGGCTGGCGCATGACGGCAACCGCGAGCGGCTGGCGCGCGAGGCGATCGCGATCGATGCGTTGCGCGCGATCGAGATCGCGGCGCTGGAGGGAAGCGGCCCGTCGGACGCGACGCGCCCCTCGATGCTCAAGGTGCTCGGCACCGAGACGTCGCAGCGGCTCGATCATCTCGCGCTGGAGATGGCGGCGTTGTGGGACGGCGCGCTCGACGATGCCCCCGATGCGATTGCGGTGGCGATGCCGCGCTATCTCAACAATCGCGCGGGGAGCATCTATGCCGGGTCGAACGAGATCCAGCGCGATCTGATCGCGCGCGTCGTGGTCGATCAGGCGGCGTAGCGCGCGAGATGCGCGCGAGCGCCGCCGTCGCCCTGCATCAAGGCGCAGGCGCGGCGGAAATAGCCGCCGACGCGCAGCTCCGCGGTCAGCCCCATCGCGCCGTGAATCTGCACCGCGCCCTCGCCGACGACGCGCGCTGCATCGTCGCATATCACGCGGGCGGCGCTCACCGTGCGCGCAGCGTCCTCGCCGCCAAGGGTCAGCGCATCGATCGCCGCGCCGGTGATCACTTCGGCCTGTTCGAGCGCCATCGCCATATCGGCCATGCGGTGGCGCAGCGCCTGAAAGCTGGCGATCGCGACGCCGAACTGGTGGCGTTCCTTGGCGAACAAGGCGGCGTCGCGCAGCATCGTGCGGCACAGCCCGACCATTTCGGCGCAATGCAGCACCGCGAGGACGTCGGCCGCGGCATTGCTGGCGTCGCCGCGCCTGGCGACCCAATATTCGGCCCAGGGGAGCGCGGCATTGGCGCGGCCGAGCGCAGCGGCGACGACTGCGGCGTCGCGCAGATCGGTGCCGAGCCCGCCGTCCGCCTCCGCCACGCCGAGCGCGTCGAGCCCAGTCGCTTCGATCGCACCGGCCCAGTCGATTGCGCCGCGCGCCAGCGCCGCATCGAGCGTGTCGGCGAGCATCCGTTGCTCGTCGGTGCGCGCGAAAGTCATATCAAACTACCTTTCTATCGTGCCCGGCCCAGAAGGGCGCGCGCAGCTCGCGGCGGAGAATCTTGCCGGCGGGATTGCGCGGCAGCGCGGCGACGAAGTCGACCGATTTGGGGCATTTGAATCCTGCGATCCGTGCGCGGGCGTGCGCGATGATCGCGTCCGCATCGGCCTGTTCGCCGGGTTTCAGGACCACGATCGCCTTGACCGCCTCACCCCATTTCGCGTCAGGCACCCCGATCACCGCGACATCCGCCACCGCGGGATGGCCGTAGATCGCGCTTTCCACCTCGGCAGGATAGACATTCTCCGCGCCGGTGATGATCATGTCCTTGATGCGATCCTGGATATAGAGATAGCCCTCCGCATCGAGCATGCCCGCATCGCCGGTGCGCAACCAGCCGTCGCCGATCAGGGTCCTGGCGGTTTCCTCGGGCTTGTTCCAATAACCGGGGGTGTTGTTGGGGCTGCGGATCGCGACCTCACCGATCGTATGGGGCGGGAGCATGTGGCCCGCGGCATCGATGATCCTGAGCTCGACTCCGGGCAGCGCCTTGCCGGCCGCGGTCATCTTATGCTCGCGCCCCGGAAGATGATCCTCGGGCGGCAGCGCGACCACCGCCCCCCAGGTCTCGGTCATGCCATAGACCTGGACAAAGCCGCAGCCGATCCGCGCCAGCGCCTGCTGAAGCAGCGGCAGCGGGATCGGGCTGGCGCCATAGGACAGCGTCTCGATCGACGAGAAATCGGCGTCGGCGGCCTTGGGATGCTGGAGCATGATCCCGATCGCGGCGGGGACGAGGAACAGCCGCCGCACGCGATGCTCGGCCACCGCGTCGATCACCGCGCCGGGATCGAATTCGGCGTGGACGATCAGTTCCTGCCCGCTGTTGATCGCCCCCAGCACCACCCCGACACCGCCGATATGGCCATAGGGCATCGCGATGATCGTGGTGTCGCCGGGATCGGCGAGCAGCCAGTCGATCCCGGCGGCGATCATATTGGCACGCTGGCGGATGCCGTTGGCGTGGCTCAGCATCACGCCTTTGGGCAGGCCGGTGGTGCCTGAGGTGTAGAGCTGGAGCACGATATCGTGTTCGTCCACCACCACTGCCGGCGGCGTCGCGGAAGCGGCATCGCGGAACGCGCGGTAACTCGCCTCGTCCATCGATCTGACCGCCAGCCCGCGCGCCGCTGCCGCGTCGCCGATCGCCGCGAAAGCGGGCTCGACGAATAGCGCCGCCGCATGGCTGTCGGCCAGGATATGCGCCACCTCCGGCGCGGCGAGCCGCCAGATGATCGGCACGAACACCACGCCGGCGCGTGCCGCGCCCAGCGCGAGTTCGATCGAATGATCGCTGTTCTTGCCGAGATAGGCGATCCGGTCGCCCTTCTTCAGCTCCATCGCAACCAGCGCATTGGCGACCCGATCGGCATGCGCGTCGACGTCGGCGTAACTGGTCACCCGCCCCGCGAAGCGCAGCGCGATCGCGTCGGGGCGCTCGATCGCGTGGTGGCGGAGCGCTGCACCGAAAGTCGTGGGGAGCGACATGGTCTCCGCATCATCATCAAGCACATCCCGCTCCCCGATCACCGTCTTCAGAACCGGAAGGCCGCGGTGGCGCCCCAGGTCCGCGTCTGCCCGGGGAAACGCACCACGACATTGGCGTTGCTCGCCACCGCCGTCCAATAATATTGGTCGAACAGGTTGCGCGCCCACAGGCTGAACGCCCAGCTATCGTCATTGGCTTTCACCCCGATCCCGGCATTGACCGTGGTATAGGCCTTGATGTCGTAGAGCGGGTTGATCTCGAACACCGTCGTCTGACGCGATTGATAGCGGACATTGGCGTTGGCGGTGACATTGAGCCGATCGCTGACCGGCTGATCGATCAGGGCGGTGCCCGAAAGCGTCAGTTCCGGGCTGTAGATGAAGCGCGCGCCGGCGAAATTCTGCGTCTGCCCGGCGGCGTTGGTGCCGATATAATCCTTGATCCTGGTCTTGAGCCACAGGGCGTTGCCGATCAGCGTGAAGGCGTTGGTCGGGCGGATCGTCAGCTCGCCTTCGACGCCATAGGCCTCCGATTTGGGCACGTTATCGAGCCGGGCGAGCGCGGTGTAGATCGGATCGGCGAAATAGGTGCTGATCTGCTTGTCTTTGTAATCATAATAGAAACCGGCGAGGTTGAGCTGTACCTTGCGCTCGAGGAACCCCAGTTTCGCGCCGATTTCATAAGCGGTGAGCTGTTCCTGCTTCACCGGCCCGTTCTGCCGCGCGATATTGGCGGCGTTGATCGGGGTCGTCCCCGATTTATAGCCGCGCGAGATCGAGGCGTAGAGCAGGGTCGTCGAACTCGGGGTGATATCGAGCGCCGCGCGCCACGCGAAATTGTCCTCGTCGATCCTTGAGGAGACCAGCCCGAAGCTGTTGGTCGCGGGGTTGTAGGTATTGCACTGGTTGGCGCTGATCGGCGCGGCGAGCTGGCCGTAGAGTTGGAAGAACAGCGCGCGATTGGCGAGGTTGACGTTGGGCAGCATGCTGCCGTTGAAGTCGCGCGAGCAGCCGGCGTAATCCTGTTTGTCGCGAGTATAGCGCCCGCCGAGGGTCAGCTTGATCAGATCGGAGAAAGCATAATCGGCATTGGCGAAGATGCTCCATGTCCGCGTGTCGATATTGCCGACATCGCGATAGGTGCGGAAGGCGGTGGCGGCGTCGGTGAGTGTGTAGCCGAAGACGTTGAACGGCGAGGCGAGCAATTGCGCGGTGCCGGCGCGCACCAGCCCGACATTGGCATTCTGCCCCAGCAGGGTGCGGTTGCTGTCGAGGATCGTATCCTTGGCGTAATAGCCGCCGATCAGCCAGTTATACCCCGCGCCATCGCCCTCGACGCGCAATTCCTGCGCGAAGCTCTTGATATGCCCCACCGCATTCTGGATCAGGATTTCATAGGGCACCCCCGACCAGTCGAACGTCGCCTGCCGATCGAACTCGTTATAGCCGGTCAGCGAGACGATGCGCGCATGATCGGACAGGTTGAGCTGGATGCGCCCCTTCAGCCCGACGAACCAATTGTCTTCCGCGAGCGGCCCCGACAGCCCCGCGCCACGCCCGATATTGGCCGAGCGCGCGGCGGTCGGATCCCAATCGGCCTGGCTGCCGCTGGTGGGGACGTTATTGGCGATATAGCTCGCCACCCCGGGCGCGTTGAACAGGCTGGCGGTCGATCCGCTGCCCGGCGTGGTCGCGGGGGTGAAGCCGATCCCCTGTCCCGCGACGGTATCGGATTTGTTGACCCAATAGGTCGCCGAAAGGTCGATCTGGAACGGCCCCGGCTGGAAGGCGAGCGAGCCGCGCACGCCATAGCGCTTGACCTTGCCGAGCCGGTCGCCGCGGCTGTTGCTGATCTGCCAGCCCTGATCGCTCAGGTCCACGCGATAGCCGAGCCGCGCCTGTATCCCCTGCGCGATCGGCCCGGTGACATAGCCGCCGACGTTGAGCGTGCGATAATTGCCGACGTCGATGCTCATCGCCCCCGACGGCGCCTCGCTCGGCTTGCCGGTGACGAAGTTGATCAGGCCGGCGGTCGTATTGCGCCCGTAAAGCGTCCCCTGCGGCCCCTTGAGCACCTCGACCCGCTCGATATCGATCATCGGGCCGGTGTTCATGATCGGATAGGCGTAGGCGACCTCATCGGTATAGGTGCCGACGGTGGAGGTGGACGACAGGTTGATCGTGTTGAAACCGATCCCGCGCAACGTATAGGTCGGAACGCCTTGATAGCTTTGCGCGACGGTGAAGCTCGGCACCACCGCGGCGAGATCGCGGACGTTGTTGACGCGCAATTCCTGCAAGGTCTCGG
>NZ_MKRR01000156.1:26847-30542 GCF_001897045.1 Sphingomonas sp. 66-10
GCTGCGCGGCGGCGGCGGGTTTGGCGCTATCGGGGTCGGCCTGTTCCGCCTGGGCGGCGCCTGCTGCGGTCAGTGCGACCGCCGCCGCGCCGCTCTTGAGCATGATGCACAGATGCCGGATCGTCCTGCTCATGGATCCTCTCCTGGATGGCGGCTTCTGCGAGCCGATTGCCAGAAGAGGCTAGCAGGCCACCCGGACGGCGACCCCTGACACCTATGTCAGGGGTCGCCGGGAGGGGCTTTGGGTCTAGCGGCGGCATACCCGCCTGCCTCAGGCACCGCAAAGCCCTCGCACCTCCGCGGTCTTCCTGCCTCGGGTCGTGAGCAGAACGATGCCAAATCCGATGAACGATGTGACGGCGCCGGCCAAAGCCACGGCTGGATAGCCAAGGCCGGCGGCAATCACGCCGCCGCCGAGCGCGGCGCCGATCGCATTGCCCAGATTGAACGCGCCGATGTTGACCGAGGAAGCGAGATTCGGCGCGTCGGCGGCGGCGGTCATCACGCGGACCTGAAGCGGCGGCACCAATGCGAAGCTCGCGACGCCCCACAGGAATATCAGGATCGCGGTCGGGGCGGCGAGCGGCATCAGCAGCGCAAAGACGGCGAGGATCGCCGCCAGCGATGCGAGCGTGACGATCAGTGTGCGGTCGACCGAGCGGTCGGCGAAGCGCCCGCCCAGCCAGTTGCCCACGGTCAGGCCGACGCCATAAGTGACCAGCATCGCCGTGACGAAGCCGAGCGACGCGTGGGTGGCCTCGCGCAGGATCGGCGCGATATAGGTGAAGACGGTAAACATCGCGCTCGACCCGACCACGGTCAGCGCCAGGGCGCCAAGCACGCGCCCGCGAGTCAGAACGCGCAACTCGGCGATCGCATTGCCGCCATTCTCGACGGGTAGCGCCGGCAGCGTCAGCCGCAGCGCGATCATGGTCGCGACACCGAGTGCAGCGATCCCCCAGAAGGCGGCACGCCAGCCGAGATGTTCGCCCGCCCAGGTGGCGAGCGGCACGCCGACGACATTGGCGATCGTCAGCCCCATGAACATCGCCGCGACCGCGCCCGCGCGCCGCTGCGGCGGGACCAGACCGGCAGCGACGATCGAGCCGACACCGAAGAAGGCGCCGTGATTGAACGAGGTGATGACCCGGGCGATCAGCAGCATCCAATAGCCGGTCGAAACCGCCGCCATCAGGTTGCCGAGGGTGAAGATGCCGGCCAGCGCGATCAGCAGCCTGCGGCGCGGCACGCGCCCGGTTGTCAGCGTCATCAGCGGCGCGCCGATCATCACGCCCAGCGCATAGGCGCTGATGAGCAGCCCTGCGACGGGAATGGAGACATGGAGACCGTTGGCGATCACGGGCAACAGGCCCATTGGCGCGAATTCCGTCACACCGATACCGAAAGCGCCGACCGCGAGGGCGAGCAGACCAGGATTGAGCTTCATCTCGTCGGTTCCGTTCAGACCAGCGCGGGATTGAGGCGCGCAAATCCCTCCTGCTGGCGATAGGGGGTATGGGGATAGGCGGGCAGCACCGCGCTTGCGGCATCGAGCGCCGCGATTTGCGCCGGCGTCAGCGACCAGCCGACAGCCCCGAGATTCTGACGAAGCTGTTCCTCGTTGCGCGCGCCGATGATGACCGAGGAAACGGTCGGACGCTGCAACAGCCAGTTGATCGCGATCTGCGGCACAGTCTTCCCCGTCTCGCTTGCGATTACTTCGATCGCGTCGATCACCCGATAGAGGTGTTCCTGCTCGACCGGCGGCGCGAATTGCTCGGTCTCGTGTAATCGGCTGCCGTCGGGGACGGGGCGGTCGCGACCGATCTTGCCGGTAAGCCGGCCCCAGCCGAGCGGGCTCCAGACGATCGCGCCGATCCCCTGGTCAGCCGCCAGGGGCATAAGGTCGGCCTCATAGGCGCGACCGATCAGCGAATAATAGACCTGGTGCGCGACGAAGCGCGCCAGCCCATGCTGGGCGGCGAAAGCCTGCGCCTTCATGAGCTGCCAGCCGGGATAGTTGGAAACGCCGGCGTAGCGCAGCTTGCCCATTGCGATCAGCCGATCGAGCGTTTCCATCAGCTCATCGACCGGGGTCGAGGCATCGAAAGCGTGAAGCTGAAGCAGATCGATATGATCAGTCGCGAGGCGCCGCAGCGCATCTTCCACCGCGCGGATCAACCGCGCGCGGGACGCCCCCCAGTCAGACGGACCGTCGCCCATCGGCAACCCGGTCTTGGTCGAGATCAGCACCGCGTCGCGGCGGCCCCTGATCGCATCGCCCAGAATCTCTTCGGAGGCGCCGTTCGAATAGACATCGGCCGTATCGAACAACGTCACCCCGGCCTCGAGGCAGATGTCGATCAACCGGCGTGCGTCGCGGGCGTCGCTTTGCCCCCAGGCACTGAACAATGGGCCACGACCGCCGAACGTGCCGGTGCCGAAGCTGAGCGCCGGGACCCGCAGGCCGGAAGAGCCAAGCTGCCTGTATTCCATGAGGATGCCTCTCGATGATATGCCGACGCATAAATGGAAGAAGGGTGTTGCGCGCGGTAGCGCCCGCGGATGCGAAGGATTTTTGATTTGGACGCAAAGACAGCCGGCGGCGCGGATCGCGCCCGGTCGCTCGAAATTTTTGCGACGGTGGTCGATGCCGGCAGTTTTTCGGCGGCCGGCCGGCTGCTCGATCTCACGCCGTCGGCGGTCAGCCGGACGATCGATCGCATCGAGGCGCGGCTTGGCGTCCGCCTCTTGCTGCGGTCCACCCGCACGCTGACGCTGACCGCGGAGGGGCAAGCCTATCTTCAGGCGGCTCGGCGCATCATTGCCGACCTCGACGATGCCGAGCGGGAAATCGCCGATCAGGGCGCGCCGCGCGGGCGACTGCGCGTGAGCGCGGCGCTGTCGCATGGCCGGCTGTGTATCGTCCCGCTCCTTGGCAAATTTGCGCGGCGATATCCGCACATTCTCGTGGATATTGCGCTGACCGATACGCTGGTCGACGTGGCGGCCGGCCAGGCCGATGTCGCCATTCGCTTCGGGCCGCTCGCCGACAGCATGTTAACTGCGCGCAAGATCGGCGAGACTGGGAGAGTGATCGTCGCCTCGCCCGACTATCTCGCGCGTCACGGCACCCCGCACGCGCCGGAGGATTTGCACGGCCACAATTGCCTGAACTTCAATTTTCGACGCGCCGAGCCGACATGGCCGTTTCGCCGGGATGGCCAGGAATTCTCGCTCTGTGTGAAGGGCAATATCGAGGCCAACAACGGTGAGACGCTCGGGCAATTGGCGGCGAACGGTGTGGGCATCACGCGGGTCGGCGCGTTCAGCGTTGCGGCGGAACTGGCGAGCGGCGCGCTCGTCCCGCTGCTCGAACCGTTCAATCCCGGCGACGTCGAACTGATCCATGCCGTTTTCGTCGGCGGCGCGAACATTCCGGCGCGGGTGCGGGTGTTCGTCGATTTCCTGATCGAAAACCTGCGATGACGCAGGCGGCCGACTGATTTGAACGAAAGCAAATTCGTTATCGGAAAGAGTGGCACGAGAAACCTCTTGCCCGTTACGAAGTCTCTTGTGCCGGACTCCCCGGCAAGCTAGGCGCCTGCCTCCCAAGCGCCCGTAGCTCAGCTGGATAGAGCATCAGACTACGAATCTGAGGGTCGGACGTTCGAATCGTTCCGGGCGCGCCATTT
>NZ_MKRR01000157.1:0-3536 GCF_001897045.1 Sphingomonas sp. 66-10
CCACTGGAACGCCAGCGAAGTGCTGAGCGTGGCGGAGTAAAAACCGGCCAGTGGTAAGGCTGCCCTTTTGAGGGCGGCCGGGATGTATGCCGTGGAAGTTTACGCGAGTGTTCGGCAGTTTGTGTTTGTGCAGGGGCGCAGCCAGCGAGAGGCCGCGCGGGTATTTGGATTAAGCCGGGAGACGATTGGCAAGATCTGCCGATTTTCACTGCCACCTGGCTATACGCGCACGAAGCCGGTGGAGAAGCCGAAGCTGGGGCCTTTGCTGCCGGTGGTTGACGCGATTTTGGAAGGTGACCGGACGGCGCCGGTCAAGCAGCGACACACGGCGAAGCGGATCTTCGAGCGGCTGCGCGATGAATATGGCTATGGCGGCGGCTACACGGTGGTGAAGGACTATGTCCGGCTGAGCCGGGTGCGTGGCCGCGAGACATTTGTGCCGCTGGCGCACCCACCGGGGCATGCGCAGGTGGATTTTGGCGAAGCGGTGGGCGTGATTGGCGGTGTGGAGCAGAAGATCCACTTCCTGTGCATGGATTTGCCGCAGTCCGATGCCTGTTTCGTGAAGGCTTTCCCGCGCGAGACGACCGAGGCATTTCTGGATGGGCATGTATCGGCCTTCGACTTCTTTGGCGGCATTCCCCAGTCGATCCTCTACGACAACACGACGATTGCGGTGGCCAAGATTCTGGGGGACGGCAAGCGTGAGCGCACACGTGCCTTCAGCGAGCTGGTCAGCCACTACCTGTTTTCTGACCGCTTCGGCCGACCCGGCAAGGGGAATGACAAGGGCAAGGTCGAAGGGCTGGTCAAATACGCGCGCCGCAACTTCATGACGCCCAAGCCGCAGGCGGCGAGCTATGACGCACTGAACGCGGCTCTTTTGGAGCGCTGTCATGCGCGGCAAGGCGAACGTGCTGGCCGCCATGCCCAGACCATCGGTGAGCGCATGGTTGCTGACGTTGCGGCGCTACGCCCACTACCGCCGGTGCCATTGGAGCCATGCGAGAGGCGCAGCGCCCGTGTGTCATCGACGGCGCTGGTGCGGTATCGCGGCAATGATTACTCGGTGCCCACAAGGTTTGGGTTCCAGGATGTGGTGGTGAAGGGCTTCGTGGACGAGGTGGTGATCCTGTCCGGCGCCGAGGAGATCGCCCGCCATGTGCGCAGTTATGGCAGCGGCGATTTTGTGGCCGATCCGCTGCATTATCTGGCGCTGATCGAGACAAAGCCGAATGCTCTCGATCAGGCGGCTGCACTGCAGAATTGGGCCTTGCCCGATGTCTTTGCCCACCTGCGGCAATTGCTGGAGGGACGCATGGGCCGCAAGGGCAAGCGCGAGTATATCCAGGTCTTGCGCTTGCTGGAAGCGATGCCCATGGCCGTGGTGACCCATGCTGTCACTCAGGCGATCCACATGGGCGCGATCAGCTTTGATGCGGTGAAGCAGATCGCACTGGCCAGGATGGAACGGCGGCCCGCCAGGCTTGACCTGACGACCTATCCCCACCTGCCAAGGCTGGATGTGAAGGTCACGCAGGCGGCTGATTATGCGGCTCTGATGCCCCAGGTCTCGAAGGAGATGGCAGCATGAGCCGGGCGCCCGATGACAACCTGCCCACCGGCACCACCGCTGGTGCGCCACAGGTGCTGCTGGCCCACCACCTCAAGCAACTCAAACTGCCGACCGTTTTGCGCGAATATGAGAAAGTAGCCCGGGAGTGCGCGCGTGATGGTGTCGATCATCCCCGCTATCTACTGCGCCTGATCGAACTGGAACTGATCGACCGTGAGCGGCGCACTGTCGAACGCCGGATCCGTGCTGCCCGGTTCCCGGCCGTCAAAAGCTTCGATACCTTCGACTTCACCGCCATCCCCAGCCTCAACAAGATGCTGACGCTGGATCTGGCGCGCTGCGAATATATCCTGCGGCGCGAGAATATCATTGCGCTGGGCAATAGCGGGACGGGCAAAACCCATGTGGCGCTCGCCCTGGGGCTGGCCGCCTGCCAGAAGGGCTTCACCGTGACCTTCACCACCGCCGCGGCGCTGGTGAACCAGTTACTGGAAGCCCGCGACGAGAAGCGGCTGCTCAAGATGCAGCGCGAGTTGGCTGCAGTGAAGCTGCTGATCATCGACGAACTGGGTTACGTCCCGCTCTCGCCCACCGGCGCGGAGCTGTTGTTCGAGACCTTCTCCCAGCGCTACGAACGCGGCTCCACCATCGTTACCTCCAACCTGCCGTTTGAGGACTGGACGCAGGTGCTTGGGTCCGAGCGCCTGACCGGCGCATTGCTGGATCGTTTGACCCACCACGTCAGCATCCTGACCATGAATGGTGACAGTTACCGCCTAAAGCAGTCAGCCAGTCGCCGTCGCGCCACTGCCAGCGGGGCGGAGCAAAACCAGGCCACCGTCGACGAAAACTGACCCATCAAAACGGCCAAAAGCAAAGGGCCCCGATCGGGGCCCTTTGCTTTGCACCTGCCGCAACATCAGTGGCCTACTTTTACTCCGCCACAGTGGCCGGTTTTTGCTCCGCCGTTGACATCGAAGCCCTGATCCACGAAGCCCGCGCTGAACAGGCCGGCGCCGCTAAACATGTCAATGAAAGTCGCGCCTTGCATAATTCGCATAGCTTTAATGTGAATATGCGGATATGCAAGGAAATTATGCGAGACGACGTGATGCCTGACGATGCACTCGAAAAGCTGGCTAAGATGTTACGAAGCACACATCTTCCCGTGCAGACGACCATAGCGAACGCGATCGGCGCCGATCAGCCATTCGTGTCCAGAGTTCTGCGGGGAGAAGTGAAGCGGGTGACCCCTCGCGTAGAGCGGCTCTGGAAATATGCGAGTTCGCGTATTGCGGAGGCGGAGCGAGCGTCGGAGGCAGTTGCCGACGTTGAGCGCGAACTGACCTCAGATTACGCAGGGACCGAAGATATCCAGCCCGCTCGCAGGAGCGGGCGGAAGAGGCGGACGAACCTCGAACTTGTGTCTGAAACATTCGCAGCCGATGCCCTGAGCGGGGTCAAGGCCTACCTGGAAGATGGATACGACCCCAGGCTGATCGTGGAACAGCTGGTCGTGCTTAGGCGGGCCCAGCAGGTGCGCCGTGCAGGTCGAGCGCCCGGCAAGCGTGGCTAGGCGGCTTACAGAATCGGCAAGTGACTGCCACCTGCTAGGGCTGGACTAACCGTAAGTGATCGATCCGAGCCGCAACGGTGAAACGGCACCATGGACGGCAGGCCCATCATTATTCAATGAAATTCGCCAGGTTCTTCAGGGTCGAATCCATGCCAGCCTTGTGCTCGGCAGCACCGATTCCTGCGGGAGCGTTTTCGGCTACGAACGTCACCTTGGTGCCACCGGTGACCGGCACAAGCGTCGTAGTTATCTTCATTACGCCAGCGAAGGCAGGGTCATCGGACTCGAATTCGACCGTCTCGACGATCTTCTCGTCCGGTAGTAACTCGACGAAGCATCCTTCGAAGTGGTCTGCCTCAGGTGTGGACTTGCCGCGACCGCGTT
>NZ_MKRR01000158.1:0-1634 GCF_001897045.1 Sphingomonas sp. 66-10
CGGTTCTCAGCAGTTTGAGGCTCGAGACGTATCGTTTCATGGCCTAGAAATCGGCGTCGAAAGCGTTTCCGATGGCGGCCGATCCGCCCAAATGCCTCACATCGGTGAGTGGCTTGCACATGATTGCGGCACCGTGTTTCGGTTCATCTCGAATGATCGGGATTTCTACGCTGTCCGGGACGCGCGGATTGATGGCTGCATAGCGGCGCTACACTGCGGGCGGATTGCGGAAATTCGTAAGTGTGATGGCCTACGCATAGAGAATGTGCGCTTCTTTCAGTGCAAGTACAACTCGCTGCTGATCGAGCGAACGCCATTCGTCGCGATCACCGGTGCAACGTTGTTTGAGACCGGGGCAGAAGCGATAGTCCTGCGCGAGTGCCAATATGTTACTATGGCGGGCGTGCAGGTTGCTCGCACGGGGGTCTACCGCGCGGGAAAATTGATCCAGCAAGCCGCACTTCTCATCGAAAATTGTGATGATCTAGCATTCGATGGGCTCGTCGAGCAGCCGGTTGGGCGGGCCTTTACGATCCGCGACTCTGTCAATTTGTCGATCAACGCCGCCATCGGTACGCCCTTCTGGTCAACAGGCAGCCTTGGAAGTCGTGAAGGGGCGATTCATATCGAGCGATCCCGCGCGATCTTGATCAACGCCTCTTTCGGCGGAATCTTCTATTGGGTCGCAGTCTGGGCCGATGCCGCCAGCGCTTCTTCGATTAACGGCAGAATCACGACGGAAGGGCCTGCTGGCGTGGTCCGGTGCGTCCAATTGCAGGCCGCGCCTCTAGGGCATGTCGCGCGAACCGCGACGGCGACCAGCGTAGCGCCGGGTAAATCAGTCAAGCTGGACGAATTGCGCGTGCTCGTTCCTCCGGGCAAAGCGCTCGTTTCATGTTCGATCGAGTTGACGACGCCAGGTATCGCGTTTTTCGCAGGTCAGCAGCGATGGAACGTAGAGCGCGTGGCGGAGCCCGGCGGCGGCTCCCTATCGCTTGAGCGAAATCTCTTGCACAGGAACGATACGACGCTGCCCCGCTATGCCGCCGTTCCCATAGAGGTTTACAATTCGACGGATCACCCCATTACGATTCCCGCGGGGCATGAGACACGATTGTCGCTAGCGATCGAGTGACAGCATCATGGAGAGTCGATTCTTGCTGATAGGATATCGTTATGGCACTGAGTGAGGAAATGGGAGGCGATAGGTGGATATGGCTGCGCGCAGCATCATAGATGAGTTTAATTCGACCGGTTATTTGATTATTGATCTCGATATCCCGAACTTTGCCGAGCTCGCGGAAGGCGTTATCAGCGATCTTGCGCCTGTTTACGACCACAATAACCGCATCGAAAATGCGTGGCGCCGCAGTCCCGGCGCCCGGTACCTTGCGGTGCTTCCGAAAATTTTGAATGTACTTGAAGAATTATATGGACGTCCCGCCTTCCCCTTTCAGACTTTGAATTTCAACAAAGGGACGGAGCAAGCGGCGCATAGCGATACTATCCACTTCGATAGCAAGCCAGCAGGTTTCATGGCGGGCGTCTGGGTCGCGCTGGAAGATATCGACGCTGGAAACGGTCCACTTCGATATTATCCGGGTTCGCAATTATTGCCGCAGCTAACGCTCAAA
>NZ_MKRR01000158.1:1691-14898 GCF_001897045.1 Sphingomonas sp. 66-10
GATCTGGTCCGCTAACATTTTGCATGGAGGAAGCCCCATTATCCAGGAGGGGCGTAGCCGCCACAGTCAGGTCACCCATTACTATTTCGACGGATGCAGCTATCATACGCCTTTGCTTTCTGATGACGAGCGCGGCATCTACCGAAGGTATCCGGTCGACATACGGACGGGTCGAAACGTCGCGGGGGAGGAGGACGGCCGACCGCTTCGGGTTCCCACCGCGCAGCGCCTGAAAAGTTGGACGAAGACTTGGCTGCGGCGAGGAACAAAATACCAGCGCTGAGCTGTACCGGCCTCGCGGGCCACGGTTGCGCACGTCGGTCGGTTCTCGATTGGGCTGCTGGTGAGTGCGATCGGACGTGCCGACCGGTTGACCGATCGCGCATATTATATAGACGTGCGATGGTGATGGCTCACACAATCGTTCAGGATGCTGGCGGCATGGCGGTACCATGCTGATGACAAGACAGATTGTTGCGAGTCCGAGCCGCAGCTTCGCGGCCTTCAATCGCCTGCGTTTTCAACTATTGGCGATGTGGGTCGTGGCTGTCGTCGCGCCGGCCCTTTATGTCTACGCGGGGCTTATCACCGTCGAATCCTATCGCGCTATCGATAATAGCGTCGTGGGAGCCGCGTTCGCTTCGATGGCTGCGCTGATGACGCTGCGTCGCGTAAACGACTTCCCCGGTACCCGCTCTTATGCTTTCATACTCCCGTCGACCGCTGCGGCTTACGGTTTGGCTCTTGTCGTGATTTTTGGGATGCGGCTCGCCTATAGCCGCGTCGTGTTGTCGGTAAGCTTCATTTTGGCCGTGATCGTGATGTACGCCATCGCGTACTTGACTGAGCGGCTAGTAAAGCCACTTTTTCATGTTGTGCCGGGCGGGGACGTCGAATCGCTGCGCAGCATCGGGGCGGCCGAATGGGTGATGATGGCAAGCCCGGTTGTGCCCGCTGACCCGCGGGCGATGCTTGTCGCTGATTTTCGTCATGATCACGATGATGATTGGGAGCGGATAATTGCGCGCGCAGCGGTTAGTGGACGCACAGTTTATCATTCGAAGCTGTTAAGTGAATCATTGACCGGAAGAGTGATGATTGAGCACCTGTCCGAAAATAGTTTCGGCTCACTGATACCGAATCTCGCATACCGCAAGATAAAGCGCTTTGCAGATCTGGCTATTTGTGTTGCACTGGCGCCTGCGTTGATGGTTCTCATGGGACTGATCGCCGTTCTAATCAAATTGGATTCTGCTGGATCTGTAATATTTCGTCAGCAACGAATTGGCTATCGCGGCGAAGTATTCGAAATATTCAAGTTCAGGACGATGCGCGCGCGGGAGATTTCTTCCGACGAGGACGAAGCGCGTCAAGATGCCATGACCCGCCACGAAGATGACCGCATTACTCGGGTAGGCCGTTTTCTACGACGCACGCGACTCGATGAACTCCCGCAGGTGCTGAATATCGTGCGCGGCGAAATGAGCTGGATTGGTCCACGTCCGGAAGCGCTTCCGCTGTCGAAATGGTATGAGAGCGAAATTTCATTCTACAGCTATCGACATATTGTTCGCCCGGGTATCAGCGGATGGGCGCAGGTGCACCAGGGACATGTAACTGACATCGATGCGATTAATCAAAAGCTCGCTTACGATTTCTATTACGTGAAATATTTCTCGGCTTGGCTGGATATCGTGATCGCACTACGCACGATCCCAACGATGATCGGTGGTTTTGGTGCCCGCTAAGCTCGTCCGATATTCCGGCGTTACGATCACGGATCTGGGGGAGGCCATGTATATGGTGCCCGGGCAGCCGATTGGATTGCAGGAATGAACGCCTCTGCTGGCCTGGCGAGTGACGCACCTGCGAAAAATACTGCCGCTTTCTCTTGGCGATCGATTCGCCTTTTAGCCTTTCCGCTATCGACCAATATATGGCCGCTACTCCTCTTCTTTTCGCAAAAAGTCTTTGTTATACCGGGACTTATTCTGGTCGGAATAGGGGATGCTAGTTACCGCCGTGACTTATTGATCGCCTTTGGAATCTCAATCGTCGGTCTGTTGGTTTATTTTTTCCAATATGGGAATCCATACGATCAGACCCACCTGCTAGGTTTTATTTTCTTTGTCTGGTCGATGCCCCTGATTAATCATGCGGTTAGATATGATTCCCTCCTTTTGCGACGTGTTTTGACTTATCTGACTTTGTTCAATGCTTTAATGGGATTCTATCTGCTGGTTTCTAGCGTCGATCTTTATGGGTTGCGCGGACTTAATAGGGTCGAGGGCTCAGATGGGATTACCTACCGCATATACTTTGAGGCCTCCAGCCTGGCGGCGGTTTTCCTTCTGTCGTCTTTCAGGAATCGTTGGGTGAGACTGGCGGCGCTCGGTGCTGTAGCCATCTTTGTGGTCTTCGTAGCCAAGAGCGTGGTTATCATGGCGCTGTTGGGTCTCAACCTCGCGCTGCCATATCTCTTACGGAGCCGCCCGCACATCAAGGTGGGTGCGGCGATTATAGCGGTGACGGCGATAATTCTGCTTTACAATTATCTGCCGATAATTCGACCAGATATGGATTTGAGCCTGCGGGCAAAGCAGTTCCAATTTAATATAATCATGGGATTACTCCCGGATAATTGGTCAGGATTAGGATGGGGTTTTTATATGCCTCAACTCTCCTCTGACCCTGAGCAGCCCTATCAGGTTGAGATGCAACTGCCGATGCTCATGCTGCAGCTCGGGCCAATAGCGTTGTTAACGATTTTGTTACTGATACTTTCGTTGTTCCTGTCCGTTTCAGGATGGACCCTGAAGGGGTTCGCGCGATTCGCGGTGTATGTACTAATTGGTTACAACAATCCGTGGCTATTCGTTCCTTCTTGGTTTCTGACCTGCCAACTATTGTTTAGGGATGATGACGAAGTGCGCCGGTCGACGGTGCCGCGGGTCCCTTCGCGCTGATCCTGGAGGTGGGACGATCCGCGGGCGCTTGGCAGGGCATTCCAAGCTTGTTCGCTGCAATGCGCGCCGATATGGCCGCATCTACGAGTTGACGACCGAGCGGGGCATACCCGTGAAGCGCGGACGTCCGTGTGGAAGCGACTACAAGTTATATGTCGGACCATCGGACATGTGGAGTACGGTTAGGATATCATGGATAATCGAAAGACGGCCTTGATCACCGGGGTAACCGGGCAGGATGGATCTTATCTCGCCGAGACTCTTCTTAAGAAGGGGTATACGGTTCACGGTATCAAGCGCCGTTCATCGAGCTTCAATACGGCACGGATCGATCATCTATATCGGGATCCGCACGAGCGTGACGTCCGCTTTTTCCTTCATCACGGCGATCTTACAGATGGTGGAAGCCTAATCCATCTTCTGGAAAAAACGCGACCAGATGAGATTTACAATCTCGCTGCTCAGAGTCATGTCGCCGTTTCCTTCGAGCAGCCGGAGTATACCGCTGATGTCAACGCGCTCGGAACTTTGCGTCTTCTTGAGGCAGTTCGCGCGCTTGATATGACACACCGGACACGTTTCTATCAAGCCTCGACATCTGAACTTTACGGCTTGGTACAAGATGTGCCTCAAAGAGAAAATACGCCATTTTATCCGAGATCGCCTTATGCGGTCGCCAAGCTTTTTGCTTACTGGACGGTGGTCAACTACCGAGAAGCTTATGGGATATTCGCGTGCAACGGGATTCTATTCAATCATGAGTCTCCTGTGCGGGGCGAAAACTTCGTAACAAGAAAGATTACGCGAGCTGCGGCGCGGATCAAGCTCGGGCTGCAGGACTGCCTGTACCTTGGGAACATGGACGCAAAGCGGGACTGGGGGCATGCTCGCGACTATGTCGAGATGCAATGGTTGATGTTGCAACAGGAGGAGCCGCGCGATTTCGTGATCGCGAGCGGGGTTCAGCATAGCGTTCGGGATTTCGTCCACGCGACGTTCCGCGAACTTGGTATCGAATTGAATTGGGAGGGAAGCGGGCTGGATGAGGTAGCGTTTGACGCCCATGGACGGCGGGTGGTTGCGGTCGATCCCCGCTATTTCCGCCCAACCGAGGTCGAAACCCTATTGGGAGATTCGACGCGAGCGCACAAGGAACTCGGGTGGGAAGCCAGAACGGACTTTGAAACGTTGGTGCGAGAGATGGTTGCTGCCGACCTGAAGGCGGCTGAACGCGAAAGCCTGCTTCGACAACATGGTCTCCACGACTGATCCTTCTGGCGCATTCGGGTGACCAACCGACGCAATTTCCTCGCTGGCGTCGCGAGTTCCGGCTGGACGGCCCTGATCGGATTGCTCGCGGTGCCGTGGTATATTCGATATCTCGGGATCGAAGCCTATGGGATGATCGGCGTGTACCTGACGCTACAGGGTATATTTGCCCTGTTGGACATGGGGCTTTCTCCCACCGTCAGCCGTGAGGTCGCCCGTTCGATGGTAGCCGGCACGATGCCCTATGCTCGAAACCTAGTGCATTCGATGTCGATTCTGTTTGTTGTGTCGGGGGCGATTATGGCCGCCAGCCTGGCAGTCCTCGCTCCGTGGATAGCGACCAAATGGCTCAATAGCGGAAGCCTTTCGGTCGACCAGATAACACTGGCGCTCGCCCTGAGTGCGGTTGCGGTCGGCGCGAGGTGGCCTGGAACCTTGTACATCGGGGTCCTGAACGGCGCCCAGCGCGTGGATCTGGCGAGCGCCGTCACCATCGCCAGCGTAACGCTCGCGAATGTCGGCGCGGTTGCCATTCTCATGTTCGTCGAGCCTTCGCTCCGCGCGTTTTTCTTATGGCAAGCTGTCGTCGGCGCTCTGCACTCCCTCGCCATGCGTGCGGCGGCCCGCCACGCCATCGGCGGCCGAGCAACCACGGGGTTCAGCTGGGCGGTTATCAAATCCATCTGGCGCTTTTCAGCGGGCATGGCTGCGGTTGCGGCAACAGGCGTTCTCTTTTCGCAGATCGACAAGATTGTCCTGATGCGCACAACGACACTTGACCAGATCGGGCGTTATACCCTCGCAACGGCGTTGGCCGGTATACTTTACCGTCTGGTAACCCCGGCATTCAACGTTGTTTATCCCCGTCTTTCCGGCCTCTTCGAATCTGGATCGATCGCGGATCTGTCTCGACAATATCATGGCTTCACGCGTCGGTTTTTAACCATAATATTCCCGATCGCGATGTTTCTCATCGTCTGCTCCCATTCTCTATTATCCGTGTGGGTAAGGGATCCGAATATTGTTGATCAGACAGCAATTATAGTTATTCTCCTTTCGATAGGAACTGCAATCCATTGCGTGATGTATTTTCCGTACGCGCTGCAAATATCATGCGGAATGACATCTGTGCCTCTATCCATAAATATACTGCTCTCCCTTATATTTCTTCCGGCGGTATTCGCGCTCTCATCCTATATGGGCGCGACAGGAGCGGCTATTGCATGGGTCGTCCTGCATTCCTTCTATTTCATATTGGGAACTTACCTGACAGATAAGTATGTCTTGCCGGGTCAGGGGTGGTTATGGGTGTTGCATGGTGTTGGTCCGCCCCTTGTCATTTCTGTTGGTTTCGGGTTTGCAGCGATCACCATTATGCCGATCGTCGGTTCGGATGTGTCCCGTATCCTTCTCGGAGGCGCGTTTATGCTGAGCGCGTTGGTGACGGGTAGCTTGATGCTGCCCGAGGGGCGGATGATGGTGAAGTGGGCGGCGAGCAGAATGATACAGAGGTAACAGCGTTCGTGATGCAGAGATTTCATGGACAGTTCGGTGAAGATCGGATTTTGGCCGACATGTTTCCGGGCGCGGGCCCGTGGACGTGTGTCGATGTCGGCGCGAACGACGGTGTCACCGGTAGTGTGAGCTTATATTTTGAGCAGGCGGGCTGGTCCTGTGTGCTGGTCGAGCCAAATCCTGAGCTTTGTGCCCGATTGCGACGCGAGCGAACCTCATTTGTGTTTGAGGGCGCCGCTTCGAGCGTTCACGGCGTGGCGACTTTGATGCTGGCCGAGGGCGCGGAGCTATCCCACGCGGTTTCCAGTATCGAGCAAGGCGCTCAAACCAGCATCGAGCGACAGGGATTGTCGGTTCGTGCGGTCGACGTCAGGACTGCGCCACTCGATACCATCCTTGAAGAGGCGGGTGCCAAACCGGGCGAGATCGCGTTCGTTTCGATCGATGTGGAGGGGCACGAGCTCGCGGTTTTGAAGGGTTTCACTCTTTCGCGCTGGCGCCCCAGAATCCTGGTGATCGAAGACAATTCACTTCTGTTCGGAAACGGTGTCCGTCACGCGTTGGCAAGCGAGGGATATGTTCGGTTTAGAAGAACCGGCGTGAACGATTGGTACGCTGCTCGGAGCGACAGGGAGATGCTGGGGAGCAGCCCGGAGCGTGATTATATTGCCTCGATGATCCGCGCCCGCGGACTGATGTTGCGGCGGCGGATCTCTCGCTTGCTTATCTCCGCTCCGGTGGTGGGAGCGCCTCTCGGGCGAAAAATCCGTGCTGCTCGGGAGCGACGAAATGACTGAGCCGCAGCTTTCTATATGCATGGCGACGTTCAAACGCGGTGCATTTATTGCGCAAACACTCGATACAATTCTGCCGCAGCTTCGTCCCGAAACAGAGCTGATTATCGTCGATGGAGCATCTCCGGACAATACAGCGGAGGTGGTTGAGCGGTATGCTAGAGACTGGCCGCAGCTTCGCTACTATCGAGAGGTGGAAAATTCCGGGGTCGATGCCGACTACGACAAAGCCGTTGGCTATGCTACGGGTCGGCATGTCTGGTTGATGACAGATGATGATCTACTAAAGCCGAATGCTGTTGACCGTGTTCTTGCGCTAATTCTCGCAGAAGACCCGGACTTGCTGGTGGTTGATGCAGAGGTTCTTGATGCAAACTGCGATCAGCCGCTGCAAGAAAGAAGATTTGGATTTACTGGCTTGCGGCGTTACGGTGTCGCGGACGGTGATCGATTACTGGCTGATGCTGGAGATCCACTGTCTTTCATCGGGGGGACCATTTTTCGTCGGCAGCTATGGCTCGATCGAGATCGGCGCAGGTACTATGGGTCGCTTTTCATCCATGTCGGTGTAATATTTCAAAAGCCGCTCGCCCATGTGCTCTTGCTCGGTGAGCCGCAGATTCAGATTCGTTTTGGCAACGCGATGTGGAGTGCGCGGGGCTTTGAAATCTGGATGTTCATGTGGCCAGCGTTGATCTGGTCGTTTTCCGGGTTTTCGGACGAAGCCAAGGCGCGCGTTACGGCAGCCGAACCGTGGCGAATACCACGCAAGATGCTCGGATTCCGCGCAAACGGATCGTATAGCATGACCGAGTATCGCAAGTTCTTCGCGCGGCGGCTATCCGGTATCCGGCGCCTGCCGCTGCTGGCCTTCGCGCTCCTCCCGGGCCGGCTTGCTAACCTGATCGCGATGCTGCTGCTGCTTAGCATGGGCGGGCGCTATCGGGCGGCGTGCTATGCGCTGGCCTGGAACAGTAGGTTTTCGATGTCGCTGAGTCGCCGTCTTGCCGCGTTGTCTCTCAAAAGGCATTCGGCGTGAAGAGCCGAACCGCGCTTATTTTCGGCATATCGGGACAGGATGGTTCCTATATGGCGGAGCTGCTTTGCGCCAAAGGGTATCGCGTCATCGGTTCATCCCGGGATCCGGACCGCGCGCGGCGATGTTTGGCAAGCCGGCGCCGAGAGGCGATTGAGCTGGTCGAGATCGACCTGCTCGACGCCGAGGCGATCGCAGCCCTGATCGGTCGAGCGAAGCCGGACGAGATTTATAACTTTGCGGCATTTTCGACCGGCTCCGGTATGTACGATCAGCCGGTTGCGATAGGTGACGTTAATGGCCTCGCTGTCGCTAGAATGTTGGACGCAATACAGGGCAGCGGTGTACGTAGCCGTTTCTGTCAGGCGTCGAGCAGCGAGATGTTTGGGGCGACGCGTGCAAGTCCCCAGAACGAAGCAACCCCATTCTCGCCGCGCAGTCCCTATGGAGCGGCGAAGCTGTTTGCGCACAATATGGTTGGAATATCGCGTTTACAACATGGGGCTTTTGCGTGCTCAGCCATTCTATTCAACCACGAAAGTCCACGCAGATCGGCTGATTTCGTCACGCGGAAAATCACTCGCGCCGCCGCCGCGATTCGTAGCGGGATGGCTGAAGATCTGGTCCTCGGAGACCTCGACGCGCGGCGGGACTGGGGGCATGCTCGCGATGTGGTTCGCGCTATGTGGTTGATGTTGCAGTCGGAGCAGCCGTCCGATTATGTCATTGCGACGGGGCAGACTCATTCTGTCGCCGACCTATGCAAGATCGCGTTTGATCACGTCGGATTGGATTGGCGCCGATACGTGAGTTCGGACCCGACGCTACGGCGCTCGCCGGACAGTACTGAATTGGTCGGAGATTCCGCGCTGGCGAGAGAGCAGCTTGGCTGGGCGCCGAGCGTTACCTTCGAAGAAATGATCAAGGAAATGGTGGACGTCGATCTGCAGACTATGCAGTCGGCGTCAGCGAACAGAGGATATACCGCGTGACTGACCCGATTAAGGCCTGCCGAATCTGCGGGAACGACAATTTGGTGGAGATTCTCGATCTCGGAATCCAGAAGCTCACTGGCACGTTCCCGCACGCGCCTGATCCTGATCTCACTGAAGGCCCGCTTCTGCTTGTAAAATGTACTGGCAGCGATGCTTGCGGTTTGGTCCAGCTCGATCGCAGCTACGATCTCGGTGAAATGTACGGTGAAAACTACGGATACCGATCTGGCTTGAATCAAAGCATGGTCGAGCATCTTCGAAATAAGGTGGGCCGTATTAGGGCGTTGAATCTCTTGAAACCCGGTGATCTTGTGGTCGATATTGGGAGCAATGACGGAACGACGCTAGGATTCTACAAGGGGGCCGGCCTCACTCTTGTGGGGGTTGACCCAACTGCAGAGAAGTTCAGAAAATATTACCCGGAAGACGTCAATATCGTTCCGGATTTCTTCACGGCCCGTTTGATCGGGGAGCGTTTCCCTGGCCGGAAAGCGCGGGTCGTGACGTCTTTCTCCATGTTCTATGATCTCGAAGATCCGCTCGCATTCATGCGCGAAGTCGCGGGAATTCTCGAGGATGATGGGATCTGGGTGTTCGAGCAGAGTTACCTGCCGACGATGCTGGCTCGTAATTCCTATGACACGGTGTGTCACGAACATATTGAATTCTATGCCCTTGCGCAGATTAACTGGATGGCCGAGCGGGCCGGCCTCGTTATCCGGGATGTCGAGTTCAATGATGTTAACGGTGGAAGCTTCTCTGTTACTGTCGGTAAGACGGGCGGCGCTAGCCAGTCGCCCGTTGCCGCTGAATTGCTGGAGCAGGAGGAGAGCGGCGGAATCCCTTCGCTAGAAGTGTATCGCGAATTCGCGCGTCGGACGGAACGGCTTCGATCTGAATTGGTCGCCTTCGTCAAGGCCGCGCGCGATGAAGGAAAGGTGGTCGCGGCCCTCGGTGCCTCCACAAAGGGTAACGTCCTCTTGCAATATTGCGGACTGGGGGCCGACCTCATCACCGCAATTGGCGAGGTCAATCCTGATAAATATGGCTGTGTGACTCCCGGTACTTGGATTCCGATCGTGCCGCAGGATGATCTGTTGCGTCAGAAACCAGATTACCTCCTCGTTCTTCCGTGGCATTTCCGAGACTTTTTCATTAAGTCGGAACGGTTAGCCGATTTCACGTTGCTGTTCCCGTTGCCCGAGTTGGAGCTCGTGCCGCCTAGATCGTGATCGATCGGCACTCCGGTGCGAGCCACTCGAAATGGTTTCTTTGCCGGGCTAGATGGCGGTTATGATTCGGGTCATCATTTGCACGCACAATGGCGTTCGGTTCCTGGAGGCTCAGTTGGCCTCCATCATGAATCAGAATCGCTCGATCGATGTCGTGCATCTGTTCGATTTCGCCTCTTCCGACGGCACGCGGGAACTTCTGGGAGAGTTGACGTCGCGCTGGCCGAAGCTGGATGTAAGGATGGTGTCCTGCGCGCCGGGGGTCACCTTGTCCTTCTTTCATGCCTTCGCTCAGATCGCGCCGCAGTGCGGAGCAGATGACACGATTTTTCTAAGTGATCAGGATGACATCTGGCTCCCGAATAAGACCGAGCGGATGCTTGACTGTCTTAACCGCGGGCGGCGGGAAGGCGAGGATCGCCTGTTGGTCTTCCATGACGTGCAGATATGCGATGCAGCACTTCAGCCGCTTCGGCAGAGCTTTTACGAGGGACGACCGTTCGCCCTACCGCAGGACCTCGCAACGGATCGTCTCCTGATCGCGAACCCGGTGATCGGACATACTGTCGCGATAACGAAGCCATTGCTCGATATCGCGTTGAGCTGCCTTCGCCCGCGTTACTATGCAATGCATGATTGGGCGCTGGTGCTTGTTGCCGCCCACGCCGGAAAGATTGTTTATATTTCTGAGCAGCTTGGTCTGTATCGCCAGCATGAAATGAATATTTTGGGGGCGGCACGTAAACGTTCGATGGGCGATTACATCAAGCGCGGCATCCGGCTTTCCCGGACTATCGGGATACAGACTTCCGCTTTCGTCGAAGATTTTTGCTGTATCGCACGAGCGGCGCGGATCACCAATCCTACTCCTATTCTCCCGGGGAGAGGGCCGCTTGCATGGAGGCTTGGTTTAGTAATGGCCCGGCGAGGCCACACTATCGGCCATCGACTGATGGCGATTGTGCAACTGAAGCGCGTGCTATGGCGAGGTAAGACTTTGAAAAATAGTGAAAATCGGTCGAAAGGTCGATAATGTCGGCACAGTCAGCAAGTTCGTTGCGGTCCGAATCCACAGCACGTTCGTCTTCTTCGCAGATTCCCTCAACGCTTCCCGAAGCTAGGGTTGCTGTGGTGGGCACGCGCGGGGTTCCGGCACGTTACGGAGGCTTCGAGACACTTGCGGAGCAATTGGCGTATCACGTCGACGCCAAGAGCGTGGAGTTGACGCTTTATGGTCAGCGATCCGCTTATACGCGGGCGGAACGGTCGGGCCGATTTGCCGGGCATCGTCGCGCATGGCTGCCATTTTCGGCGGGAGGCGCTCAAAGCCTGCTTCACGATGCGCTGCAGCTCTTTCATGCGTCCCTTGCGCGGCAGCATAATTGCATTCTTCTTTTAGGTACCTCGGCAGCATGGTTGTTGCCTTTCATTAGGCTGGTGAGGCGGCGACATCGGATTGTTACGAATATCGACGGGCTAGAATGGCGCCGTGACAAATTTGGTCCCTTGGCTCGGGCTTTGCTGAAGGCGCTCGAGTCTTTAGCGATTCGATATTCTGACGCAATAATTGCCGACAACGACGCATTGGTGCCAATGGTTCGGAAAATTTATGGCGTAAACCCCGTTATGATTGCCTATGGTGCAGATCAAGTAAGGCTTCAGGAGGGGGTCGGAGCGGACTCGAATGGTTATCTTCTAGCAATCGCGCGCGTAGAGCCGGAAAATAATGCTGCGATGATCCTGAAGGCAGCTTGCATGGAGAAAGCACGAATTACGTTTGTCGGTAATTGGAATTCTACGGAATATGGCCGTTCTCTATTCGATGAATATCATGGAACGCCGGGATTCGTCTTGCGCCCGCCGGTATATGATCAAGCGGCTCTGGCAGTGATCCGTTCGGGCTCGGCAGTCTATGTCCACGGACATAGCGTCGGCGGGACGAATCCATCCCTGGTTGAGGCGATCTTCCACTCAGATCGGATTCTCGCGTTCGATTGTGTCTTCAATCGAGCGACTCTCGATGATGAGGGAGCGTATTTTAGCTCGGTCGAAGAGCTAAGCCAGCTGATCCGGTCCCCCCAATCAGGCCTGATAACGCCTGAAGCGCGAGAGCGGTTGCGAGAACGTTATCGTTGGAGCGCGATCACTCGCCAATATTTGGACGTGCTCCTGCCCGATACCGCGCACGGTTAACCGAGCCACCCGTTGCGTACGAAGCTTTCGACCGACGAGGCGACCTTGGATCTTCCCGCGGAGGCGGGCTCCACGCCGGCCTTGCGCCGGTTAGCACCACGTATGGCGACTCAGCGCGTCGTCGCGCCGACGTGGGGCAGGGTCGCCTCGTCCGCGCGCGGCATGCGGCTGAACAAGGCGCGGTCGTCGGGGCCGAACGCCCAGCGCCACAGGATGAACAGATAGGTCGCGGCGATCGCGGGGATGCCGATGATCACCTCGGCCCATTCATATTCATGCGGCAGCGCGGCGAAGGCGCCCCCGACGACGATCGCCGCCGCCGCCGCCCACAGCAGCGGCCAGCGCAACGGCGAGACCGATGCCTGCAGCAGGTGCCCGAGCAGCCGCGCCTTGATCACCGAGGTCAGCGCGACGCTGGTCATCAGCGCCACCGCCGGCCCCGCCGCCTGATATTCGACCGGCCAGCCCAGCGCGCGCATCGTGAGGATCAGCGCGAAGCTCAGCACCACCTGGAACAGCAGCATCGCGGCGGAGATCGCGAGATTGCGGTGGCGCGCGACATAGACGAGCGCGGATTCGCACACCGCCCCGGTCGAGGCGAGCACCTCGGCGGTGAGCAGGAAGGCGAGCGCCGCGGTGCCGGCGACGAATTGCGGCCCCACCGTCCCCATCACCGCCTCGCCGGGGATCGACCCCATCAGCGCGAGGCAGCCCTGTGCGGCGATGATCCAGAACGCCACCTGCCGCACCTGATCGGCGATCGCGGCCCGGTTGCCGGTGGCGAGGTTGCGGGTGATGACCGGCCCGAGGATCGGATCGAACGAGGTCTTGAGCTTCTGCGGCAGCGAGGCGACCTGCTGCGCCATATAATAGATGCCGACGATCTTGGGCGCGAACATCACCCCGAGGATGAAACGGTCGACGTTGCGCGTCCCCCATTCGAGCGCGTCGGCGCCGGCGAGCGGGGCGTTGCGGCGCGCGAGCGCGAACAATTCGCGCAAATGCGGCGACCAGCCGTGGGGGAGACCGTAGCTGCGCAGGAACGGCACGAGGCTGGCGGTCAGCGCGGCGAGCATCGACGAGACATAGGCCAGCACCAGCCCGTCGCGCGTCGTGATGAACGAGAAGATCCAGGCGGTGATCGAGATCGTCCACGGCTCGACCACCGCGCGCGCGGTCACCGCGGCGCGGACGTTGAGGCGATAGG
>NZ_MKRR01000158.1:14931-21601 GCF_001897045.1 Sphingomonas sp. 66-10
TGTTGGGATACATCACCTCGGGGAAGATCCACAGCACCGTGCTCGCGGCGAGGCTGAGGATGCCGCCGAGGACGAGCGCGTCCCATACGACATGGACATGCGGGCGATCGGTGGTGGCGAGCGCCTGCGCCAGCCCGCGTTTCAGCCCGAGCGTCGAGACCAGCGCCGCCAGCTCGACCACCACCACGGCGATCGCGAACCGCCCGACGAGATCGGGGCCGTAGAGCCGTCCGGCGATGAACAGGAACGGGATGCGCGCCGCCAGCCGCAGGATGAACCCTGCGACATTGGTGCGGCCGCCCTTGGCGAGCGTGGCAATATCCTCCGCGGTTTCGCTCATCGCTGGCGCTCCCGACGCCTGAGGTATTTTCGCGGGCCGGCGCCGCACGAAATGCCCCGCTGGGGCATTTCCGAACGATCCGTCAATGCGCCGCCCCCCAGCTTTCGCCCACGCCGATCTCCACCGCCAGCGGCACGTCGAGCTTCACCGCCGGCTCGGCGGCAGTGGCCATCACGCGCTCGATCACGACGCGCGCGGCATCGACCTCGGCTTGCGGCACCTCGAACACCAGTTCGTCATGCACCTGGAGCAGCATCCGTGTGCCGGCAAGACCCGCTTCGGCCAGCGCGGGTTCCATCCGCGCCATCGCGCGCTTGATGATATCGGCCGAGGTGCCTTGGATCGGCGCGTTGATCGCGGCGCGCTCGGCGCCCTGCCGCTCGTGCTGGATCTTCGATTTGAGCCGCGGGAAATGCGTCTTGCGGCCGAACAAGGTCTCGGTGAAGCCATTGTCGCGCGCATGGGTCAGCGTGTCGGCGATATAGCGGCTGATCCCGGGGAAACGCTCGAAATAGCGGTCGATCATCGCCTGCGCCTCGTCGGGGGTCACCGCCAGCCGGCCGGCGAGCCCCCAGCGGCTGATCCCGTAGAGGATCGCGAAGTTGATCGTCTTGGCGCGCGCGCGAGTGTCGCGGTTCAATTCGCCGAACAATTCCTGCGCGGTGAGCGAGTGGATGTCGTCGCCGCGCGCGAACGCCTCCTTCAACGCGGGAACGTCGGCCATATGCGCGGCGAGGCGCAATTCGATCTGCGAATAATCCGCCGCGAGGATGACATTGCCCGGCTCGGCGACGAAGGCGTCGCGGATCTGCCGCCCGGTCTCGGTGCGGATCGGGATGTTCTGGAGGTTGGGATCGGTCGAGGAGAGCCGCCCGGTCTGCGCGCCGGTGAGGCTGTAGCTGGTGTGGACGCGCCCGGTGGCGGGGTTGATCTGTTCCTGCAGCGTATCGGTATAGGTGTTCTTGAGCTTGGTCAGCTGGCGCCAGTCGAGCACGCGCATCGCGATCTCGGCGCCGGGGGATTCGTGCGACGCGGCGATCCGCTCGAGCTCGTTGACGTCGGTCGAATAGACCCCCGACTTGCCCTTGCGCCCGCCCTTGATCCCCATCCGCTCGAACAAGACGTCGCCCAGTTGCTTGGGGCTGCCGATCGTGAACGGGCCGCCGGCGAGGCCGTGGATCACGGTTTCGAGCGCGGCGATCTCGGTATCGAAGCCGCGGCTCAATTGCGCGAGCCGCTCGCGATCGACCTTGATCCCGTGGCGCTCCATCCGCGCGATCACCGCGACGAGCGGGCGATCGACCATCTCGTAGATACGCGTCGATCCCTCGACCGGGAGCCGCGCGCGGAAGCGCCGCCACAGCCGCAGCGTCACATCGGCATCCTCGGCGGCGTAGCGGGTCGCGGTCCTGAGATCGACCTCGTGGAAGCCGAGCTGCTTCTTCCCGGTCCCGACGACATCCTTATACGCGATGCACGAATGCGACAGGTGGGTCGCGGCGAGCTCGTCCATCCCGTGGCCGTGGAGCCCGGCATCGAGATCGAAGCTCATCACGATCGAATCGTCATAAGGCGCGACATCGACCCCGACGCGGGCGAGGATGATCAGGTCGTATTTGAGATTGTGCCCGATCTTGAGCACCCCGGGGTCTTCGAGCAGCGGGCGCAGCTTGGCGAGCGCGGCGTCGCGGTTGAGCTGCACCGGCTTTTCGGCGAACATGTCGGTCCCGCCGTGCGCGAGCGGGATATAGCAGGCGCGGTTGGGCGCGAGCGCGAGGCTGACCCCGACCAGCTCGGCGAGCATCGGGTCCTTGCCGGTCGTCTCGGTGTCGATCGCGACATAACCCTGGTGCCGCGCCTCGGCGATCCAGCGATCGAGCGCGGCCTCGTCGGTGACGGTGGCGTAGCTGTCGTGGTCGCACGGCGGCTCTTCCGCCTGCGGCAGCGCGGTCGGCGAAACGGGGGTCGGTGCCGGGGCATCGGCCACCTGCCCCAATTTGGCGAGCAGCGACTTGAAGCCGTGATGCTCCAGGAATGCGCGCAGCGGCGCCTCGGGGATGCCGTCGAGCGCCATTTCCTCGAGCGGCTGGGGCAAGGGCACGTCGCTCGCCAGCTCGACCAGCTTGCGGCTCAGCCGTGCCATCTCGGCATTGGCGATCAGATTTTCGCGCAACTTGCCCGGTTTCATCCCGGGCGCGGCGGCGAGCACGGCCTCGACGTCGCCATATTCGTTGATGAGCTTGGCCGCGGTCTTGGGGCCGACCCCGGGGACGCCGGGGACATTGTCGACCGCATCGCCCATCAGCGCGAGCACCTCGCCCAATTTCTCGGGGCCGACGCCGAATTTCTCGACCACCGCCTCCGGCCCCATCCGCCGGTCGCGCATCGTATCGAGCATGTCGATGCCGGGCTCGGTCAAAAGCTGCATCAGATCCTTGTCGGAACTGATCACCGTCACCTGCCAGCCCTGCGCCAGCGCCGCCTTGGCATAAGACGCGATCAGATCGTCCGCCTCCCACCCGGCTTCCTCGATGCACGGCAGCGAGAAGGCGCGGGTCGCGTCGCGGATCATCGGGAATTGCGGGACGAGATCCTCGGGCGCGGGCGGGCGGTGCGCCTTATACTGATCGTACATCTCGTTGCGGAAGGTATGCTCGGCCGCGTCGAGGATCACCGCGAGATGCGTCGGCCCGTCGGCCTCGTGGAGTTCCTTGGCGAGTTTCCACAGCATCGTGGTGTAGCCATAGACCGCCCCGGCCGGTTCGCCGTGCTGGTTGGTGAGCTTGGGCAGGACGTGATAGGCGCGGAAGATATAGCCCGAGCCATCGACGAGGTAGAGATGCGGCATGGTCGGGGGATAGCTCGGATCGCGCGCGGGACCAATCCCGCTTGTGGGGTGATTTGGCGGGTTTGTGGCGTGTTGTGGCCTTGGCGCCCCTTCCACATCTACCCGTCATTCCCGCGCAGGCGGGAATGACGAAGGGAAGGATGCGAGCGCTCAGCTCCCCGGCGCGTCGTCGTCGGCCGCGGCGATCGAGCGCGTGTCGAGCCGGTGGCCGGTCAGCGCGCTGGCGGCGGCCTGGATCAGCAACTGCCGGTCGCGCATCGGGCGCGTCGTATCGCCGATCATCGCCGCGATCGCATAGCGCCGCCCGTCGGGGGCGGTGAGCAGCCCGACATCGTTGAACCCGGCGTTGCGGCGGCCGAGCTCCTGCCCGGTGCCGGTCTTGTGCTGGAGCGTCCAGCCGGGCGGGAGTGCCGCCTTGAGCCGTGCGCGCCCGGTGACGGTCGACCCCATCGTGGTGAGCATGAAGCGGGTCGAGGTTTCGGACAGCAATTCGCCGCGCGCCAGCCGCGCCAGCGCGTCGGCGATCGCGAGCGGCGCGGCGCCGTCGGGCGGATCGGCGATATAGGCTTCGAGCGCGGCCTCGCGCACCGCCGGCGAAAGCCGCGAGCGCGCGATATTGAAGCCGTTGCCGAGCGAATAGCTCTGCTGCCAGGTCAGCCCCGCGGTCTTGGCCTGGAGCAGCCGCTCGCCGGGGCCGAAGCGGATGTCGCCCAATTGCTTGCGCTCGATGAACGCGCGCACCGCGGCGGGGCCGCCGACCAGTTTGAGCAGGCGATCGTTGGCGGTATTGTCGCTTTGCGTCAGCGCGCGGACGAGCAGGCTGCTGACGGTGGTCTGATAGCCGCTCGGCTTGACCAGCGCGGCGATCGGCTGGTGGAACAAGGTGAGATCTGCGGGGTAGAGCGTCACCGGATCGTCGAGGCGGAGCCGGCCGGAATCGCGCTGGTCGAGCACGGTCATCGCGACCCACAATTTGCTCACGCTCTGCTGCGGCATCAGGCGCCGCGCGCCATATTCGACCGTCCAGCCTTCATCGACCGCGCGGATCGCGATCCCCGCGACCCCGGGGAAACCGCGGACCAGTGTCTCGATCCGCTCGGCCAGCGCGGCGGGTGCGTCGTTGCGCGGCCGCGGGCGGACCTTCGGCACGGGGAGCGACACGACATAAGCGGGGGCGGATGCGTAGGACGAACTGGGTGCGCGCGCGGTGGTCGTGCCCGGCCGCGTACCGGGGCCGCAGGCGATCAACGCCAGTGCGCCCGAAGCGGCTATCGCCCACCGAATTCGCGACCCTAACATCTTCTTCATTGCCCACCCGACCCGATGTCGAGTTAAAACCGATCTCGGCATTGAAAGAAAACATCAGTTTGCGCGGTTCGCGATGAACCGCGCCTGAGCCGCGACGGATTCACGGAACGAGAATCGTATCGACCGCCTTGGGCGAGGTCTCGGGCCAGTCGAGCGTATAATGCAGCCCGCGGCTTTCGTGGCGCAGCAGCGCCGAGCGCACGATCAGATCGGCGGTCTGGAGCAGATTGCGCAATTCGATCAGGTCCGGGGTGACGCGGAAATGGCCGTAATAATCGCCGACTTCTTCGGTCAGCAGCTTGATGCGGTGCGCGGCGCGTTCCAGCCTCTTGGTGGTGCGCACGATCCCGACGTAATTCCACATGAAGCGGCGGATCTCGGTCCAGTTCTGCTTGATGACGACTTCCTCGTCGGAATCGGTGACGCGGCTTTCGTCCCAGGCGCGGATCGCGGGGACAGGGGCGAAGCCGTCCCAATTGGCCGCGATATGCTTCGCCGCCGCCTCGCCATAGACGAAACATTCGAGCAGCGAGTTCGACGCGAGGCGGTTGGCGCCGTGCAGCCCCGATTGGGTGCATTCGCCCGCGGCATAGAGCCCGGGAAGGTCGGTGCGCCCGTCGCGATCGATCAGGATCCCGCCGCAGGTATAATGCTGCGCCGGAACGACCGGGATCGGTTCGCGCGTCATGTCGATGCCGAGACCGATCAGTTTCTCGTAGATGTTGGGGAAATGCGCGCGGACGAAATCGGCGGGCATATGGCTGATATCGAGGTGGACGTAATCGAGCCCGAGCCGCTTGATCTCGTGGTCGATCGCGCGCGCGACGACATCGCGCGGCGCCAGTTCGGCGCGCGGATCGAAATCGGGCATGAAGCGGTGGCCGTTGGTCGGCAGCTTGAGCTGGCCGCCCTCGCCGCGCACCGCCTCGGTGATCAGGAAATTCTTGACGTCGAGATTGTAGAGGCAGGTCGGGTGGAATTGCATGAATTCCATGTTCGAGATGCGGCAGCCGGCGCGCCACGCCATCGCGATCCCGTCCCCCGTCGCGCCGCGCGGCGCGGTGGAGAAGAGATAGGTGCGCCCCGCCCCGCCGGTGGCGAGGATCGTCGCGCGCGCGGTGTAGAGATTGACCCGCCCGGTGCGGCGATCGACCGCATAGACCCCCCACACGTTGCCCGCGCCCGAATAGCGCTCCTCATGCCGGCTGGTGGCGAGGTCGATCGCGACCTGATCGGGGACGAGGGTGATATTGGGGTGTTTCTCGGCGGCGCGCTGGAGCGCCTCCTGCACCGCCCAGCCGGTCGCGTCGGCGACATGGACGATGCGGCGGTGCGAATGCCCGCCCTCGCGCGTCAGGTGGAGCGCGTCGCCCTCGGTGGCGAAAGGCACGCCCAATGCCTGCAGCCGCTGGATCGCGGCGGGGGCGTTCTCGACGACGAATTCGACGGTGGCGCGGTCGTTGAGCCCCGCGCCGGCGATCATCGTATCCTCGATATGGCTGTCGAACGTGTCGCCCGGTTCGAGCACCGCGGCGATCCCGCCCTGCGCATGCGCGGTCGAGCCCTCGTTGAGCGCGCCCTTGGCGAGCACGGTGACCTTGAAACGGTCGGCGAGGTTGAGCGCGGCGGTCAGCCCGGCCGCGCCGGAACCGACGATGAGGACGTCGCTGGTGCTGATCATGTGCGCTTGTTGCCCGAAAGTTGCGCCGCGCGACAAGGACATTCGCCGTCATTCCCGCAGGTCGGGGAAAGAGTCGTGAGGCCAGCCAGAATCGATTCCCGCCTTCGCGGGAATGACGAAAGGGGGCGACGAGGTGCCGCAAAGCCGATACCCCGGCGCGATGATCGAAGCCGAGTTCATCGCCGCATTGCGCCGCCTGCCGCTCCACCCCGGCGCGCTCGGGCTGGCCGATGACGTCGCGCGGCTCGGCGAGCATATCCTCACCACCGACACCCTGGTCGAAGGGGTGCATTTCCTTGCCGGAGACCCGCCCGACGACGTGGCGTGGAAGCTGGTGGCGACCAACCTTTCCGATCTTGCGGCGAAGGGCGCGCGGCCCGAGGGTGTGCTGCTCAATTATCCGCTCGGCGCGGACGAATGGGATCGGGCGTTCCTCGCCGGGCTGGCGGCGGCGCTGGCGGCGTTCGATTGCGCATTGCTCGGCGGGGATACG
>NZ_MKRR01000158.1:21667-43897 GCF_001897045.1 Sphingomonas sp. 66-10
GGCGCCGGGCTGGCGATCGCGCGCGGCGCGGCGGGGCCGGCGACGTTGCTCGCGGCCTATCGCCGGCCGATCCCGCGCGTCGCCGAGGGGCGGCTGCTCGCGCCGCAGGTTCATGCGATGATGGACGTGTCCGACGGGCTGCTGATCGACGCGTGGCGGATGGCGGCAGCGAGCGGCTGCGCGGTGGCGATCGATCTCGCGCTGGTGCCGCTCTCGGCCGATTATCGCGCGTTCGGCGGTGACGCGCTGGCGGCGGCGACCGCGGGGGACGATTACGAATTGCTGTTCGCCGCCGCGCCCGACGCGCCGATCCCGGTGCCGGCGACGCGCGTGGGAAAATTCCTGGCCGGCAAAGGGTTATCGCTGACCGAGCACGGGAACGCGGTGCCGCTGCCGTTGCGGCTCGGGTTCGAGCACCGCGCGTAGGCGGCCCGAGAAAACCGCACCCGCGCCGTTACCCCGGCTCAAGGCTGGGGCGACGGGCGGAATGTCGCTCCGTCGATGCGCTTCATCTTCGCGGGGACACATCGTAAGGTAAGCAACGGCTTCCCCAAACGCCGCCCCGGCTTGCGCCCACGCCGGGCGCTCTATACGCCTTCACCCGTCCGTGTCCGCCACAAGGGGCAAAAGCTCTTGGGCGCGGGGAGAACAGACTAGGGGAAGGAATGCGATGACGACGGTCACTATCGCCATCCTCTGCGGCCTATTGGCCGTGGTCTATGGCATCGTCACAAGCCAACAGGTGCTCCGCGCCTCGGCGGGCAATGAAAAGATGCAGGATATCGCGGCCGCCATTCAGGAGGGCGCGAAGGCTTATCTCTCTCGGCAATATACCACGATCGCGATCGTCGGGGTGATCGTCGCGATCATCCTCGCGGTGACGCTCGGGCTCACCTCGACGATCGGCTTCGTGATCGGGGCGATCCTCTCCGGCGTCGCCGGGTTCGTGGGCATGAGCATCTCGGTGCGCGCCAACGTCCGCACCGCGGAGGCGGCGCGCGGATCGTTGCAGGGCGGGCTGACGATGGCGTTCCGTTCGGGCGCGGTGACCGGGATGCTGGTCGCCGGGCTGGGGCTGCTCGCGATCTCGGGCTTCTTCTGGTATCTCACCGGGCCGGGCGGGCATGCCCCCAATGACCGGGTGATCGTCGAGGCGCTCACCGCGCTGGCGTTCGGCGCGTCGCTGATCTCGATCTTCGCGCGTCTCGGCGGCGGCATCTTCACCAAGGCGGCCGACGTCGGCGCCGATCTCGTCGGCAAGGTCGAGGCGGGCATCCCCGAGGACGATCCCCGCAACCCGGCGGTGATCGCCGACAATGTCGGCGACAATGTCGGCGATTGCGCGGGCATGGCCGCCGACCTGTTCGAAACCTATGTCGTGACGCTGGGCGTGACGATGGTGTCGATCGCCCTGCTCATCCGCGCCGATGCGGGCGAGCTGATGAAATTGATGTCGCTGCCGCTGATCGTCGGCGGGGTGTGCATCATCACCTCGGTGATCGGCACCTATATGGTGCGGCTCGGCGGGAGCGGCTCGATCATGGGCGCGCTCTACAAGGGCTTCGGCACCTCGGCATTGCTCTCGGTCCCGGCGATCTACCTCGCGACCAAGATGACCCTGGGCGATCTCAACGTGCCGATCGGCGCGCCGGGGTTCCTCGATCAGGCGAGCGACGCGCTCGGCGGCGATCTCACCGATGCGGCCGCGGCGGCACCGGCGGTGACCGGGGTGGCGTTCACCGGCATGGACCTCTTCTGGTGCATGATGATCGGGCTGGTGGTCACCGCGCTGATCGTGTGGATAACCGAATATTATACCGGGACCAATTATCGCCCGGTGAAATCGATCGCGCGCGCCTCGGAGACGGGGCACGGCACCAATGTGATCCAGGGCCTGGCGGTCAGCCTCGAGGCGACCGCGCTGCCGACCCTGGTGATCGTGATCGCGGTGATCGCGGCGTACAAGCTCGCCGGGATCATCGGCATCGCCTTCGGCGCGACCTCGATGCTCGCGCTGGCGGGGATGGTGGTGGCGCTCGACGCTTACGGGCCGGTCACCGACAATGCCGGCGGCATCGCCGAAATGGCCGGGCTGCCCGACGACGTGCGCCACAAGACCGACGCGCTCGACGCGGTGGGCAATACCACCAAGGCGGTGACCAAGGGCTATGCGATCGGCTCGGCGGGGCTTGCCGCGCTCGTGCTGTTCGGCGCCTATACCACCGATCTGCAGACCTATTTCCCGGATACGCAGGTCGATTTCAGCCTCTCCAATCCCTATGTGATCGTCGGGCTGCTGCTCGGGGCGCTGCTCCCCTATCTGTTCGGCGCGTTCGGGATGACCGCGGTGGGCCGCGCGGCGGGGAGCGTGGTGGAGGAAGTGCGCGAGCAGTTCCGCAACAACCCGGGGATCATGGAGGGGACGAGCCGGCCCAATTACGGCCGCACCGTCGATCTCGTCACCCGCGCGGCGATCCGCGAGATGATCATCCCCTCGCTGTTGCCGGTGCTCTCGCCGATCCTCGTCTATTTCATCGTCTCGGGGGTCGAGAACCAGGCGGCGGGCTTTGCCGCGCTGGGGGCGATGCTGCTCGGGGTGATCGTCTCCGGGCTGTTTGTCGCGCTGTCGATGACCAGCGGCGGCGGCGCGTGGGACAACGCCAAGAAATATATCGAGGACGGCCATTACGGCGGCAAGGGTTCGGAGGCGCACAAGGCCGCCGTGACCGGCGACACCGTGGGCGATCCGTATAAGGACACCGCCGGGCCGGCGGTCAATCCGATGATCAAGATCACCAATATCGTCGCGCTGCTGCTGCTCGCGGCGCTGGCGGGGCACGTCGCGGGCTGATCCTGATCGGTTGAACGGTTAAAGGCCGGTCCGGGCAGTCGGGCCGGCCTTTTTTTGCCCCTTGCGCAAGCCGGTTGCCGTGTGGAAGCTGGCGGAAACCGGGGGTGAAATGAACATGCGACAGATGATGTGGCTCGCGCTGGCGATGTCGGCCGGCGCGGCGGCGCAACAGGCGCCCGCGCCGGCGGCCAATCCCGATGCGCCGGTGCCGGTCGAGGCCTTTGCCGAACTGCCGTTCATGGAATCGCCCAAATTGTCGCCCGACGGCACGCACATCGCGGCGAAGGTGGCGATCAACGGCGTCCAGCAACTGGTGGTCATGCCGGTGTTCATCGGCGACGAGAAACCGACCGCGATGGCCTTGTCCGACAAGATCGACGTCAATTGGTGGCGCTGGGTCGGGACGGGCTGGCTCGCGGTCGGCGTCGGCGCGCAGGACAAGTTCGAAGGCTATGACATCTACGTTACGCGGCTGATCGGGGTGAATGCCGCGCTGACCAAGGCGAACCGCATCGACTGGGAGCATTCCGGCATCCGCGCCGACGATGTGCTGTGGAGCGCGCGCGACGGCTCGCCGCGCGTCCTCCTGTCGCGGCAGACCGGGGTGCAGAGCATCGATCAGGTCTATCCCGAGGTGGTCGAGGCCGATCTGTCGACCGGGAAAACGCGCCGCGTCGTCAATGGCAGCACCAATGTGTTCGACTGGTATGCCGACGGCAGCGGCCGGGTGCGGATGGGCTATCGCTACGACGACGATCGCCGCCGCGGGCAATTATTGTATCGCGGCGCGGACGAAACCTTGTTCCGCACGATCGCGGTGCAGCGCCGCGACGACGAGCACAACATCCCGCTCCCGCAGATCTTCACCCCCGACGGCAATGCGATCGCGATCGACGATTCGGACGGGTATGACGCGGTCTATGAAGTGTCGCTGCCCGATCTCAAGCTCGGGCGGAAACTCTATGCCGCGCCGGGCTATGATGTCGACGGCGTGGTCTCCAACCACGAGCATGACGGCCTCGCCGGGGTCACGCTCACCGACAAATACAGCCGCACCGCCTGGCTCGATCCCGCGCTCAAGGAGTTTCAGGACGTCGCCGACAAGGCGGTCGGCACGCGCCGCGCGCAGATCATCTCGTGGAACGCCGATCGCACGCGCTTTCTCATCGATATCGGCAGCCCGTCGGAAGCGGGGATGCTGTATTTCTGGGATACCAACGCCGATCGCATGAAGCGGCTGGCGTGGAACAGCCAGACGCTGCAGGGGCGGTTGCTCTCGCCGGTCAAGACGGTGCGCTATGCCGCGCGCGACGGGACCCAGATCGAGGCGCTGCTCACCATGCCGCGCCACCGCCTCAGCGCGCGCAACCTGCCGGCGGTCATCATGCCGCACGGCGGCCCGCTCGCGCGCGATTCCGAAGGGTGGGACTGGTGGGCGCAATATCTCGCCGAAATCGGCTATGTCGTCATCCAGCCCAATTATCGCGGTTCGGCCGGCTATGGCACCGCCTTCGCCCGGATGGGACGCGGCGAATGGGGGCTCAAGATGCAGGACGACCTCAACGACGCGCTCGCCTGGGCCGCGAAGGAGGGGATCGTCGATCCCAAACGAGTGTGCATGATCGGCGCCTCTTACGGCGGCTATGCCGCGATGCGCGCGGCGCAGCGCGACGGCGCGCTGTATCGCTGCGCGGTTTCCTATGCCGGCGTGTCCGATCTCGCCGGGATGCGATCCTATGACGCGCAATTCCTCAACGGCCGCGCGCTCGGCGATTACTGGCGCGCGCGGACTCCCGATTTCAAGGCGGTGTCGCCGCGCTTCGGCGCCGAGCAATTTTCCGTCCCGATCCTGATCGTCCACGGCAAGGCCGACATGCGCGTGCCGGTGAAGCAATCGCGGCAGATGGCCGATGCGTTGAAACAGGCGGGTAAGCCGTATGAATATGTTGAACAGCCGCTTGGCGATCACCATTTCAGCCGCGCCGCCGACCGGCTCGATTTCCTCAAGCGGATGAAAGCCTTCCTCGATCGCCATAATCCGGCGTAGGCGAAGCGCCGGCAGATGCCGGGTCGAAGCGGCGATACTTCCCAAAGTCGCGCTGTTCGGCTAAGGGCGCGCGCGCCCTCAAATCCAGAAAGACAATTGTTTGGCGAAAGAAGAACTCCTCGAGATGCGCGGCCAGGTGGTCGAGCTGCTGCCCAACGCGATGTTCCGCGTCCGGCTTGAGAACGATCACGAAATCCTCGGCCATACCGCCGGCAAGATGCGCAAGAACCGCATCCGCGTTCTGGTCGGCGACGAGGTGCTGGTCGAGCTGACCCCGTACGACCTGACCAAGGGGCGGATCACCTACCGCTTCATGCCCGGCCGGGGCGGCCCCGGCCCGCAATAACAGCCGGATCGCGTGTCCGTGGCTGCCGGCCCGGCTCTCGTCCTTGCATCAGCGTCGCCGCGGCGGCGCGATCTGCTGGCGCGCATCGGCGTGGCCCCGGCGCGGATCGTCGCGCCCGATATCGACGAGACCCCGCTCAGGAACGAACGCCCGCGCGATTATGTGCGCCGCGTCGCCGCCGCCAAGGCGGCTGCGGTGGAACGCGCGCCGGGCGAGGTGATTCTCGCCGCCGATACGACGATCGCGGTCGGGCGGCGGATTCTCGGCAAGCCCGAAGACGAGGCCGATCTGCGGATGATGCTCGGGCTGCTCGCCGGGCGGCGGCATCATTGCCTGTCGGCGGTGGCGGTGATCGACGCCGAGGGACGGCTGCGCGAGCGGCTGTCCGACACGATCGTCACCTTCAAGCCGCTCTCCCTGGCGGAGATCGATGATTATGTCGCGAGCGGCGAGGGCGAGGGCAAGGCGGGCGGCTATGCCATCCAGGGCCGCGCCGAGACCTGGGTGCGCCGGCTCGCCGGATCGCATTCGGGGGTGGTCGGGCTGCCGCTCTACGAGACCGGCGCGCTGCTGCGCGCGGCCGGCGTGATCCTTGGCTGAATGGCTCTATGAGGACGGCATCGGCGAGACGCGCGCCGCGCTGATCGCCGACGGCCGGATCATCGCCGCACGGATCGTGCGCGACGATGCCGGGGCGCGGCTCGGCGCGGTCCATAGCGCACAACTGACCGAACCCGGCGTGGTCCGGCTCTCCGACGGCACGGTCGCGACGATCGCGCGCACCCCGCCGGGGCTGACGCTCGGCGCGCGGCTCAACGTGGTGGTGGTGCGCGAGGCGTTGCCCGAGCCGGGGCGCGTCAAGCCGCCGCGCGTCGCCGCCACCGATGAGGCACCACGCCCCGCGCCCAGCCTGCGCGAGACGCTGGACGGCCCGGTGCGGGTGCTGCGCGCGCATGAGCCGGACGCGCTGGAGGCGGCGGGCTGGTCCGAATTGCTCGACGAGGCGGTGAGCGGCGATATCGCCTTCCCCGGCGGGATGCTGCGCCTCACCCCGACCCCGGCGATGACGCTGTTCGATGTCGATGGCGGCGGCGCGCTCGATGCGCTGGCCGATCGCGCGGCGACGGCGGTGACGGCGGCGATCGTGCGGCACGATATCGGCGGGTCGATCGGGGTCGATTTCCCGACGATCCAGGGCAAGGAGGCGCGCCAGCGCGTCGCGGCGGTGATCGATGCGACGCTGCCGCAACCGTTCGAGCGCACCGCGATGAACGGCTTCGGCTTCCTGCAGATCGTCCGCCCGCGCCCGCGCGCGTCGCTGCCCGAATTGCTGCGCGCCGATCCGGTCGGCGCGGCGGCGCGCGCCGCGCTGCGCGAGATCGAGCGCACCCCGCCCGGCGCGCCCAATCGCTATCGCCTGCCCCCCGCGGTGGCGGCGCGAATCGACGCCCGCCCCGACTGGCTCGCCGAACTGGTGCGCCGGACGGGGCGAACCCCTATATTGGACGGATGAAGACCGTGACCTGCCCGATCTGCCGACGTCCCACGGTGCGCGAACATGCGCCGTTCTGCAGCCGCGGCTGCAAGGATCGCGACCTGTTGCAATGGCTCGGCGAAGGATATCGTTTGCCCGGGCAGCCGGTCGATCCAAATGGGCTGGACAGCGGTCGAGACGCCGACTAGAGAGCGCGGCTCCGGCGGTTCGCTGGTATGCCCAGGTAGCTCAGTTGGTAGAGCATGCGACTGAAAATCGCAGTGTCGGTGGTTCGATCCCGCCCCTGGGCACCATAGCCCGTTCCGCCAGTTTTCCGACGATCCGCTGAAGGCGATTTCGTCCGCGCTACAGACGATCCATTCTCAGCCAGCGCCGGTCGCCCACCCACGCGCGTTGCAGCGCGCGCCCCGCCGCCGTCGCTTCGAGCCCGTGTCCGCGCGCGCTTTCGCTTTCGGCGAGGCCGTAGAGCGCCCAGCCGTTGCCGGGGGTCTGCGCCAGCGCGGCGCGAAACGCCTGCGCCGCCTCGTCATAGCGCCGCGCCTGATAGAGCGCCGCGCCGAGCGACTGATTGACCGGATAATACCAATAGGCCGGCTCCTGATACGGAATCCGCGCCTCGATCGCGATCGCCTGCCGGTAAAAGCCGGCCGCGGCATCATAATGTTTCTGCGCATAAGCCAGTCGCCCGCGCGCCACCGCCTCGGCGAGCGCCAGCAGATCGGGGGCGGGGACGCCCTGCGCGATCATCCCGGCGAACGCATCCGATCTTCTCAGCTTCGCCAAAGCCGCAAGTTCGGTCTCGGTCCCTCGTGCGTCGCGCTGCCGCGCCCGCGCCACGGCGCGCGCATAGCGCCGCATCGCCGCGGCATAGGGCAGCCGCGCGTCGGGGGCGGGCATGGCGAGGATCGCGCGCGGCTCAGCGAATTGCGCCATCGCGAGATAGGGCGCCGCGTCGATCGCCTGGATCCACGCGATGCGCGCGGAGGTCGCCGGATCGAGGATCGTCCGCAGCCGCCGCGCCTCGGCCAGCGCGGTCGGCATATCCCCCGCGAGCTGCGCCGAGGTGACGATGAAATGCACATTGTGCGGATAATAGCCGTAGCGGAAGAGGCTGCGATCGCCGGTGTCGCGGATGAACGCCTCGTCCGATCGCGCGGCGGCGATGTTGACGCGGATCGCATCGCGATAGCGCCCGACGAGCTGATAGATATGCCCCGGCATATGGACGAGATGCCCCGCGCTCGGCGCCTGCGCCCGCGCCAGCCGGTCGGCCGCGGCCTCGGCGCGGTGCGGATCGGCGCTGTTTTCCATCAGGTGGATGTAAAGGTGCGCGGCCTGGAGGTGATCGAGGTTGCGCGCGATCACCGTTTCGAGCAGCCGCGCCGCGTCGCCGCTGCGCCCCACCGGGGTGCGCTTGTCGGCCTGCCAATAGTTCCACGGCGTCGTGTCCATCACCGCCTCGGCGGCGAGCACCGCGATATCGTCGTCGGCGGGGAAGCGGCGTGCCGCGTCGAGCATCGCATCGGCATAGGCCGCGTCGAGCGCCGCGCGATCGGCCCGCGCATCGCGCGCATAGCGGCGCGATATCGCCTCGATCAGCGCTTGTTCGAGCGGGGTGGCGCGCGCGCGCAACGCCAGCGCGCGATCGATCGCGGCAAGCGCCGCGTCGCGGTCGCGATCGTCCATCGGCGCGTTGATGTTCGGGCCGAGCGCGAGCGCCTCGCCCCACCAGCACATCGCGCAATCGGGGTCGAGCCGCTGCGCGACGCGGAACGAGCGCACCGCGCCGGCGTGGTTGAAGCCATAGGCGAGCACCAGCCCCTGCCCGAAATAGCGTCGCGCCGCTGCGCTGGCCGTCGTGATCGGCAGCTGCGTGGTGAGATCGGGGTAGAGCGGGATCGGGCGCGACGCGGTGCCGGCCGGCCCGGCGACCGCGGCCGCCAAGGTCAGCGAGCGGGTCAGCGCCGCCGCGCCGCCCTTTCCGCCGCAGAGCGAGGCCGCCAGCCGCGTCGGATCGAGCATGTCCAGCGCGGTGGGTGAAACGGGCTGGCCGGGCGGCGCGAAGCTCGACGCGGCGATGCCGAGGCCGGCGAGCGCGATGCAGTGGATTATCTTGTACATCAGGGCGCCCTTCGAGAGAGACAAACGCTGACGAACGAGGACGCTACAATACCATCGAAGCGCGAGCCTAGACCAAAGTGATCCTGTTGTTAAACGCGCGTTACGACGCCATTCCCGCCGCGCGGCGCAACGCCGTCGGGGTTGCGTTGGTCAGCCCGCGGACCGCGCGGCTCATATGCGCCTGGTCGGCGAAACCGCAATCATAAGCGATCGCGCTCAGCGGGGCGGCGGATATCTGCAACGCACCGAGCGCCTGCCGCGTGCGCTGGACCAGCCGGAAGGCGACCGGGGTCACCCCGAACACCTGGCGGAACCCGCGGCTGATGCTCCCCGGGTGCAGCCCGAGGCGATCCGCCCACAAGGCGAGCGACAGATCGGGATCGTCACGCAACGCCTGCGCCAGCATGTCGGGCCAGTCGGCGGGGGGTGCCGGTCGCGGGGCCAGTTCGGCGAGCAGTCGCCGGGCCGCCCCGGTGCGGTCGCGTTCGGCGAGCCGCGCGATCGTATCGGGGTCGGCGACGCGCCCGATCAGCGGCGTGGTATCGCGATCGGCGATCGGCAGGACGAGCACCTCCGCGCCGCGCGCGTCGAAACGGTCGAGATGGCTTTCCCATGCACGGTGGAGCAGGACGTCGCCCGCCTCCACCGCGTGCCGGCCGGTATCGCCCGCCTCGACATAGCCGCCCGACAGCACCACCGCCGCGAAGGCATGATCGTGCGGGTGGCGGGGCAGGTCCTCGCGCGGGCCGTGGCGGGTACGGCCGGGATCGGCGGACCGGATGCCCCAATGTGAAGTGCATTCAAGACCGCCCATCCGGCAAGGGCTAAGCAACCCGCTCGAATTTCGCAATATGAGGGTCGTGATGAGGCCGTTTGCCGCCGCCGTGCTTACCTTTTCGCTCGCCGCGAGCGCCCATGCCGAGCCGGCGACGACGGTCGATGCGGTGCTCGCCGCCAACCGCGCCGCGGTGAAGATGCCCGCGGTGGGGGCGGTGGAATTGCGCTATACCAACACCGCTTCCGGGCTGACCGGGCCGCTCACCCTCCGCTACGACGTCGCCACCGGCGCTTATGCCGAGGAACAGGAGGCGCAGGGGATCCGCAGCAGCGACGGCTTCGACGGAAAGACGCCGTGGCAGCAGGATATCTCGCTCGCCTATACGCCGCAGCTCGGCGGTGACCGCCCGCTCACCGCGGCCAGCGCCGCCTATCGCAACGCCAATCTGTGGTGGCGCGCCGATCGCGGCGGCGCGAAAATCACCTCGGCCGGACGCGACACGATCGACGGACGCGCGCAGGATCATCTCGTCGTCACGCTCAAACAGGGGCATCGCTTCGATGCGTGGTTCGACGCCGAGACGCATTTCCTGACGCGCATCGCGGAGATGCGGCAATTCTTCCACGTCACCGAAAATTATTCGGACTATCGCCCCGAAAGCGGCGCGATGCTGGCGCACAAAATGGTGACCGATCAGGGGCTGGGGCCGGAATCGCTGTCGACCTCGCTGCTGCAGAGCGCGACCTTCGGCGGGAGGCGCCCGCTCGGCGCCTATGCGATGCCCAAGGTGGCGCTGACCGGGGCGGAGATCGTCGGCGGCGCGTCGCATGCCAGCGTGCCGTTCCGCTTCCTCAACAACCACATCTACGTCGAGGCGATGGTCAACGGCAAAGGGCCGTATACGTTCATCGTCGATACCGGCGGGCATACCTTGCTCTCGCCCAAATTGGTCAGGGAAGTGGGGCTGCAGGCGGTCGGCGCGGCGGTGACCAGCGGCGCGGGCGAGGGCCATGAGACGACCGGCTTCGTCCATCTCGACGAGATCGCGATCGGCGACGTGCGGCTGAAGGACCAGACCGGCTTCGCGACCAATATCTACGATCCGTCGATCGAGGGGATCGCGGTCGACGGGATGGTCGGGTTCGAGCTGTTCCGCCGGCTGGTGACGACGATCGATTACGGCGGCAAGACGCTGAGCTTCACCCGGCCGGCGGATTTCAGGGCGAGCGCGGCGCTGGGCAGCGCGGTGCCGTTCGTGTTCTACGATCATCTGCCCTTCGTCAGCGGATCGGTGATGGGGATGCCCGCGCGGTTCGATATCGATACCGGTTCACGCTCGGAGATCGATTTCACCAGCCCGTTCGTGAAAGCCAACGATCTGCGCGCCAAATTCGCCAAGGGCACCAGCGCGGTGACCGGCTGGGGCGTCGGCGGGCCAGCGCGCAGCTATGTCGTGCGGCTGCCGGCGCTCAAATTGGGCGAGGTGCCGGTGAGCAATATCGCCGCCGGGCTGTCGGAGGCGAAGGGCGGGTCGATCAGCGACCCGGCCTATGACGGCAATATCGGCAGCGGGCTGCTCAAGCGCTTCGTGGTGACCTTCGATTATACCAATCAGATCATGTACCTGAAGCGGATCGTGCCCGAGCCCGAGGATGTCGGCACGTTCGATCGCTCGGGGCTGTGGATCAACGCCAAGAACGGCGGCTATGAAGTGACCGATGTGGCGAAGGACAGTGCGGGCGCCGCGGCGGGCCTCGCGGTGGGCGATGTGATCGTTGCGATCGACGGCACGCCGGTCGTGGCGGAGCAGCTTGCCGATGCGCGCCGCCTGTTCCGCTCGCGACCGGCGGGGTCGACGATCGCGCTGCAGGTGCGCCGCGGCGGGGAGACGCGCGCGGTGGCGCTGACGCTCAGGGATCAGATTTAGAAGGCAGAGCGCGATCTCTCTCCGTTCGGGCGAACGGGGCGAGGTGATCCCGAATCAGCAACGAACGGAGGTTACCGCCGCTTCGCCTTCGCCCCCGCCAGCGCCGAGAGCACCCCGCGCAACGTGCGCACCTCCTGGCTCGACCAGCCGGGTTTGGTCAGCAAGGTGCGCAGGGTGCGTTTGGTCGCGGGGGTGCGATCGGGCGGGAAGAAGAAATTGGCCTGTTCGAGCATCTGGTCGAGCTGGCCGATCATCCCTTCCAGCTCGGCCTGCGGCGCGGGCGGGGCGAGATCGGTTTCGGGCGGGCTCGCCAGCGTCTCGCCCTTCGACCATTCGTAAGCGACGAGGATCACCGCCTGCGCCAGGTTGAGGCTGCCGAATTCGGGGTTGATCGGCACGGTTAGGATCGTGCGCGCCAGCGCGACATCGTCGGTTTCGAGCCCCGACCGCTCGGGGCCGAAAAGGATCGCCGAGCGCTCGGCCGCGCCGCGCATCTCGCGCGCGGCGGCCTCGGGGGTCACCACCGGCTTGGTCACCCCGCGCTTGCGCACCGTCGTCGCATAGACATGCGCGCAATCGGCCACCGCCTCGGCGACGCTCTCGAACACCCGCGCGCCCTCGAGCACCAGATCGGCGCCCGACGCCGCCGGGCCGGCGAGCGGATTGGGCCAGCCGTCGCGCGGGGTGACGAGCCGCATCTCGGTCAGCCCGAAATTGAGCATCGCGCGCGCCGCCTTGCCGATATTTTCGGCGAGTTGCGGGCGGACGAGGACGATGACGGGGGGCGGCGCAGCGCTCATCCGCGGCCGGCTTCCTCGACCGTGCCGGCGAATTCCTCGAAATCCTTCGCCTCGTTGAAATCGCGATAGACCGAGGCAAAGCGGATATAGGCGACCGAATCGAGCCCCTTGAGCCCGTCCATCACCATTTCGCCGATCCGCTTCGAGGTCACTTCGCCTTCGCCCGAGGTTTCGAGCTGGCGCTGGATGCCCGAGACGAGCCGCTCGATCGCGATCCCGTCGAGCTGGCGCTTGCGCGCGGCGATGCCGATCGAGCGGATCAGCTTCTCGCGGTCGAACGGTTCGCGGCGGTCGTTGCTCTTGACCACCACCAATTCGCGCAGCTGGATCCGCTCGAAGGTGGTGAAGCGCGCCGCGCACCCCTCGCACTGGCGACGCCGACGGATCGCCGCGCCGTCGTCGGTCGGGCGGCTATCCTTTACCTGGCTCGCATCATGGCCGCAGAACGGGCAGCGCATTCAGTTCGCGCCCTCGAAGGAAGAAGCAGCACCCTCTCCCGTTCGCCCTGAGCCTGTCGAAGGGCTGCCCTTCTTCATCGGAAGAAAGTGCAGGGCTTCGACAAGCTCAGCCCGAACGGAGGATGGGAGAGGCATAGCTCAGTTCTTATCGCGGCGCGCGTAGGCGACGCCGGCGCCGACCACCGCGCCGATGACCGGGCCGACGAAGGGCAAGGGGATCGCCAATACCGCGCCGATCGCGCCGTATTTCGCCATTTTCCGGCCGAGGCCGGGGGTGTTGCGGACGGTTTCCTGCACTTCGTCGATCTTCGACATCTTTACGCCCTCACTGATAGATCGGGAAACGAGCGCACAAGGCGCGTACTCGTTCCCGAACATGCGCCTCGACCTGCGCATCGCCAGCTTCGCCGTTCTTGGCGAGGCCGTCCAGTACGTCCGCAACCATATTGCCGATCTCGCGGAATTCGGCGGCGCCGAAGCCGCGCGTGGTGCCCGCGGGGGAGCCGACGCGGATCCCGCTGGTCTTCATCGGGGGGAGCGGATCGTTGGGGATGCCGTTCTTGTTGCAGGTGATCCCGGCGCGCTCGAGCGCCTCGTCGGCGTCCTTGCCGGTCACCCCGAGCGGGGTCAGGTCGACCAGCGCGAGATGCGTGTCGGTGCCGCCCGAGACGAGGTTGCAGCCGCGCTCCTTGAGCGTCGCGGCCAGCACCTTGGCGTTTTCCACCACCGCGGCGATATAGCTCTTATAGTCGGGGCGCAGCGCCTCGCCGAACGCCACCGCCTTGGCGGCGATGACGTGCATCAGCGGGCCGCCCTGCAGCCCCGGGAACACCGCCGAGTTGATCTTCTTGGCGATCGCCTCGTCATTGGTCATCACCATCCCGCCGCGCGGGCCGCGCAGCGTCTTGTGGGTGGTGGTGGTGACGACATCGGCATGCTCGAACGGCGAGGGATGCAGCCCGCCCGCGACGATCCCCGCGAAATGCGCCATATCGACCATGAACTTGGCGCCGACCTTGTCGGCGATCGCGCGGAAGCGGGCGAAATCGATCACGCGCGGATAGGCCGAGCCGCCGGTGATGATCAGCGTCGGCTTATGTTCGAGCGCGAGCGCCTCGACCTGATCGTAATCGATCAGATGCGTGTCCGGCGTCACGCCATATTGCACCGCGTTGAACCATTTGCCCGACATCGCCGCCTTGGCGCCGTGGGTCAAATGGCCGCCGGCATCGAGGCTCAGCCCCATGATCGTGTCGCCGGGCTTGGTCAGCGCCAGCATCACCGCGCCATTGGCCTGCGCGCCCGAATGCGGCTGGACGTTGGCGAAGTTGCAGCCGAACAGCGCCTTGGCGCGGTCGATCGCGAGCTGCTCGACCTCGTCCGACGGGTGGCAGCCCTGATAGTAGCGCTTGCCGGGATAACCCTCGGCATATTTGTTGGTGAAGACGCTGCCCTGCGCTTCGAGCACCGCCTTGGAGACGATATTCTCGGAGGCGATCAGCTCGATCTGGGTCTGCTCGCGCTCCAGCTCGTGGGCGACGCCCTTGAACACCGCCGGATCGGCGTCGGCAAGGCCGCGGGTGAAGAAGCCGTCCGGCTGCACATCATTGAGATTGGCGGGGTTCGTGCTCATCGCGAGACTCCTTGGTTATGCAGCCGTGAGGCGGACGGAAAGCTTGTCGATGCGGTGCTGGTGGCGGCCGCCCTCGAAATCGGTCGAGAGGAACGCCTCGAGGCAGGCCTTGGCCATTTCCGGGCCGATCAGCCGCGCGCCCATCGCGATCGCATTGGCGTCGTTATGCTGGCGCGCGAGACGCGCGGAGAGCGGCTCGCTGACCAGCGCGCAGCGGCATGCCGGGTTGCGGTTCGCCGCGATCGAGATGCCGACCCCGGAGCCGCACAATACCACGCCGCGCTCGACGCGGCCGTCGGCCAGCGCCGCGCCCACCGCATGGCCGAAATCGGGATAGTCGACGCTCGCGCTGCCGTTGGTGCCGAGATCGAGCACGTCATGCCCGGCCTCGCGCAGCCAGTCGGCGAGCATGGACTTGAGCTCGACGGCGGCGTGATCGGACGCGATAGCGATGCGCATCGGGGGCGCTTTCCATAAAGGCGTGGACGGATGCCCGCGCCTTTAGACGCGTGATGCGGCGAATGCCACCGCTGATAGCGTGGCGCGGCATGGGATTAGGAAATTTGAAGCGACGGTCACGCTGCCTATGGCTCGCTGCGACCCGGCGTAGGCCGGGGTCCAGCATCGGAGCGGTCGTAACTGGACCCCGGCCTGCGCCGGGGTGGTGGATAGCACCGCGCTTGATCGCGATCGCACGGATCGGCTAGGGGCCGCTCATCGACCGAATGGCAACTAGGGTTCCGGGCGCTTTGCCGCCGCTGGACCGAGCGTTGCAGAAACCGCGGGTGCTCCGCGGCTGCACCCGAGGGATAAAAGCCCAGAGGCGGAGACGTCGAGATCGACCAATCAGGAGGTCTCGATGACATTTGCCTCATTGCTGCTCGTCGTGCTCGCGTCGCTCGTCCATGCGACGTGGAACCTGCTCGCCAAGCGCGCCGCGGCGGTCGGCCCGGTGTTCGTCTTCGCCTATAATCTGGTCGCGTGCGTCGCTTATGCGCCGTGGGTGGTCTATCTGGTGATCGCGGGCCGCGGGACGGCGTGGACCGGCGTGGGCGCCGCCTTCGTCCTGCTCAGCGCGCTGATCCACCTCGGCTACAGCCTGTGCCTGCAGCGCGGCTATCAGGTCGCCGATCTCTCGGTGGTCTATCCCGTCGCGCGGGGGACGGGGCCGATGCTGTCGACGATCGGCGCGTTCCTGATCCTCGGCGAGCGGCCGTCGGGGTTGGGGGTGCTCGGGTTGATCCTCGTCGTGGCGGGGATCGGGCTAATCGCGACGCAGGGCGATCTTTCCGCCTTTCGCCGGCCCGGCGGGCAGGCGGGGGTGCGCTGGGGCAGCGCGACCGGCGGGCTGATCGCAACCTATACGGTGGTCGACGCTTATGCGGTCAAGACGCTCGGCATCGTCCCGGTGATGCTCGACTGGTTCTCGAACCTGCTGCGCTTCTTTCTGCTCTCGCCGCTGGTGATCGCCGATCCGCGCCGCGCGCTGGCGGCGATGCGCGGCTATTGGCGGTTCGCGATCGGGGTCGGGCTGCTGTCGCCCTTGTCCTATATCCTCGTGCTCGCGGCGCTCGGCTCGGGCGCGCCGCTCAGCCTCGTCGCGCCGATGCGCGAGATGTCGATGATGGTCGGCGCGCTGATGGGGATGCTGATCCTGCACGAGAGGGTCGGGCCGTGGCGGCTGGTGGGATGCGGCGTGCTGATCGGCGGGGTGGTCTTCCTGTCGGCGGGGTAGGCCGGGGCGTCATACGCACAGCGCGAGCGGTGGGGAGGCGATCTTAGCTTCGCCGCCAGACCATCATCTCGCCGCCCGCCACCACCTCGCCTTTCGTGCCGACCGGTTCGGCGGTACCGTCGGTGAGGAAGGCGATCGTCGCGGCATCGCCGCCGGGCACATGCGCCAGGGTGCGGTTGCCGTCGGGGAGCCGCGCGACGATCACACCCGATCGGGGTTGCCCGTCGCGCGCGTAGAAGACGGTATAGGTTTCGATCTCGGCCGGGCCGGCATAGTCCTTGATCAGCTCGGGAACGCGGCCGCGCGCGGCATCGGCTTCCGCCTGACAATCGAAATCATGCGCTTCGCCGGCACCGGGGAGCGGCGCGGTGGCGAGCACGATCGCGTGATTGTGGGTGGCATAGCCGCCATTGGCGAACAGCAGCCCCTTCTGGCCCTCGCCGCCGCGCAGCGCGTCGACCATCTCGGCGACCGCGTGGCTCATATAATTGCCGATCGGGCCGCCGCCGAAGGTGAGCCCGCCGAACACCGTCGCGGGCCTGTCGAGCGGCCAGCCGATCACGCGGCGCGCCATTTTCGGGACGCAGGGGAAGCAGGAATAGAGTTCGGCGAGATCGAGGTCGTCGGCGCCCACTTGGTTCCATTCGAGGACGCGGTTGAGGCATATTTCCATGCTCGGCGATTTGTCATAGCGGTCGCGCGCCAGAAAATCGTCCGCCTCATGCGCCGCGGCGCCGCGCCCGACATAGATGATCCGCGCCTCGGGCACCCCGCGCCGCCGCGCTTCGGCGAGGCTGGTGACGATGAACCCGGCGCCCTGGTTGACGCTCGAATTGGCGACCATCAGCTTGGTGTAAGGGAAAGCGATCGGGCGATTGTCGGCGGTCGGGGTGACGATCTCGGCGGCGGTCTTCGGAGCGTGGATCCACGCCGCCGGGGTCGCCGCGGCGATCGCGCTGAACCGCGACCAGATTTCGCCCGATTCGGCCTGCCCCTCGGCGAGCGTCTGTCCATAGGCGGCACGCCCGGCGTTTTCGTAGAGCGGATAGACGTCGACCGGCGCGGTGAGCCCGTGGATCTGGCGGTATCCCGGCGCGCGGCCCTTGGCGAGATTGCGGATCGGATTCTGGTCCGACACGTCGGTCCTGGCGGCGAGCGCGGCGCGCTGGCTGGCGGTGCGCAGTGCCTCGCCCCCGGTCACCGCGGCGATCCCGATCTCGCCGCGCGCGATGCGGTTGGCCGCCTCGTTGAGCAACAGGATCGGGCTGTCGCCATTGGGGCCGACGGTGTCGTGGACGATCGTCGCGCGCGATCCGATCCGCTCGGCGACCTTTTGCGCCAGCGGATTATCCTGGCGGAAGCTGATCTGCTGCACCACCGCGACCGACTCGACGTCGCCGAGCCAACCGCCCCCGGCATCGCGATCCGCTGCCTGCAGCGCGGCGACCATCAGCCCGAGCGAATCGAGCCCCTGCAGCGGATCGGCCGGGCGGTCGTTGACCTGCCCGACCCCGACGATCACCGCGATGCGCTCGGCGTCGGCGGCCACGGTCAGCGCGCCTTCCACACCGGCGCGCGCTTTTCGGCGAATGCCTTGGGCCCCTCGCGCGAATCCTCGCTGGTGAAGACGATCTTCGCCTCGGCGCGGTTCTGTGCCCAGGCGGCGTCGTCGCGCGCGACATGGCCGTCGACGATGCCCTGCGCCATCCTCTTCGATGCCTGCACCGACAGCGGCGCGTTGACCGCGATCCGTTCGGCGAGCGCGAAGGCGGTGTCGAGAAGCTGTTCGCGCGGCGCGATCGCGTTGACCAGCCCGAGCGCGAGCGCGCGCTCGGCGGTGATCGGATCGCCGGTGAGGATCATCTCCATCGCGATCTTCTTCGGCAATTGCTCGGGCAGCCGGAACACCCCGCCCGCCGCCGCGAACAGCCCGCGCTTGGGCTCGGGCAGCCCGAACAAGGCGCTGTCGACCGCCACCGCCAGATCGCACGCCAATGTGATCTCGAGCCCGCCGCCCAGCGCCGTGCCGTTGACGCAGGCGATCACCGGCTTGGAGATCGGGTGGCTGGCGATGCCGGCGAAGCCCCACGCCTGTTTGGCCTTGTCGTCGGGGGTCAGGCTTTCGCCGCGCGAGAGCGCGACCAGATCGGCCCCCGCGCAGAAGGACTTGTCGCCCGCGCCGGTGATGATGACGCAGCGGATCTCGGGGTCCTTGTCGGCCGCTTCGAGCGCATCGCCGACGCCTTCGTGGACCTGCGCGTTGACCGCGTTGCGCGCCGCCGGGCGGTTGATCGTGATCAGCATCACATTGCCGCGCGTCTCCACCGCCACCGCGTCATTGCCCAAAGCGCTCATGCCCTCATCCTCTCGCTATCGAGGGTGAGATAACATAAGTTATGGCGAGCGGAACAGGGTATTTGATGGGGCGAACGGCTGGGTCCAGCCGGGCCGTCACCCCGGTCTTGAGGCGGGGTGACGGGCGGGGATTCCGCTTCACGCTTTCGCTTCCGCCCCCGTCACGCTAAATGCCAGCGCATGGCCGGCCCTTGCGGCGACTGTCTTATTGAAGTAATACGCTGATGGCCGACCATCCGAACGATCCTATGCACCTCGATCCGCACGAAAATGGCCGTCTGCGCTACAATCACGCGCCGGCGGAATCGCGTCAGCCGCTGCCCGCCTTCGATGCGTGGCACGATCCGGTGCCCGATCCCGCGCCGCTGCCGCCGCGCATGCGCCCGGCGGATCGCGCCAAGCGCATCTGGCGCTGGGTGGTGCGCGGCGCGGCGGCGTTGGTCGTGTTGCTGGTGATCGCGATCGGCTGGCTCGCCTTTACCGCGCCGCTGTCGCAATCACTGAAGCCGCCGACCCCGCCGTCGATCACGCTCACCGCGGCGGACGGCACCCCGATCGCGCGGCGCGGGGCGATCATCGGCGCGCCGGTCGATGCCGCCAAGCTGCCGCCGCATGTGCGCGAGGCGTTCATCGCGATCGAGGACCGGCGCTTCTATTCGCATTGGGGGGTCGATCCGCGCGGCATCCTGCGCGCCGCCTGGGCCAATATGGGATCGCGCGGGGTGCGGCAGGGCGGCAGCACGATCACCCAGCAGCTCGCCAAGAATGCCTTTCTCGATGCGGATCGCACGATGGGGCGCAAGCTGCGCGAGGTGATGATCGCCTTCTGGCTCGAAGCGTGGCTGACCAAGGACGAGATCCTCTCGCGCTATCTCTCGAACGTCTATTTCGGCGACAATGTCTACGGGCTGACCGCTGCCTCGAAACATTATTTCGGGCGCGCGCCGGACAAGCTCAACATCGGGCAGGCGGCGATGCTCGCCGGGCTGGTCAAGGCGCCGTCGCGGCTCGCGCCGACCGGCAATCTCGAAGGCGCGCAGGCGCGCGAGATGGTGGTCGTCGGCGCGATGGCCGAGGCGGGGTTCATCACCAAGGCGCAGGCCGCCGAGGTGCAGCCGCAGCGCGTGCTCGCCAAACAGCCCGAAGCGCTGCCCACCGGCACCTATTTCGCCGATTGGGTGCTCCCCGAGGCGCGCGATCAGGCGGGCGAGATCCGCAACGAGGCGACGATCCGCACCACGCTCGACCGCAATCTCCAGCGCACCGCCGAACGCGTCATCCGTCAGGCCGGGCTGCGGCAGGCGCAGGGCGCGCTGGTGGCGATGAAGCGCAACGGCGAGGTCGTCGCGATGGTCGGCGGGCGCGATTATGCCAAAAGCCCGTTCAACCGCGCGACCCAGGCGCGGCGCCAGCCGGGGTCGACCTTCAAATTGTTCGTCTATCTCGCCGCGATGCGCGCCGGGCTGACGCCCGAGACGATCGCCGACGATTCGCCGGTCGAGATCGCGGGGTGGAAGCCCAAGAACGACGACAATCGCTATCTCGGCAAGATTCCGCTGCGCCGCGCCTTCCAGCGTTCGTCGAACGTCGTCGCGGCGCGGCTGACGCAGGAAGTGGGGGTGAAGAACGTGATCCGCGCCGCGCGCGATCTCGGCATCTCCACCCCGATCGCCAATGAGGCGACCATCTCGCTCGGCACCTCCGAAGTGTCGCTGCTCGAAATGACCGCGGCCTTCGCCGGGGTCGCCGACGGGCGCTATCCGGTCGAGGCGCGCGGGCTGCCCGCGACGGGCGACAAGCCGTGGTACACCGCGCTGACCAGCGGCCCCAAGACGATGCCGTCGGACATCCACGACGAGATGCTCGAACTGCTCGGCGCGTCGATCCGCGGCACCGGCCGCGCGGCGGCGCTGTCGGTCCCGGCTTATGGCAAGACCGGGACGTCGCAGAGCGGGCGCGACGCGTGGTTCATCGGCTTCGCGGGCGATCTGGTGGTCGGGGTGTGGGTCGGCAATGACGACAATACCCCCAATCCGGGGCTCCACGGCGGCGGGGTGCCGGCGCAGATCTGGCGCAACTTCATGGTTTCCGCGCTTCACCTCGCCCCGGTGGTCAAGGTGCCCGAGCCCGAGGAGATCGATCCCGAGGCGCTGATCGGCGACGTGGCGGGGAATGTGATCGGCCCGATCGCCGAACAGATCCACAGCCAGCTGCAGGGCGCGGGGATCGATCTCAAGGTCGGGCCCGACGGCGCGGTGTCGGTCAACCGAGCGCCGTCCCCCGACGCGCCGCCCCCGCCGCCGCGCCGCGACGAGCGCGGGCCGCCCGCCGGCGACGGGCCGCCGCGCGACTGGTTCTGATCAATCAGCCCAGCTTGTGATTTGAGCGCCAGATTCGGATCGACAGCGGCGCGCGGGCCGTTACAGCGTGCCCGTATAAGAAGGGGGATCGCTTCTCCACCGTTCGCCCCGAGCGTGTCGACGGGCTGCACTTCTTCGGAAGAAAGGGCAGGGCTTCGACAAGCTCAGCCCGAACGGGAACGAGCGACTCACCCGCCGGCGCAATGAAAGCAACCAGATGAGCGACGCGACCCGCCCCAATTCGACCCGCGCCGCCGTCCTCATCCCATTCGCGATCGTCACCTTGATCTGGGGATCGACCTGGCTGGTGATCCGCGATCAGCTGAGCGTCGTCCCGCCGAGCTGGTCGGTCAGCTATCGCTTCCTCGTCGCGGGCGTCGCGATGCTCGTCTGGGGGCTGGCGACGCGCGAGCGTTTCACCTTCGACGCGCGCGGCTGGGCCTTCGCGGCGGCGCTGGGGCTCGCGCAATTCGTGCTCAACTTCAATTTCGTCTATCGCGCCGAGCAGCATATCACATCGGGGCTGGTGGCGGTGGTGTTCGCGCTGCTGCTGGTGCCCAATGCCGTGTTCGCGCGCATCTTCCTCGGGCAGAAGCTCGGGCGGCAGCTCGTGATCGGCTCGGGGATCGCGATGGCCGGGGTGGTGCTCCTGTTCATCAACGAAGCGCGCAGCGATCCGCACGGCCCGGGCGCGGCGCTGATCGGGATCGCGCTTACCTGCTGCGCGATCCTCTCCGCCTCGACCGCCAATGTGATGCAGGCGACCTCGGTCGCGACGCGCTATCCGATGGTGCCGACCTTGGCGGTGGCGATGCTGATCGGGTCCGGGCTCGACGCAGCCTGGGCGTGGATCACCACGGGGCCGCCGGTGTTCGAATGGCGGCTGGGCTATGTTGCGGGGACGCTTTATCTTGGGCTCGCGGCCTCGGCCTTGTGCTTCCCGCTCTATTTCCGCGTGATCCGCGCGATCGGCCCGGCCAAGGCGGCCTATTCGAGCGTGATCGTGCCCGTCATCGCGATGCTGCTGTCGACCGTGTTCGAGGGCTATCGCTGGTCGACGCTGGCGATCGGCGGCGGGGTGCTCGCCGGGATCGGGCTGGTCATCGCGCTCACCGCGCGCAGGCCGACGCGGTAATCGGGGTAGAGCGGCGCCCAGCCGAGCACGCGCTTCGCCTTGCCGTTGGCGACGCGGCGGTTCTCGGCATAGAAACCGCGCGCGGCGGGGCCGAGGATGTCGAGCGGCACGACCGGCGGTGGCGGCAGGCCGATCAGCGCCGCGGCATAGGCCAGCACCTCGTCCTGCCCGGCCGGCAGATCGTCGGCG
>NZ_MKRR01000158.1:43957-55667 GCF_001897045.1 Sphingomonas sp. 66-10
CGGCACGCAGCCGGTCAAGCGGCGACCGCCCCGGCCCGTAGATACCGGGGAGGCGGAACACCCGCGCGCCGATCGCCAGCCACGCGGCATCCGCCCCTGTGCGCGCCGCGCGCCGCCCGCCGCCGACCGGCGCGGTCTCGTCGACCCATGCGCCGCCGGTGTCGCCATAGACCCCGGTCGAGGAGAGATAGCCGAGCCAGCGCCCGCCGAGCAGCTCGCGATATCGCGTCAGCACCGGGTCGGCACCGCTCTCGTCGGGCGGGACGGAGGATAGCACATGCGTCGCCGTCGCCATCCCGGCGCGCACCGCATCCGCATCGTCGAAGCGGATCGTCCCGTCGCGCCCGTCGCGTGTCGTCCCCAGTGTGGGCGCGCCGCTCGCCGCGGTGATCGCGCGCGCGGCGTAGCCGAGACCGAAGACGAACAGCCGCGTCATCTCATGGCGCCATCGGCCCGTCGAACAGCCCGGCGAAATAATCGCCCCGGTTCCACAGCGGGCGCGTGTCGGCGTCGGCGATCTCGCGCGCGATGCGGTAATTGGCGTCGACGAAGCGCACCGCCTGATCCCACAGGATCGGCTGGGTCAGATCGTCCGACGGGCGGTGATAATGCTTGTTCATGAAGTCGTCGGTCGCCGCCTTGCCCGGCCCCTTCGGCCCCGGCCACAGGAACACCGCCGGAATGCCGCGGCGGACGAAATTGAAATGGTCCGACCGCACGAAGATCGCCTCGCCCGGCATCGGATCGGGCGACAGCGTCACCCCGATCCCGGCCAGCGCACGCCCGATCACCGGGCCGAGCGTCGAACGATCGCCGCCGAACGCGACCATATCCTCGAAGCGATAGGTGAGGATCGGCATATCGAGATTGACGTCGGCGACGATTGTGCCCGTCGCGGGCAGATGCGCGGTGAAATAGTCGCTGCCGATCAGTCCCTTCTCCTCGGCGGTAAAGGCGACGAACATCACGGTGCGGCGTGGCGCGCGTTCGTGGAAACGCTTCGCCTCCTCGATCAGGCTGGCGATGCCGATCGCATCGTCGAGCGCGCCATTGTTGATCGTATCGCCGCGCGCGTCGGGCGCGGTGACCCCGATATGGTCAAGATGCGCGGAGAGCACGACGACCTCTTTCGCCAGCGCCGCGTCGCTGCCGGGCAGCACGCCGATGACATTGGACGAACGCGCCGCCTCGAAGGCGCTCGCGGTGTCGATCGTCAGCCGTGCGGGGAGCGGCTGCGCGGCGTAGCGCGGCACCGGACGCTTGGCTTCCTTGACCAGCGCCGCCCAGGAAATGCGCGTGCCCGCGAACAATTTCGCGGCGCCGGCCTCGCTGAACGTCGCGACGACCGGGATCGGCGCGTCGGCGTGGCCGCTGCCGTCGGCCTCGGCCCAGGTCATCCGCGGGCGGGCGCTGCGCTCGGCGACCCGGGCGAAGGGGGTGGTGCGCTCACTCCCCGGCGTGACGAGCTGGATCACGGCGACCGCGCCGCGCGCCGCCGCCGCTTCGGCCTTGGTATCGATGCTGCCGAGATAGGCGCGCTGCTCGGCATTGAGATCGTGCGGCGCGCCCGGCAGCAACGCGACGATCTTGCCCTTGACGTCGAGCCGCGCAAGATCGTCGGGCACGCCATAGCCGGCGAACACCAAAGGCGCGTCGAGCGACACCTTGGCGCGGCGCGGATCGGCCAACGGGACATAATCGGTCCCGGCGACGAGCGTGCGGCCGCCAAGCGAGGCGCGGCTCTCCCCGCTGGTGCGGTAGCGCACCAAAGGCACCGCCTGCAGATAGCCCCCGGCGCCTCCCCCCGGGCGTAACCCGGCGGCGTAGAAGCGCGACGCGACATATTGCGCGGCAATGTCATATTCGCCGCTGCCCGCCTCGCGCCCCTTCATCGCGTCCGAGGCGAGGAACATGACATGCGCCTTGATCGCCGCCTGATCGGCCGGCAGCGGCGCGTTGATCGCGGCGTTGACCGTCGCCGGATCGGGGGCGGTGTCTTGGGCGGCGAGCGGGGCGGAGAGGGCGAGGAGCGCGATCAGGCTCGCGCGGGCCGGCGGGAGAAGCGTCTTCATGAGTGCCGTCGGCGTAACACACGTTGCCACGGGCGCAAGGTTTCGATGGAACCCGCGCGGGCGCCGGCTATATTTCCCTTATGATCGACGCCCAGACCGCCCTCGCCCAGCCTCACGTCACCCGACGCGAGGATTATAGCCCGCCCGAGTGGCTGGTGCCCGAGGTCGCGCTCGATTTCGATCTCGACCCCGAGCGGACCCGCGTGAAAGCGCGGCTCGAGGTGACGCGGCGCGGCGCGCACGATGCGCCGCTGCGGCTCAACGGCGCGGGGCAGGCGCCGCTAGCGGTGCTGGTCGACGGCGTTGCGGTCAACGACTGGCGGCTCGACGGCGAGGACCTGATCGTCCCGCTCGCCGGCGGCAGGCATGTCGTCGAGACCGAGGTGGAGATCGCGCCCGAGCGCAACACCCAGCTGATGGGGCTCTACGCCTCGGGGGGGAACCTCTGCACGCAATGCGAGGCCGAAGGCTTCCGCCGCATCACTTACTTCCCCGATCGCCCCGATGTGCTCGCGCGCTATCGCGTGCGGATGACCGCGGACAAGGCACGCTTCCCGGTGCTGCTGGCGAACGGCGATCCGGTCGCGTCGGGCGACCTGCCCGGCGGACGGCATTGGTCCGAGTGGCACGATCCGTTCCCGAAACCGACTTACCTGTTCGCGCTGGTCGCGGGCGATCTGGCGGTCAACCGCGGCACCTTCGTCACGCAATCGGGGCGCGAGGTGGCGCTGGGCATCTGGGTGCGGCGCGCCGATCTGCCGCGCACCGATCATGCGCTCGATGCGCTGAAGGCGGCGATGGCGTGGGACGAGCGCGTCTATGGCCGCGAATATGATCTCGACGTGTTCAACATCGTCGCGGTCGACGATTTCAATTTCGGCGCGATGGAGAACAAGGGGCTCAATATCTTCAACAGCCGCTACATCCTTGCCGACCCCGATACTGCGACCGACTACGATTATGACGCGATCGCCGCGGTGGTGGCGCACGAATATTTCCACAATTGGTCGGGCAATCGCGTCACCTGCCGCGACTGGTTCCAGCTCTCGTTGAAGGAGGGCTTCACCGTCTATCGCGACCAGAGCTTCTCGGCCGATCAGGGATCGGCGGCGGTGAAAAGGATCGAGGATGTGCGCGGGCTTCGCGCGAGCCAGTTCCCCGAGGATTCGGGGCCGCTGGCGCATCCGGTGCGCCCCGAAAGCTATATCGAAATCTCCAATTTCTACACCGCGACGATCTACAACAAGGGCGCCGAGCTGATCCGCATGATGGCGACGATCCTCGGCCCGGCGAAATTCCGCGCCGCGACCGATCTCTATTTTTCGCGGTTCGACGGCACCGCCGCGACGTGCGAGGATTTCGTCGCGTGCATGGAGGAGGCGGGCGAGGTCGATCTGTCGCGTTTCCGCTTATGGTATTCGCAGGCCGGCACCCCGCGCGTTTCGGCGAGCATCAGCGACAATGGCGGCCGCGCGACCCTGCGGCTCGCGCAGCATGTCCCGCCGACCCCCGGCCAGCCCGACAAGCAGCCGATGGTGCTGCCGCTCAAGGTCAAATTGTTCGGCGCGGAGACCGGGCGGCCGCTGACCCCCGAACGGCTCGTGCTGTTCGACACATTGTCGGAATCGATCACCTTCGAAGGGCTGGCCGAGCGCCCGGTGCTGTCGATCAACCGCGGTTTCTCAGCGCCGGTGATCATCGAGAGCGATCGCCCGGCGACCGATCTTGCCTTCCTTTCGGCGCACGACGACGATCCCTTCGCGCGCTATGAGGCGATGCAGCAATTGATGCTCGACACGCTCGTCGCCGCGACGGTGGAGGGGCGCGCGGATCATCGCGCGGTGATCGATGCGGTGGCCAATACGCTCGGCGACGCAACGCTCGACCGCGCCTTCGTCGCGGAGGCGGTGCTGCTGCCGTCGGAAAGCTTCATCGGCGATCAGCTCGTCACGGTCGATCCCGACGCGATCTTCGCCGCGCGCGAGGCGCTGCGCCGCGATCTCGGCACCGCGCTCGCCGCGCAATGGCGCGCCGCCTATGACGAGGGCGACGGGCGGCCCTATGCCTATAATCCGGCGGCGAAGGGATTGCGCCGGCTGCGCAATGTCGCGCTCGGCTATATCGCCGCGAGCGGCGCGGCGGATATCGCGCCGCTCGCGTTCCGCCAGTTCGAGCGCGCCGACAATATGACCGACCGGCAAGCCGCGCTGACCACCCTGGTCAACGGCGACTGGGACGAGCGCGCCGCGGCGCTCGACATCTTCTACAATCGCTATGCCGACAATCCGCTGGTGCTCGACAAATGGTTCCAGACCCAAGCGCTGTCGACCCGCGACGATACCCCGAGTGCGGTGGCGGCGCTCGCCGCGCATCCCGATTTCACGCTCGCCAACCCCAATCGCGCGCGCAGCCTGATCGGGGCGTTCGGCGCCAACCAGCGCGCGTTCAACGCGATCGACGGGCGCGGCTATCGCTTCCTTGCCGATCAGCTGATCGCGCTCGACCGGATCAACCCGCAGACCGCGGCGAAACTGCTCCCGCCGCTCGGCCGCTGGCGGCGGTTTGATACGCGGCGCGCGGGGCTGATGCGCGCCGAGCTGGAGCGGATCGTCGCGGTGCCGGAATTGTCGAAGGATCTGTTCGAACAGGCGTCGAAGAGTCTGGAGGGGTAGCGCTCCCTCCGTCACCCCGGCCTTGAGCCGGGGTCCATTGTGCCGCAAGCACAGCGATCAGAACCTCTTGCTCCGCGCCTGCCTCCCGATGGACCCCGGCTCAAGGCCGGGGTGACGGTGTGGATCAGAACAACCGCCCGCCATTCGGCACCGCTTCGCTTGGCGCGAGCAGCACCACCTTGCCGTCCGCATCGGGCAGCCCGAGCGTCAGCACCTCGCTCATCATCTTGCCGATCTGGCGCGGCGGGAAGTTGACCACCGCCACCACCTGCCGCCCGACCAGCGTCTCCAGCGCATAATGTTCGGTGATCTGCGCCGAGGATTTCTTCACCCCGATCGTCGGACCGAAATCGATCGTCAGCTTGAACGCGGGTTTGCGCGCCTCGGGGAAGGGCTCGGCGGCGATGATCGTGCCGACGCGGATATCGACCTTGAGGAAATCGTCGAAGGAGATCGTCGCGGCGGCCTCGGCCGCCGGGTCATGCGTGACGTGCATCAGAAATCCGGGTTCTCGTAATAAGACGGCGGCTCGATCCCGCGCATCCGCTCGGCGAGCAGGGGACGGAAGCTGCGGCGGCTCTTGAAGGCGGAATACCAGGCCTTGGCGTGGGTATGCCCGCTCCAGTCGATCCCGCCGAGATAATCGGCGACCGAAATCTGCGCCGCGGCGGCGAGATCGGCGAGGCTGATCGTCGCGCCCGCCATCCATTTGCGGTGATCGAGCAGGAAATCGATATAATCGAGATGCCCGATCGCCGATTTCATCGCCTCGCGCAGCCGCGACGCATCGGGCGACGCGCGGTGGACGAGGCGCTTGATCATCCGCTCCTGGAGCAAGGGGCCGGTGACGTCGCGGTAGAAATGCGCGTCGAACCAGGTGACCAGCCGGCGGATCTCGGCGCGGTTCGCCGCGGTGCCGTTGATCATCTGCGCCTTGTCGACCGTCTCCTCGAAATATTCTGCGATCGCCATCGAATCGATCAGCAGGATATTGCGCGTCGGATCGGCCATCACCGGGGTCTGCCCGGCGGGGTTCATGTCGAAGAATTCGTCGCGCCGCGCCCAGGGCTCCTCGGGCACCAGCTCATAGCCGACGTCCTTCTCGTTGAGCAGCGCGCGGACCTTCCGCGTGAACGGGCACAAGGTGAAGTGATAGAGCTGCCACATGCCGCCACCCATAAGCCGGGTGGCGGCGATGCGGCAACGGCGGTTGCGCCGGAAAGCTCAATAAGCGCCGATCGCATCTGGAATATCATGTGTTTCCGCGAAAGCGGGAACCCAGCGGACGAGAACACCAACCCCGCCGCTCTTGGCCTCTGGGTCCCCGCCTTCGCGGGGACACAAGCAATGTCCACCCCGGCGAAGGCCGGGGTCCAGCAACGAGCGGCCCGATACTGGACCCCGGCCTGCGCCGGGGTGGACGCTATTTCCTACTCCGCCGCCTCCAGCGCCTCGCTGTCGTCGAGCGGGTGGGAGAGGCGGGTGAGCATCTCCTTCGGCACGACCTGCCAGAAATGCCCGGCCTCGCGCTCCCAATCCTCGAGGATCGCGCGCGACCATTTGCTGTCGGTCACCTCGGCATGTTCGCGGATCAGATTCTGCAGCACGCTTTCCCAATGCAGCGCCGAGAGCCTCTGCCAGGTGATGCTTTCCGGGTTGGCGCGGCGCGCGAAGCTGCCGTTGGGATCGTAGACGAACGCCATCCCGCCGGTCATGCCGGCGCCGAAATTGGCGCCGACCTCGCCGAGCACCACCGCGGTGCCGCCGGTCATATATTCGCAGCCGTTGGCGCCGCAGCCTTCGACCACCACGGTCGCGCCCGAATTGCGCACCGCGAAACGCTCCCCGGCCTGCCCGGCGGCATAGAGCCGCCCGGCGGTCGCGCCGTAGAGCACGGTATTGCCGATGATCGTGTTGTTCTGGCTGGCGAGCGGCGACGACACCGCCGGGCGCACCACGATCACCCCGCCGGACAGGCCCTTGCCGACATAATCATTGGCATCGCCGAACACCTCGAGCTTGACGCCCTTGACGAGGAACGCGCCGAGGCTCTGCCCGGCCGAGCCGCGCAGCCGGATCGTGACGTGGCCGTCGGCGAGCGTGTCCATCCCGAAGCGCGCGGTGATCTCGCTCGACAACCGCGTGCCCACCGCGCGATGCGTGTTGCGCACCGAATAAGTGAGCTGCATCTTCTCGCCGCGCGAGAAGACCGCCGCCGCATCCTTGATGATCTGCGCATCGAGGCTGTCGGGCACTTCGTTGCGGAAGGTCTTGAGGCTGAAACGACGCTGGTCGTCGTCGGCATCGACCTTGGCGAGTATCGGGTTCAAGTCGAGATCGTCGAGATGCTCGGCGCCACGGCTCACCTGGCGGAGCAATTCGGTGCGCCCGATCACCTCGTCGAGGCTGCGCACGCCGAGCCGGGCGAGGATGTCGCGCACCTCCTCGGCGATGAAGGTCATCAGGTTGATGACCTTTTCCGGCGTCCCGACGAACTTCTGCCGCAGCTTGTCGTCCTGCGTGCAGACGCCGACGGGGCAGGTGTTCGAATGGCATTGCCGCACCATGATGCAGCCCATCGCGACCAGCGAGAGCGTGCCGATGCCGAATTCCTCCGCGCCGAGGATCGCGGCGATCACGATGTCGCGCCCGGTCTTGAGCCCGCCGTCGGTGCGCAGCTTGACGCGGCCGCGCAGCCCGTTGAGCGTCAGCACCTGATTGACCTCGCTCAGCCCCATTTCCCACGGGGTGCCGGCATATTTGATGCTGGTCTGCGGGGAGGCGCCGGTGCCGCCGACGTGCCCCGAGACGAGGATCACGTCGGCGTGCGCCTTGGCGACGCCCGCCGCCACCGTGCCGATCCCGGCCGACGAGACGAGCTTGACGCAGACCCGCGCGCGCGGATTGATCTGCTTCAGATCGTAGATCAGCTGCGCCAGATCCTCGATCGAATAGATATCGTGATGCGGCGGCGGCGAGATCAGCGTCACCCCCGGAGTTGCGTGGCGCAACTTCGCGATGAATTCGGTGACCTTGAAGCCGGGGAGCTGGCCGCCCTCGCCGGGCTTGGCGCCCTGCGCTACCTTGATCTCGATCTCCTCGCAGGCGTTGAGATATTCTGCCGTGACGCCGAACCGCCCGCTGGCGATCTGCTTGATCACCGAATTGGCGTTGTCGCCGTTGGCATAAGGCGTGTAGCGCGCCTTGTCCTCGCCGCCCTCGCCCGACACCGCTTTGGCGCCGATGCGGTTCATCGCGATCGCCAGCGTCTCGTGCGCCTCGGGGCTGAGCGCGCCCAGCGACATCCCCGGCGTCACGAAGCGCTTGCGGATCTCGGTGATCGGCTCGACCTGATCGACCGGGATGCCCTCGCCGGGGAAGTTGAACTGTAGCAGATCGCGCAGATAGATCGGCGGCAGATCGGCCACCCCGCGCGCGAATTGCAGATAGGTGGTGTAGCTGTCGGTCGCGACCGAGGTCTGCAACAGATGCATCAGCTGCGCCGAATAGGCATGCGCCTCGCCGGTGTGGCGCTGGCGATAGAAGCCGCCGATCGGCAGGTTGACCACTGCCGGATCGAACGCCGCCTCGTGCCGCTCGGTCGCGTTGATATGGAGCGAGGCATAGCCCTCGCCCGAGATCTTCGCCGGCATCCCCGGGAACAGATCGTTGACCAGCGCGCGGCTGAGGCCCACCGCCTCGAAATTATAGCCGCCGCGATAGCTGGAGATCACCGCGATCCCCATCTTCGACATGATCTTGAGCAGCCCTTCCTCGATCGCGGTGCGATGCCGCTCGAGGCATTGTTCGATCGCGAGGTCGCCGAACAGCCCGCGCGCGTGGCGATCGGCGATCGCCGCCTCCGCCAGATAGGCGTTCACCGTCGTCGCGCCGACCCCGATCAGCACCGCATAATAATGCGTGTCGAGGCATTCCGCCGCGCGGACGTTGATCGAGGCATAGGAACGAAGCCCGCGCCGCACGAGATGCGTATGCACCGCCGCCGCCGCGAGCACGCCGGGGATCGCGACGCGATCGGGGCCGATATGCTCGTCGGTGAGGAACAATTCGCTCTTGCCCTCGCGCACCGCCTGCTCGGCCTGGTTGCGGATGCGCTGGATCGCGGCGCGCAGCCGCTCGGCATCGCCCGCCGCCTCGAAGGTGCAGTCGATCTCCGCCGCCGAATTGCCGAAATGTGCCTTGAGCCCGCCCCACATCGCCGAGGTGAGCACCGGCGAATCCATCACCAGCACGCGCTCGCGCCGATCCTCGGTATCGAGGATGTTGGCGAGATTGCCGAAGCGCGTCTTGAGCGACATCACATAACGTTCGCGCAAGCTGTCGATCGGCGGGTTGGTGACCTGCGAGAAATTCTGCCGGAAGAAATGGCTGAGCAATCGCGGCTTGTCCGAGATCACCGCAAGCGGCGTATCGTCGCCCATCGAGCCGATCGCTTCCTTGCCGGTCTCGACCATCGGCGCGAGGATCAGTTCCATATCCTCGAGCGTCTGCCCTGCCGCGACCTGCCGCCGCGCCAGCTCGGCGCGGTCGTAGCGCGGCACGGTCCCCGCCGGCGCCGGCGGAAGATCGTCGAGCGTCGCGAAATTGCCGATCATCGCGGCATAATCCTGCTCGCCGGCGATGCGGTCCTTGATCTCGCGATCGTGGAACACGCGCCCCTCGGCGAGATCGACCGCGATCATCTGCCCCGGCCCGAGCCGGCCCTTGGCGATGATCGTCGATTCGGGCACGACGACCATCCCGCTTTCCGATCCGACGATCAGCAGCCCGTCGGCGGTCTCGGTATAACGCAGCGGACGCAGCGCGTTGCGGTCCATCCCGGCGACCGCCCAGCGGCCGTCGGTCATCGCCAGCGCCGCCGGGCCGTCCCACGGCTCCATCACGCTGGCGAGATATTGGTACATCGCGGCATGTGCAGGCGGCACATCCTCGTCGCCGCTGTTGCGCCACGCCTCGGGCACCAGCATCAGCTTCGCGGTTGGCGCATCGCGGCCCGAGCGGCAGATCGCCTCGAAGGTCGCATCGAGCGCGGCGGTGTCGCTCGCGCCCGCCGGGATCACCGGCTTGATATCCTCCGAATGCTCGCCGAACGCGATCGAGGCCATGCGGATCTCGTGGCTCAGCATCCAGTTCTTGTTGCCGCGGATCGTGTTGATCTCGCCGTTGTGCGCGAGGCAGCGGAACGGCTGCGCCAACCACCATTGCGGGAAGGTGTTGGTCGAATAACGCTGGTGGAAGATCGCGACGCGGCTCTCGAAGCGCTTGTCGGTCAGGTCCGGGTAGAACACCGACAGGCTCTCGGCGAGGAACAGCCCCTTGTAGACGATCGAGCGGCACGAGAGCGAGCAGATGTAGAAGCCCTGGATCTGCGCCGCGATCACGCGCTTCTCGATCCGCCGGCGGACGAGATAGAGGTTCTTCTCGAATTCGGCCGCGTCGACCTCTTCGGGCAGCGGCCCGGCGATCATGATCTGTTCGATCTCGGGGCGGGTTTCCTGCGCCTTGCGCCCGATCACGCTGACGTCGACCGGCACCTGGCGCCAGCCGTAGATCGTATAGCCCGCCTCGATGATCGCGCTCTCGACGATCGTGCGGCAGGTTTCCTGCGCGCCGAGATCGGTGCGCGGCAGGAATATCATGCCGACCGCGAGCCGGTTGTGGAGCACCTTGTGCCCGCTCGCCGCGATCGCATCGTCGAAGAAGCGGATCGGCAGATCGACGTGGATCCCCGCGCCGTCGCCGGTCTTGCCGTCGGCATCGACCGCGCCGCGATGCCACACCGCCTTCAATGCATCGATCGCCGACTGGACGACGCGGCGCGACGGCCGCCCATCGGTCGCGGCGACGAGGCCGACGCCGCAGGCATCGGATTCGAGCTCGGGGCGGTACATGCCGTGCGTGGCAAGGTGGGTGCGCTGTTCTTCGAGCGTGCGGGCCATGACGGGGGCCTCCGTGCGATCCTGGGTCACTTCGCGTCCTTTCCGGTCGCGGCGTCGGTTGACGTCTTTTTCGGCGGGGGCGGGAGATGTTTGGTCGCATCGGCGACATGAGCCATGATCTTCGGCATCGCCTGCATCATCTTCGGTACGAATGCCTGCATCGCGTTGACCATATCCGGCCCCATCATCAGCAGCATCGAATCAGAGGCATAAGCCTTGCCGGTGGGCGTCGCGAAGAAACGCTGGAGGTCACCGAGTTCAGCCACCGAGAAGCGCCGGGCATAGGACGCGGTGAGGGCATCGCGAACCTCGGGCTCGATCTCGGTCATCAACGTGGCCATCTCGTCGCCCATCACCTTCATCGTGATGCGCATCCGCTCGCGGAAATAGGGATCGGCGCGATCCGCCGCCTGCCCAAGCGTTTCGTCCGGGTGGACGTCCTTCGCTTTGCTCGCGTCGGCCGGGAGCCCCATGTTCTTGGCGAATTCGTGCGGCTTCATGTCGAACATCCGCATCATCGTGCCCTGCACGACCTGATCCATCGTCGCATGCATGACGCGGGCATAGGTGCCGAGCGGCCACAGCGCGTCGATAACCGGCCGCGCCGCGACAAGACGCGCGGGATCGGGTGCCGGAAGCGCGGCCGGTGCCTCGGTCACCGGCTCGGCAAGCAACGGCGTGGGGGCGGCGAACAGCGCGGCCGCGCACAGCGCATGACGCAGCATCATGCCGCCACCCGTTCGCTCGCGGCCTTGGCCTTGAGCCACTTATGCATCTGCTCGGCGACATCGCGCCCGTCGCGGATCGCCCACACCACGAGGCTCGCGCCCCGCACGATATCGCCCGCGGCGAACACGCCGTCGAGGCTGGTCATCAGCGTCTTGCCGTCGACCAGCAAGGTGCCCCAGCGCGTTACCCCCAGTTCGGGCGCATCCCACAGCCGCGGCAGTTCCTCGGCATCGAAGCCCAGCGCCTTGATCACCAGGTCGGCGGGGAAGGACAGTTC
>NZ_MKRR01000159.1:0-16720 GCF_001897045.1 Sphingomonas sp. 66-10
CATCCGCACAAGGCGCTAGGCTACCGATCACCCCGCGAGTACATCACCCAAACCCGCGAGGCCTCGTCAGGCAATTAGGGGGCAACGACACTCGCTGACGCTTTATTTCGAGGCGCTGGCGACGCGCGACGGCGCCAGCCTGTTGCATTGCCTCGCCGGCAAGGATCGCACCGGGCTGGCGGCGGCGCTGCTCCACCGGCTGCTCGGCGTCCACGCGGACGATGTGATGGCGGACTATCTGCTCACCAACACCGCCGGCGACCCCGCGCGCCGCATCGCCAGCGCCGCCGCATCGATCCGCGAACGCTACGGCCCGCAGATGAGCGACGAGGCGATCGTCGCGCTGATGTCGGTCGAGGCAGATTACCTCCGCACCGCCTTCGCTGCGATCGACGAGCAGCACGGCGGGGTCGAGGCCTATGCGGCGGAGGTGCTGGGGGTCGATGCGGCACGGCGCCAGGCGATTGCGGCGCGGTTGGTGGCCTAACCCCTCCCGTTCGCCCTGAGCTTGTCGAACGGCGGCCCTTCTTTCTCTCGAAGAAAGTGCAGGGCTTGGATAAGCTCAGCCCGAACGGGGATAGGGAACGTCTCCTAACCGAACGCCGCGCCCCACAGCAGGATCGCGTTCAACGCCACGATCAGCGCCGCGATCACCCACGCCAGCGCCGTCAGCCAGCGCGGCGCGGCATGCGCGCCCATCACCTTAGCGCTGCCGGTAAAGGCGACCAGCGGCACCACCGCAAAGGGTAATTGCAGGCTGAGGATCACCTGGCTGAGCAGCAGCAGCGGGGTCGCCCCGCGATCCCCCGCCCAGGCGATCACCGCGACCGCCGGGACGATCGCCAGCGCGCGCGTCACCAGCCGCCTGAGCCACATCGGCAGCCGGAGATCGAGAAACCCCTCCATCACGATCTGCCCGGCCAACGTGCCGGTAACGGTGGAATTCTGCCCGCTCGCCAGCAGCGCGATCGCGAACACCGTGCTCGCCGCCCCGACCCCGAGCATCGGCGCGAGCAGGCGATGCGCCTCCTCGATCTCCGCCACCCCGGTGCGCCCCGCGACATGGAAGGTCGCCGCCGCCAGCACGAGGATCGCCGCGTTGATGAAGAAGGCGAGCCCGAGCGAGACGGTCGAATCGACCGTCGCCAGCCGGATCGCGTCGCGTCGTTCGCGCTCGCTCTCGCCGAACGCGCGGGTCTGGACGATCGCCGAGTGGAGATAGAGATTGTGCGGCATCACCGTCGCGCCGAGGATGCCGATCGCGATATAAAGCATCGCCGGATTGCGGACGATCTCGGCGGTCGGCACCAGCCCGGCCGCCGCGGCGCGCCAGTCCGGCCCGGCCCAGGCCAGTTCGAACGCGAAACAGCCGGCGATGACGATCAGCAGCGCGGCGATGAACGCCTCGAGCCGGCGGAACCCGTAACGCTGCAGCGCGAGGATCAGGAACACATCGAGCGTGGTGACGCACACGCCGACGAGCAGCGGCATATTGAACAGCAATTTCAAGGCAATCGCCGTGCCGAGCACCTCGGCGAGATCGCATGCGATGATCGCGATCTCGCACAATAGCCACAGGATCAGCGCCGGCCCGCGCCGGTAATGGGCGCGGCACGCCTGGGCGAGATCGAGCCCGGCGCCGATCCCGAGCCGCGCCGCCAGCGCCTGCAGCACGATCGCCATCAGGTTGGAAAGCAGGATGACCGAGAGCAAGGTATAGCCGAACGCCGACCCACCGGCGATGTCGGTCGCCCAGTTGCCCGGGTCCATATAGCCCACTGCGACGAGCCAGCCCGGCCCGATGAAGGCGAGCAGCCGCCGCCAGAAACCGCCCCCGCGCGGCACGGCGATCGTGCCGTGGCTTTCGGGGAGCGAGCGCATCATGTCGGTGGCGGGCCGCGTCATCGCGCGCCTCAATGCGGGAGCGCGCGCGCGGGTTCAACCGCGATTGCGGGGGCTAACCGATATTCCGCACGCTGCCCGTGCGCTTTGAGCGAAAGATGCGGGAGGGACCGTTGGAGCGCACGCCCTCAATCGGGATCGCTTGGGCTTCCACCCCGGCGCAGACCGCTTGTGCACCGCCACCGCGAGCGGCATCTTCGCGACATGACTCGCCCCACCCTGCCCGCCCTGATCGCCCCCCTGCTCCTCACGTTGCCGGGAGTGGCTCATGCCGCCGATCCGATTGCCGGCCGCTATCTGACCGAGGACGGATCGGGCATCGTCGCGATCGGCGCCTGCGGCAAGGCGATGTGCGGCAAGCTCGCGACGATCGTGCGACCCACCCCCAACGGCCCGACCACCGATGTGAAGAATCCCGACCCCGCGCTACGCACGCGCCCGCTGCTCGGGATGCAGATCCTCAACGGCCTCACCGACAAGGGCGGCGACTGGCGCGGCGAAATCTACGACCCGCGCCGCGGCAAGACGTTCAAGTCGGTCGTCAGCCGTAACGCCGACGGCACGCTCAATGTGAAGGGTTGCCTCGCCTTTATCTGCCAGACGCAGCTCTGGCGCCCGGCGCGGTAACGCTCTCTCCTTCTCCCCTCCCTTCACCAGGGAGGGGAGAAGAAAGGGGCCCCGGCCCTTTCACACCGGCGCCGCGCCGGCTCCCGCGCCGTAATGATGCCAGGTGAAGATCGCCGCCGCGCCGCGATGCGGGCGCCACGCCTCGGCGAGCTCGCGGGTCAGCTTCTCGCTCGGCCGCGTCTCGTGGCCCAGGATGCGCCCGACCTCGATCTGCACCGCCAGATCGCCCGCCGGCCAGATATCCGCCCGTCCCTCGGCGAACAGCAGATAGATTTCGGCCGACCAGCGCCCGATGCCCTTCACCCGGGTGAGGCTGGCGATCGCCTCCTCGTCCGCTGCCGGGAGCGCGTCCAGGTCGAGCCGGCCGCTCAGCACCTCCTCCGCCAGGCTGCGCGCATAACCCGATTTCTGCCGCGAAAAGCCGCAGGCGCGCAGATCCTCGTCGCTGGCGCGCGCGATCACCGCGGGATCGGTCGGATCGCCGATCTGCGCCTCCAGCTTGCGCCACACCGCGTCCGCCGCCTTCACGCTCACCTGCTGGCCGACGATCGTACGCAACAAAGTAACATAACCACGCGCGCGGACGCGCGGTGCCGGATAGCCGACCCGCGCCACCGCGACCGCGAATTTCGGTTCGATTGCGCCTAGTGCATCAATCCCCGAACGAAGCTGCGCTTCGCTCAGCCCCATTGCAGGCTCGCGCGAAGGCAGGCATGGGGCGATGCGAATCTGATGGGATTTTGCACGGAGACCATAATGCCCAAGCTTATCGTCGTAACGCGGGATGGGGAAGAACGCGCGCTGGACGGCGAGGCAGGCCTGTCTGTGATGGAAGTGATCCGCGACGGCGGCATCGATGAAATCCTGGCATTGTGCGGCGGTTGCTGCAGCTGCGCGACCTGCCACATCCATGTCGACCCGGAATTTTCGGCCAAACTGCCGCCGATGAGCGAGGACGAGAACGACCTGCTCGATTCATCGAGCGATCGCGACGAGACCTCGCGCCTGTCGTGCCAGATTCCGTTCAGCGACGCGCTGGACGGGATGAAGGTGCGAATCGCCGAAGAAGATTGATCCTACGCACCGCCCCGGCGCAGGCCGGGGTCCAGCATCGGGCCGGTAGCGACCGGGCCCCGGCCCGCGCCGGGCCGGTTTCGGGCCCGCGCTAGGGCCGATCGGCATCCAGTTATTTCGCCTGGGATGCCCACCCCCCTCCGTCACCCCGGCCTCCATCGGGAGGCAAGCGCGGAGCAAGAGGTTCTTACCATAGAGCGTGCCGCACGATGGACCCGGCTCAAGGCCGGGGTGACAGTTTGCGAGGCTCGAACGGCTGAATGTCGACCGGCCTCAGCCCCGCGCCGCCGCCGCATAGAGCGCGATCGCCGCGGCATTGGAGACGTTGAGGCTCTCCACCTTGGGCGAGATCGGCAGCTTGGCGAGCTGGTCGCAATGCGCCTCGGTATTCTGCCGCATCCCCTCGCCCTCCGCGCCGAGCACGATCGCGACGCGCGCCTCGCCCATCGCCTCGGCGAGATTGAGCGCGGCATGGCCGGTCAGCCCGATCCGCCAGAAGCCCGCCTCCGCGATCTCATCGAGCGCGCGCGACAGATTGACCACGCGCACCCACGGCACCGTTTCCAGCGCGCCCGACGCCGCCCGCGCCAGTGCGCCCGATTCGGGCGGCGCGTGGCGATCCTGGGTGACGATGCCGAGCGCGTCGAACGCCGCCGCCGAGCGCAGGATCGCGCCGACATTGTGCGGATCGGTCACCTGATCGAGCACCACCAGCGGGCGGCGATCGTCGCGCCCCTGCTCGATCAGATCGCCGAGCCAGATTTCCTCGAGCGGATCGACTTCCGCCACCAGCCCCTGATGCGGCGCGTCATTGGGCACCATCCGCCCCAGATCGGCGACATCGGCATAGACCACCGGCAGGACCGAGGGCAGCGACAGCGCGGCAAGCGCCTCGCGCGTGCCCCACAATTTGCGCACGTTGCGCTCGGGGTTGGCCAGCGCGGCGATGACGGCATGGCGCCCCCAGAAACGCGGGCGGCTGCCGGGGGGCTGCGAGGGGCGGTGGCTGCGACGGGCCATCATTCAATTCCGGACAAACGAAGGGACAGATGCCCGCGATTTGATCGGCCGCGGCGTGCGCGGCAAGTTTTTTCGGCTCGCCCGCCGCATGATGAACAAAATGCGACATCATCGACATGAGCGCGTTGACACCGCCCGCCTGCTTCGGCATTGGGCGCCCTCGCTTTGACGAAGCGGCCCTGTGGAAGGGTGGCCGAGTGGTTAAAGGCAGCAGACTGTAAATCTGCCCACGCAAGTGTACGCTGGTTCGAATCCAGCCCCTTCCACCACCAGCCGCTGCGGCGGCCAGCGTGTTAGCGCATCGGGCGGAACCCGGCGCGCACCTCCTCGACAAACAGCTCGGGTTGCTCGAACGCCGCGAAATGACCGCCGCGCGCGGGCTCGCCCCAATGGACGATATGGGGGTAGCGCCGCTCCGCCCAGCGCCGCGAGGCACGCAAGATTTCCTTGGGAAACAGGCTGCACGCCACCGGCACCTCGACCCGCGCCGCGGCGAAATCGCGAAAGCTCTCCCAATAGAGCCGCGCCGCCGAGGCGGCGGTGCCGGGCAGCCAGTAGAGCATGATATTGTCGATGATCTCGTCGAGCGTCAGCACATTGAGCGGGTCGCCGTCGCAATTGGTCCAGGCGTGGAATTTCTCGAAGATCCACGCCGCCTGCCCCGCGGGCGAATCGACCAGCGCGTAGCCCAATGTCTGCGGGCGCGTCGCCTGCTGCTGGGCATAGCCGTTGCCGTCGGTCATGTAGCGCTGGAACGCCGCGAGCGCCGCCTGCTCCTCGAGGGTGGGATCGGCCATGTCGTCGGGGGTCGGCGGGGCGACGATCATGTTGACGTGGATCCCCGCCACCGCCGCGTCGCCGCTCGCGCCGATCGCCGAGGAGACCGCCGATCCCCAATCACCGCCTTGGGCGACGAAGCGATCGTAACCGAGCCGCTTCATCAGGGTGATCCACGCCGCCGCGATGCGCGGCACCGGCCAGCGATCCGCCGGGCGGTCGGAAAAGGCGTAGCCGGGGAGCGACGGCGCGACGATGTGGAAGGCATCGCGCGGATCCCCGCCGTGCGCCGCGGGATCGGTCAGCGGGCCGATCACCTTGAGGAACTCGACCACCGATCCCGGCCAGCCGTGGGTGATGATCAGCGGCAACGCATCGCGCTCGGGCGAGCGGGCGTGGAGGAAATGGATTCCGGTGCCGTCGATCGTCGTGCGATATTGCCCCAGCGCGTTGAGCCGCGCCTCGCACGCGCGCCAGTCGTAGCGGTCGCGCCAATGCGCGACCAGCGCCTGCGCGCGATCGAGCGGAACGCCCTGCCCCCAATCCTCCACCGTCTCGCGCTCGGGCCAGCGGGTGTTGGCGAGCCGCACGCGGAGATCGTCCAGCGCAGCCTCCGGCACGTCGAGGTGGAAGGGGGTGATCGCCTCGCTCATGATCCGCTCCGTGAACCGGGAGCACAGCGTAACATGCGATCCGCACAAAGCTACGGCGCCCGGAAGATTAACTCCGTGCGCCGCAACCGGTGGGGTCAGGTCCCGGACGCACAATTCCTGACTATGGTTAAGGTTCCAAAAAGGATCCGAAGCCGCGCGCACGGCTTGCGCCGATGCGCGCCGCTGGTTATCTCGCACCCGCACCGTGTTGGCATTCCGACGGACATGAAGTTGGAATACCGGCCGGAGCCGCATAGAAAACCACGCGTTTTCAACGGTGTGCGGGTATAGCACAATGGTAGTGCAGCAGCCTTCCAAGCTGAATACACGGGTTCGATTCCCGTTACCCGCTCCACCCCTCCCCCAGCCAAACCGCTGATCCTTCACGCGATCCTTACCATTCGCGTGGCAGGGGCGGCGCGATGTATCTCGATCCAGCACTCGCCTCGGCCGATCGCGCCGATCCGCGCCCTGCCTCGGCGGTGTCGCACGGCGTCGGGCTGGCCGGGCTCGCCGGGCTTGCGGGGTGGATCGCGGTGGCGCGACACTTCGGGATGGACGGCCCTTATGCCGCTTTGGTCGGGGTCGCCGCCTGCGGCGTGCCAATGGTGCTGTGGTCGCTGCTGGTCGACAGGGTGCACCGCCACCGCTCGACCGGGATCGACTGGCACATGCGGCGCCCGCCGCGCGCGACGATCGACATCAGCCTCGTCAAGCTCACCGGGCTATGGGCAACCTGGGCGGCGATCGCGCTGACCTATGCCGTCGGGCGCTTCTACTGGCAGGGCAATTTCCAGTTCGCCATGTGGTGCCTCGAACGCGCCGCGCCGCCGCTGCTGGTGCTGTCGATCCCCTATGTGATCTGGCTCGACCGCCGGCTGGTCGAACCGCGCGACGGCGCCTGGGCGCTCGGCGCGTGGCTGCTCGGGCAAGGCGCGCCGGATCGCGAGGCGATCTGGAACCACCTGCGTTCCTGGGCGGTGAAGGGCTTCTTCCTCGCCTTCATGCTCGCGATCGTCCCGTCGGGGTTCGGCGATTTCGTCCGCGCCGATACGTCGGCGGTGCTCCGCGATCCGGTGGCGCTGGCCAATTGGCTGATCACCTTCATGTTCGTGGTCGACGTCGCCTTCGCCACCGTCGGCTATCTTCTCACGATGCGCCCGCTCGACGCGCATATCCGCACCGCGAACCCTTATGCCGCGGGCTGGACGGCGGCGCTGATCTGCTATCCCCCGTTCATCCTGATGAACCCCGGCGGCCCGCTCGACTATCACCCCGGCACCGCCGACTGGACCGCGTGGCTCGCCGGCTATCCGATCGCGCTCGCACTGGTCGGCGCGTTGCTGGTGGCGCTGACCGCGATCTACGCCTGGGCGACGGTGGCGTTCGGCCTGCGCTTCTCGAACCTCACCAACCGCGGCATCCTGACCCACGGCCCCTATGCTTGGTCGCGCCACCCGGCCTATCTGTCGAAGAACCTGTTCTGGTGGCTCTCCACGCTGCCGATGCTGTCGACCGGCAGCCTGGTCGACGCGACGCGCGCGACCGTGCTGCTCGGCGTGGTCAGCGCAGTCTATTACTGGCGCGCGAAGACCGAGGAACGCCACCTCTCGGCCGACCCCGATTATCGCGCCTATGACGCGTGGATGACGCGCAACGCCCCGATCCCGCGCGCCTTCGCGTGGATCGCGGGGCGCTAGAAGCTCGCTTCGCCGTATACCCGCGAGATGTCCCCGCCCCACGCGCCGTTATAGCGTTCGAGCAGCACCTCCGCCGGCACCTTGCCGCTGCGGACGATCTCGCGCAGCGGATCGAGGAAGCCAGTTTCGTTATCCCCCGAGCGATTGTGCCGCGCGCGCGCCGCGAGCCCGGCATTGGCGATCTCCAGTACCTCGCCCGCGATATCGCGCAGCGTGCCGCCACCGGGGATCGGCGCGCCGAGCGCGAGTTTGGGCGCGGCGCTGCGCAGCGCCTCGCGCTCTTCCATCGTCCAATGTTTCACCACATCCCAGGCCGCGTCGAGCGCCGCCTGATCGTAGAGCAGCCCGACCCAAAAGGCCGGCAGCGCGCAGATCCGGTTCCACGGCCCGCCATCCGCCCCGCGCATCTCGAGGAAGGTCTTGAGCCGCACCTCGGGGAAAGCGGTGGAGAGATGGTCGTTCCAATCCTCCAGCGTCGGCAGCTCGCCGGGGAGGACGGGTAGTTCGCCCTTGAGGAAATCGCGGAACGACAGCCCGGCGGCGTCGATATAGCGCCCTTCGCGGTAGACGAAGTACATCGGCACATCGAGCATATATTCGGCATAGCGCTCGTAACCGAAGCCGTCCTCGAACACGAACGGCAACATCCCGGTCCGCGCCGGATCGGTATCCGACCAGATATGGCTGCGGTAGGAGAGATAACCGTTGGGCTTGCCCTCGGTGAACGGCGAATTGGCGAACAGCGCCGTCGCAAGCGGCTGCAGCGCGAGCCCGACGCGGAACTTCTGCGCCATATCGGCCTCGCTGGCGTAATCGAGGTTCACCTGGATCGTGCAGGTGCGCAGCATCATGTCGAGCCCGAGCGAGCCGACCCGCGGCATATGCCGCAACATGATCGCATAGCGCCCCTTGGGCATCACGGGCAGATCGCCGCGCGTCTTGTCCGGCCACATGCCGAGCCCGAGGAAGCCGATGCCGAGCTTCTCGCCCGCGGCCTTCACCTGCTCCAGATGCCGGCCGGTTTCGGCGCAGGTCTCGTGGAGATTGTCGAGCGGCGCGCCGGAAAGCTCGAATTGTCCCGCCGGCTCGAGGCTGACGCTGCCGTCGAGCCCGGTCAGCGCGATGAGGTTGCCGTTCTCCTCCACCGGGCGCCAGCCATATTGCTGGAGCTCGGTGAGCAACGCGCGAATGCCGTGCGGCTCGTCCCACGACGGCGCGTGGTGATCGGACACGGCATAGACGAATTTCTCATGCTCGGTGCCTATCCGCCACCGTTCCTTGGGCTTTTCGCCACGGGCGAAACTGGCGATGAGTTGCTCGCGCGACTCGATGACTGGCGAGTTGCTTTCCGAAACCGTCTTGGTCGTCATAAGCGCGCCTTACGCGGGGATGAACGGCTCCGCTAGCGAAACCGTTACGGGTTTAGCTATCGGACGGTACATTAGGAAATTTCATGCGCTTTTGCGTGCTGCGTCACGCGTCGAACAGGCCGCGACTACCAGTCCCCCGCCGCCGCCATCCACACCGCCACCGCCGCCGCCGCGGCGGTATCGGCGCGCAGGATGCGCGGGCCGAGCGAGATCGGCACCGCCCCCGGCGTTGCGCGGATCGCCGCGCGCTCCTCGTCGTCGAACCCGCCTTCCGGCCCGATCAGGATCGCCGCCGCGCCGGGCTTCATCGCCGCGCGCGCCGGCGCCCCGCCCTGTTCGTCGGCGAAATAGAGTGCCCGCCCGTCCGGCCAGTCGCGCAGCAGCGCGGCGAGCTTCACCGGCTCGGCCACCTCGGGCAGCGCGGTACGCCCGCATTGCTCGGCCGCCTCGATCATATGCGCGCGAAGCCGATCGACATTGGGGCGATCGACCACGGTGCGCCGCGTCACGACGGGCACGAAACGCGCGACGCCCAGCTCGCACGCTTTCTCCGCCATCCAGTCGACCCGCCCCTTCTTGAGCGGCGCGGCGACCAGCCACAGATCGGGCACGCGCTCACGCGGCGCGAGCAATTCGCGTACGTCGAGCGTCACGTCGCGGCGCCCGGCGCTCTCCACCACCGCCAGCCACTCGCCGGTCGCATCGTCGAACAATTTCACCGGATCGCCGGCCTTCAGCCGCATCACCGAGGCGAGATAATGCGCGCCCGCGCCGTCGATCCGTCGCGCGCCCGGCGCGAGCGGTTCGGGCACGTAGAGGCGCGGGGTCGAGCGCGGCGGCCAGGCGGGGGTGGCGATCATTATTTGCGGTTTCGTCCGGTCATCCGTTTGACGGTCATGAACAGGAGGACGGCGAGGATGGCAATCCCGATCACGCCAAAGGTGATCACCCCCGCCACCCGCAGGATGGCGTAGAACAGGGCCTCGACGAACCGACCGATCGCTACCGACAGATGGATCAGCGGACGCGCTTCCAGCTTTGCGTCTTGCAGCCGAACCCGGCGAACAGACAGCCTTTGCCGACGATCGTGTCGCGGTTGACCAGTTCGAGCGTGCCGTCGAACGTCTTGTCGATATCCGGCACATAGACTTCGCCGTACCACAGGCCGTCGTCCTCGCGCCGGAAATCGTGGAACAATTCGGTGCCGACCAGTTGATCGGTGCCCCCGGCGGCGGCATCCGCCTTGGCCTTTTCGCTCGCCGCGATGACCCGGCCGCACAGCCCCTGCCCGCACGGCGCGATACGGATGCGCACGCTGTCGGCGTCGTTGCGCCAGATGCCGGCGAGCGCCGGTCCGTTCTGCGCCGCCGCGGGGCCGGCGATCGCGACGAGAGCGGCCAGCATCGCGATCGGCATCGGAGACATACGCATATACTCTACTCCCTTCGCTCCCGTCTCTCGTCATCCCCGCGCAGGCGGGGATCCATTGACGCTGAGGTTGCGGCCCTATCGCGAGACCAGCGTCAATGGATTCCCGCCTGCGCGGGAATGACGAGGGGTTTCGTCGGTATCTTCAACTGAACCACAAGCCACTGATATCTACGAACCGGCTGTGGCGGAAGCGTGACGAGGCGGATAGGATGGCCGGCGTGAGCAACGCCCCGGATATCGTCCCCGACAGCGAGCATCGCGGCATCGTCGCCGCGCTGCCGCTCCGCATGCGGAACTTCGCCCTGCTCGCGCGGTTCGATCGGCCGATCGGCTGGTGGCTGCTGTTCTGGCCCGGCGCCTGGGCGGTGGCACTCGCCGGCGGCACGATCGAGCGCTGGCCGCTGATCCTGTGGCTGCTCGCGGGCAGCATCGCGATGCGCGGCGCGGGCTGCGTCTATAACGATATCGTCGACCGCAAGCTCGACGCCAGCGTCGCGCGCACCCGCTCGCGCCCGCTCGCCAGCGGCGCGGTATCGCTTACCGCCGCCTGGATATGGCTCGGCATGCTCAGCCTCGTCGGGCTGGTCGTGCTGCTCCAGCTGCGCGTCGATACCGCGATCGTCGCGGTCGCCAGCCTCGCGCTGGTCGCCGCCTATCCGTTCATGAAGAAGATCACCTGGTGGCCGCAGGCGTGGCTGGGGCTGGTCTTTTCCTGGGCGGCGCTGGTCGGGTGGAACGAGACCTGGGGGTGGATCGCGATTCCCGGACTGCTGCTCTACGCCGGGTCGATCTGCTGGGTGATCGGCTATGACACGATTTACGCGCTGCAGGATCGCGAGGACGATGCGCTGATCGGCATCCGCTCGTCGGCGTTGCGGATGGGCAAATCGGTGGTGCCGGGGGTCGGCGGCTTTTATGTCGCGGCGCTGCTATTGTGGGGCGGCGCCTTCTGGCTGGTACGCCCCGATCCGCTGTCGCTCGCCGCGCTGCTGCCGATCGCGGCGCATCTAATGTGGCAGATCGCGACGCTCGATCCCGACGACGGCGCGGGCGCGCTCGCGCGTTTCCGCTCGAACCGGTTCGCCGGGCTGCTGATGTTCCTTGCCTGCGCGGTGGTCGGGACGCGGCTGTAGATCGCCAAAACCTACCGCTTGCACCCCTTCGCACGCGCGACCCCGCGCAGATATCCGCGCCGCGCGAGCCCGGCATAGGTGGCCGATTGCATCCGGCGCTGCGCCGCCGCGGCGCCGCTCACTTCGCGTACCAGCCCGCGGAACGGGATGATCGTATCGATCGCGGTCTCGCCGGCGATCTTGGCGATCTGACCGGTGCGGGTGCCCTTGTCCTCCGACGGCACGTCGAAATCGGGGCCGAGCACCTTGTCGAGATCGCGCAGCCTGCCGGCGATCTGCGCGCATGAGGCGGTGCCGCTGGTGCTATAGGGCGCGTCCTCGGCGTTGAGCAGCACCGGCGGGACCTTCTTGTTGGCCAGCCCCACGTCATGCACCGGGCGCGCCGCGATCTTGCCGGCTTCGGACAGCGTCGAATCCTGCTTATTGTCCTGCGCCTCGCGCACTTCCTGCGCGATCGCGCCGGCCGGCAGCAGCACGGCGGCAATCATCACGGCGATACCGGCGACATGCATCGTTGAACCTTCCCTTCCAATCAGCCCTCTGCCACAATCTAACGCAGCGAGAGGGCGTGCGATCCATTCTGCGTCGACTTCATGAACCGGCGCGCATTGCCGCGGTCTCATTTCACCGCTAATTTGCCTCGCTTCGTCGGCGAAAGGACGTGACATGGCGGTAGACGAGCGGACTCCCGGCAAAAAGCTGTTGATCGCCGTGCTGATCGGCGCGTTGCTCGCCATCCCCCTCTTCGCGGTCTACCTCCTGGTCTACGATCGGCAATCGCAGTCTCAGGTCGCGCGCGCCTCGATCGCGGAAGGCTGGGGCGGCCCGCAGACGATCGCCGGCCCCGTGCTCGTCATCCCCTATCAGGAGCAGACGACCGAAACCGTCAGCGAAGGCGGCAAGCAGGTCGCCAAGACACAGACGGTGTGGCGCGAGCTGACGCTCGCGCCCGAACAGGCCGACCTCCGTACCGACCTGACGCCCGAGCGCCGACGCCGGTCGATCTACGAAGCCGTCCTGTTCGAGGCGGCGGCGAGCGGCACCGCGCGTTTCGTCCTCCCGGCGGACCTCGCGCGCTTCGGCATCACACAGGATCGGCTATTCTTCGACCGCGCCGAACTCCGCTTCGGCCTGCGCGACGCGCGCGGGCTTTACGGCGCGCCGCCAGCGGTGACGGTCGACGGGGTCAGGCTCGGGCTGCAACCCGGCAAGGGATCGGCGGCCACCGGGGGCGCGGGCTTCTTCACCTGGCTGGATGCCTCCCCGCTGCGCACGCGCGCGATCGCCGCGAGCTTCCGCTTCACCTTCCGCGGCAACGGCTGGATCGCGCTCGCCCCGCAGGCGGGCGACACCCGTTGGACGGTCACCTCGAAATGGCCGCACCCCAGCTTCCAGGGCGGCTTCCTGCCGACCGCGCAGCAGGTTTCGGCCAACGGCTTCAACGCCACCTGGCGTGTCGGCAATCTCGCGCTCGGCCGCACGCTCGTCTCGGCGGGCGAATCGGCGCCCGATACCCGCGAAACCCCGGTCGGCGATCGATACGATACGTCGCAGCAGGCGGGCGATTACGAGGCGCGAGTCGATCTGATTTCCCCCGTCGATCTCTACAGCCAGGTCAATCGCTCGGTGAAATACGGCTTCCTGTTCATCGGCTTCACCTTCATGGCCTTTCTGATGTTCGACGTGATCGCCGGAGTGCGCGTCGCGACCGCGGAATATCTGCTGGTCGGCGCGGGGCTGGTGCTGTTCTTCGTGATGCTGCTCGCCTTCGCCGAGGTGATCGGCTTCGCGCTCGCCTATATCCTCGCCGCGGCGGCGATCGTCGGGCTGCTCACCGCTTATTCGGCCCCGGTGCTGAGAAGCTGGCAGCGCGCGGGCTATATCGCCGCGCTGCTCATCGCGCTCTACGCGATTCTCTACGTCCTGCTGAGCCTCGAGGCTTATTCATTGTTGATCGGCGCGATTCTCCTGTTTGCGGCGCTGGCCGGCATCATGTACCTGACGCGCAAAATCGACTGGAGCGGCCTCCGCTCCGCGACCGCAACCGACTGAATCGGGAAAAAACGATGGCCGAATTCACCTTGCCCGCGAACAGCAAGATCAAGGGCGGACGGAAAATCCCCTCGCCCCAGCCCGGGGGCAAGATGCGGAACTTCAAAATCTATCGTTACGATCCCGACTCGGGCGAGAACCCGCGCTACGACACGTTCGAGATCAATCTCGACGAATGCGGCCCGATGGTGCTCGACGCCTTGATCAAGATCAAGGCGGAGCAGGATTCGTCGCTCACCTTCCGCCGTTCGTGCCGCGAGGGCATCTGCGGCTCGTGCTCGATGAACATCGACGGCAAGAACGGTCTCGCCTGCACGACGGCGATCGAAGACGTGAAGGGTGAAGTGAAGATCACCCCGCTGCCGGCGATGGAGGTGATCAAGGATCTCGTCCCCGATTTCACGCATTTCTACGCGCAATATGCCTCGATCAAGCCGTGGCTGCAGACGGTGACCCCGCCCCCCGCGGGCAAGGAGCGGCTGCAGTCGCCCGAGGATCGCAACAAGCTCGACGGGCTTTACGAGTGCATCCTGTGCGCCTGCTGCTCCACCTCCTGCCCGAGCTATTGGTGGAATTCGGACAAGTTCCTCGGCCCGGCGATCCTGCTCCAGGCCTATCGCTGGCTGGCCGACAGCCGCGACGAGATGACCGGCGAGCGGCTCGACGCGCTGGAGGATCCCTTCCGGCTCTATCGCTGCCACACGATCATGAACTGCGCCAACGCCTGCCCCAAGGGCCTTTCCCCGGCCAAGGCGATCGCCGAGATCAAGAAGATGGAGGTCGAGCGGCTCGTCTGAGCGCTCGTCCCCCGCTTCGATGACCGAGCCCAAGCCCGAATTTCTCTACGAGGAACATCCCGATCATCCCGGCTGGATGAAATGGGGGTTCAAGGACGAGACGCGCTACACCGCGTTTCTCGGCGAGATGATCGTGCGCCGCGATGGCGGCCGCGCGCGCGTGCGGATGACGCCCGAGCGGCGGCATTCGAACCTCGCCAATGTCGTCCATGGCGGGGCGATGCTCGGCTTCATCGACGTTTCGCTGTTCGCCGCGGCGCGCAGCTTCGGGCTGATCACCGCGGGCACCGCGGTGACGCTCGATCTCAACACGCATTTCATCGGCGGCGGCCGGATCGGCGAGCCGCTGGAGGCCGAGGTCGAGCTGCTGCGCGAAACCGGGCGGCTGCTGTTCCTGCGCGGTGTGGTGTTGCAGGGCGATCGCGAGGTGGTGGCGGAATTTTCCGGCACGATCAGGAAACCGTCGGCGCCGCGAAACTGATTTCTTGCGCCTCCCCGTTCGCCCTGAGCTTGTCGAAGGGCGTCCTGTCGCCCGAGCGTTCGGGCCGCCCTTCGACAAGCTCAGGGCGACCGGAGGGTGGGTGATCCCAATTACCGCAAAAGGCTGAATGATGGGCAAGGTTCTCTCCGCTTACGACGCGCTGGTCGCCGCCGGCGAGCTCCGCCCCGATGCGGAGCAGGCCGTCGGCGCGCGTCGGCTCGATGCGCTCGCCGCCGAACTGGAGCATCCGCGTACCAAGGGGCTGTTCCGCCGTCGCCCGATCCCGCCGCGCGGCCTGTATCTGTGGGGTGATGTCGGCCGCGGCAAATCGATGCTGATGGACCTGTTCTTCGCCAATGTCGCGATCGAGCGGAAGCGGCGGGTCCATTTCGGCGAATTCATGCTCGAGGTGCACGGCCGCATCGCGATCGAACGCCGCAAGGAACAGGGCGACCCGATCGTCCCCGTCGCCAATGCGCTGGCCGAGGAAGCGCGCCTCCTCGCCTTCGACGAGATGATGGTCACCAACTCGCCCGATGCGATGATCCTCTCGCGACTGTTCACCGCGTTGATCGAGTCGGGCGTCACCGTCGTCACCACCTCGAACCGCGCGCCGGCCGATCTCTACAAGAACGGCCTCAACCGTGAGCATTTCCTGCCCTTCATCGCGTTGATCGAGGCGCGGCTCGACGTGCTCGCGCTCAACGGCCCGGTCGATTATCGCCGCGACCGACTGGGGCAGCAGGACACCTGGCTCGTCCCCAACGGCCCCAAGGCGACCGCCGAACTCTCCGCCGCCTTCTTCCGCCTGACCGATTATCCGCCCGAGGATCGCGATCACGTCCCGAGCGAGGATATCATCGTCCAGGGTCGCACCCTGCACGTCCCCAAATCGCTCAAGGGCGTCGCGGTGTTCAGCTTCAAGCGGCTCTGCGCCGAAGCCCGCGGCAGCGCCGATTACCTCGCGATCGCAAGGCGTTACCATACGATCATCCTCGTCGGTATTCCAATCCTCGGGCCGGAGAACCGCAATGAGGCGGCGCGCTTCGTCAGCCTGATCGACGCGCTCTACGAGCATAAGGTCAAACTGCTCGCCGCCGCCGATGCCCAGCCCGACGCGCTCTATCCGACGGGCGACGGCCGCTTCGAGTTCCAGCGCACCGTCAGCCGGCTGGAGGAAATGCGCTCGGAGGAATATCTCGCCGCCGGCCACGGCGCCTGACAGGTCCGGCGCGGCCCCTCTCCCCCGTCATTCCCGCGCAGGCGGGAATCCATTCTGGCTGCCCTCGCGATTCTTTCCCCGACCTGCGCGAATGGATTCCCGCCTGCGCGGGAATGACGACGAACACTCAGCGCGCCCCTCGTTGTTGATATTGCAAAACACTCGCAATAAAAACCTTAACCTTCCTGCTTTAACGGGTTGCCCCGGGTGACGGATAGGCGTAGGCGGCCTTTCCATTCACGTCGCAACCTCTAGTGAAAGGGATGGAATGGCCCGCAAGAAGATCGCGCTGATCGGCGCCGGCAACATCGGCGGTACGCTCGCGCATTTGGCCGCCCTCAAGGGCTTGGGCGATATCGTCCTGTTCGACGTGGTGGAGGGCGTGCCGCAGGGCAAGGCGCTTGACCTGTCGCAATGCGGCCCGGTCGAAGGCTTCGATGCCAAGATCATCGGCACCAACGATTACAAGGATATCGCCGGG
>NZ_MKRR01000159.1:16728-20266 GCF_001897045.1 Sphingomonas sp. 66-10
GCAAGCCAGGCATGAGCCGCGACGATCTGCTCGGCATCAACCTCAAGGTGATGAAGTCGGTCGGCGAAGGCATCAAGAACAACGCGCCCGACGCGTTCGTCATCTGCATCACCAACCCGCTCGACGCGATGGTCTGGGCGCTGCGCGAATTCTCCGGCCTGCCGACCAACAAGGTCGTGGGCATGGCCGGCGTGCTCGACTCGGCGCGCTTCAGCCACTTCCTCGCCGAGGAATTCAACGTCTCGGTCAAGGACGTGAACACCTTCGTGCTCGGCGGCCACGGCGACACGATGGTGCCGGTGCTGGAGTATAGCACGGTCAGCGGCATCCCGGTCAGCGATCTGATCGCGATGGGCTTCTCGACCAAGGAAAAGGTCGACGAGATCGTCAAGCGCACCCGCGGCGGCGGCGGCGAGATCGTCGCTTTGCTCAAGACCGGCTCGGCCTATTACGCCCCGGCGACCAGCGGCATCGCGATGGCCGAGGCCTATCTCTATGACCAGAAGCGCATCCTGCCGGCCGCCGCGCATCTGTCGGGCGAATATGGCGTCGACGATCTGTACGTCGGCGCGCCGGTGATCATCGGCGCCGGCGGCGTCGAGAAGGTGGTCGAGGTCAAGCTCGGCGACGAGGCGAAGGCCAACCTTCAGGTCTCGGTCGATGCGGTCAAGGAACTGCTCGTGGCGTGCAAGGCGATCGATAGCTCGCTGGCGTGACATAGGCGCTCAGCTGTGTCCCCGCGAAGGCGGGGACACAGACTGGGTTCCCGCCTTGGGTTCCCATCAAAGTAATACTTTGATGAGGGCCCTTCGCGGGAGCACATTTTACGCTGTCGTTCGCGAGGGCACATTACAAGGAGCCGATGAACAAGCGCGGGTATGTTTACATCATGGCGAATGGTCGCAACGGCACCATCTATATCGGTGTCACCTCGGATCTCGCCGCCCGCGCTTATCAGCACCGCAACGGGCTGATCGACGGCTTCACGAAGGAATATGGTTGTCACCGTCTCGTCTGGTACGAAGCGTATGACGACCTCGACGAGGCCCGCTTACGCGAGCTTCGCATGAAGAAGTGGAACCGCCAGTGGAAGCTGGCGGAGATTGAGCGAATGAACCCCGGCTGGGACGATCTGTTCGAGTCGTTGTTTTGATCGGCAATGTGCTCCCGGTGGGAGCACAGGCTGGGTCCCCGCCTCCGCGGGGACACAAGGAGTTGAGAACCCGCATGAGCATTCTCGTCGACAGGAACACCAAGGTCATCACCCAGGGGATGACCGGCAAGACAGGCACCTTCCACACGAAGGCCGCGCTCGATTACGGCACGCAGATGGTCGGCGGCGTGACGCCGGGCAAGGGTGGCACGGTGCATGAGGAGCTCGGGCTGCCGAACTTCGACACCGTCGCCGAGGCGGTCGCCAAGACCGGCGCCGATGCCAGCGTGATCTATGTCCCGCCGCCCTTCGCGGCCGATTCGATCCTCGAGGCGATCGACGCCGAAGTGCCGCTGATCGTGTGCATCACCGAAGGGATTCCGGTGCTCGACATGGTCAAGGTGAAGCGCGCGCTCTCCGGCTCCAAGTCGCGGCTGATCGGGCCGAACTGCCCGGGCGTGCTGACCCCGAACCAGTGCAAGATCGGCATCATGCCGGGCAATATCTTCCGCGAAGGTTCGGTCGGCGTCGTCTCGCGCTCCGGCACGCTGACCTATGAGGCGGTGTTCCAGACCTCGAACGCCGGGCTCGGCCAGACCACCGCGGTCGGCATCGGCGGCGATCCGGTCAACGGCACCAACTTCATCGACGTGCTCGAACTGTTCCTCGCCGACGAGGCGACCCAGTCGATCATCATGATCGGCGAGATCGGCGGCTCCGCCGAGGAAGAAGCGGCGCAGTTCCTCAAGGACGAGGCCAAGCGCGGGCGCAAGAAGCCGATGGCCGGCTTCATTGCCGGGCGCACGGCGCCGCCGGGCCGTCGCATGGGTCACGCCGGCGCGATCGTGTCGGGCGGCCAGGGCGGCGCCGAGGACAAGATCGCGGCGATGGAAGCCGCCGGAATCAAGGTCGCGGCGAGCCCGAGCGAGCTCGGCTCGACCTTGCTCGAAGTGTTGAAGGGTTGATCATTCCGCCCCGGGGGCATGTTGCTTCCGGGGCGACAACGGCATCTCTCCCCAGGATGCCCGAGGACAAAGCGTCATGGGCTACGAAGGCCAGGATTTCGCGGATATCGCAGGCGGCGTCTCGCCGGCGTTCATCGATGCGCTCTATGCGCGCTACAAGGCATCGCCCGACAGCGTCGAGCCGGGCTGGCGCGCCTTCTTCGAGGGGCTGGAGGGCGCGACGTCCGGGCCGTCGTGGGAAAATGCCCGCTGGCCGCTGACCTCGACCGACGACCTCACCGCGGCGCTCGATCCGACGCAGATGGAGCCCGCGCCCAAGCCGGCGAAGGGTGGCAAACCCGCCCCGGCGGCCGCGGCCCCCGCCCCCGATCAGGACGCGGTGGTCAAGGCCGCCGCCGATGCGATCCGCGCACAGATGCTGATCCGCACCTATCGCGTGCGCGGCCACCTCGCCTCCAATCTCGATCCGCTCGGCCTCTCCGGGCTGCGCGAACTGCCGGCCGATCTCACGACCGAATATCACGGCTTCTCCGACGCCGATCTCGATCGCCCGGTCTATCTCGGCGGCACGTTGGGGCTGCAATGGGCGACGGTACGCGAGATCGTCGACATCCTGCGCGCCAATTACTGCGGCAATGTCGGCCTCGAATATATGCACATCGCCGACGTGGAGGAGCGTCGCTTCCTCCAGGATCGGATGGAGGGCAAGGACAAGGCGATCGAATTCACCGACGCCGGCAAGAAGGCCATCCTCACCAAGGTGATCGAGGCCGAGCAGTGGGAGAAGTTCCTCGGCCGCAAATATGTCGGCACGAAGCGCTTCGGGCTCGACGGCGGCGAATCGATGATCCCCGCGCTGGAGAGCGTGATCAAGTACGGCGGCCAGATGGGCGTCAACGAGATCGTCATCGGCATGGCGCACCGCGGCCGGCTCAACGTGCTCGCCAATGTGATGGCCAAGCCGCTCCGCGTGATCTTCCACGAATTCGCCGGCGGCTCGGCCAACCCCGATGACATCGGCGGTTCGGGCGACGTCAAATATCACCTCGGCACCTCCACCGACCGCGAGTTCGACGGGCACAAGGTTCATATGTCGCTCGTCGCCAACCCGTCGCACCTCGAGGCGGCGGACCCGGTGGTGCTGGGCAAGACCCGCGCGATCCAGACGATCGCGAACGACCTCACCGAGCATTCGCATTCGCTGCCGGTGCTGATCCACGGCGACGCGGCGTTCGCCGGGCAAGGCATCGTGTGGGAATGCCTCGGCTTCTCGGGCATCCGTGGGTACAATACCGGCGGCTGCATCCATTTCGTCATCAACAACCAGATCGGCTTCACCACCAGCCCGCAATTCGCGCGCTCCTCGCCCTATCCGTCGGATGTGGCGAAGGGGGGGCAGGCGCCGATCTTCCATGTGAAC
>NZ_MKRR01000159.1:20353-29123 GCF_001897045.1 Sphingomonas sp. 66-10
CTGATGTACAAGGCGATCCGCAGCCACGCGCCGGTCAGCGAGATCTACGGCCAGCGGCTGATCGCCGAGAAGGTCGTCGATCAGGCGTGGATCGATACGACCAGCCAGCAGTTCACCACCCTGCTCGAAGGCGAGTTCGAGGCGGGCGCGAGCTACAAGCCCAACAAGGCGGATTGGTTCGCCGGGCGCTGGTCGGGCCTCTCGATCCCGGCCGATCCCGAAACCGCGCGGCGCAGCGTCGATACCGGCATCGAACCCAAATTGTTCGACGCGATCGGCCGGCTGCTCACCACGGTTCCCGACTCGATCTCGATCCACAAGACGCTGGCACGCGTGATCGACGCCAAGCGCGAGATGTTCCGCACCGGCGAGGGCTTCGACTGGGCGACCGGCGAGGCGCTGGCCTACGGCTCGCTCCTGTCGGAAGGCTATGGCGTCCGCCTCTCGGGGCAGGATTCGGGCCGCGGCACCTTCTCGCAACGCCACGCGGTGTGGGTCGACCAGAATGACGAGCATAAGTACGTGCCGCTCGCCAATGTCGAACACGGCAATTTCGAGGTGCTCGACAGCCCGCTGAGCGAATATGGCGTGCTCGGGTTCGAATACGGCTATGCGCTCGCCGATCCCAAGACGCTCGTGCTGTGGGAGGCGCAGTTCGGCGACTTCGCCAACGGCGCGCAGATCATGATCGACCAGTTCATCGCCGCGGGCGAGGCCAAGTGGCTGCGCGCCAACGGCCTCGTGATGCTGCTGCCGCACGGTTACGAGGGCCAGGGGCCGGAGCATAGCTCGGCGCGGCCGGAGCGTTTCCTCCAGCTGTGCGCGGGCGATAATATGCAGGTCGCCAATTGCACCACGCCGGCGAACTATTTCCACCTGCTGCGCCGGCAGATGCATCGCCCGTTCCGCAAACCGCTGATCATCTTCACGCCGAAGTCGCTGCTGCGGCACAAGATGGCGGTGTCGAGCGCGGCGGACTTCCAGGGCGACAGCCACTTCCGCCGCCTGCTCTCCGATCCCTCGGCGCCGGCCGATGCGGATACCAAGCGGCTCGTGCTGTGCACCGGCAAGGTCGCCTACGACCTGATCGAGGCGCGCGATGCGGCGGGCGACAAGCATACGCAGATCGTCCGCGTCGAGCAGCTCTATCCCTTCCCCGGCGAGCCGCTGGCCGTCCGCCTCGCGCGGATGCCCAATCTCGAGGAAGTGATCTGGGCGCAGGAAGAGCCGCGCAACAACGGCTATTGGTTCTTCGTCGAACCCTTCATCGAGCAGGCGCTGATCAAGGCGAACTGCCCGGTGAAGCGCCCGCGCTACGCCGGCCGCGCCGCCGCGGCATCGCCGGCGACCGGGCTGATGAAGCGCCACCAGGCCGAGCAGGGCGCCCTTGTCGCCGATGCGCTGGGCCATAATGTGCGTGAGGAAATCCGCCGTACCCGCGAAAGCGGCACGGCGAAAAAGGCCGGCAAGGCCGGCGCGTGACGTTCCGTCGCCCCGGTTCCGGCCGGGGCGTCAATGACGAGGTTTAAGATGGCAACCGAAGTTCTGGTCCCGACACTGGGCGAATCGATCACCGAGGCGACGCTGGGCGAATGGCTCAAGCAGCCGGGCGACAAGGTCGCCGCCGACGAGCCGATCGCCAGCCTCGAGACCGACAAGGTCTCGGTCGAAGTCCCCTCGCCGGTCGCCGGCGTGATGGGGCAGCATGCCGTGCAGGTCGGCGATACGGTGCAGGTCGGCGCGATGATCGCGACGGTCGAGGCCGGTGGCGGCGCCGCCGCGGCGGCGCCGGCTGCCGCGGCCCCTGCCCCCGCGGCTGCACCGGCCCCCGCCGCGAGCCCCGATGCGCCCGCCGCGCTCTCGCCGTCGGTGCGCCGCGCGGTGCTCGAACACGGCGTCGATCCGGCGACGATCAAGGGCACCGGCAAGGACGGCCGCCTGACCAAGGAGGACGTCGCCGCCGCCGCGACCGCGGCGACCGCCGCCAAGGCGCCCGCTGCCGAGGTGCCCGCCACCCCGTCGGTCGCCGCATCGACCGGCCGCAAGGAAGAGCGCGTCCGCATGACGCGGCTGCGCCAGACGATCGCGCGCCGGCTGAAGGACGCGCAGAACAGCGCCGCGATGCTCACCACGTTCAACGACGTGGACATGAGCGCGGTGATCGAAGCGCGCACCAAGTACAAGGATCTGTTCGAGAAGAAGCACGGCGTGCGGCTCGGCTTCATGGGCTTCTTCGTGAAGGCCGCGTGCATGGCGCTGAAGGATATTCCCGCCGTCAACGCCTCGATCGAGGGCGATGAGATCATCTATCACGATTATGCCGATATCTCGGTCGCGGTCAGCGCGCCCAACGGCCTCGTCGTGCCGGTGATCCGCGATGCCGATCAGCTGTCGGTCGCCGGGATCGAGAAGACGATCGGCGATTTCGGCCGCCGCGCCAAGGACGGCACGCTCAAGATGGACGAGATGAAGGGCGGCACCTTCACCATCTCCAACGGCGGCGTGTTCGGCTCGCTGATGTCGACCCCGATCATCAACCCGCCGCAGTCGGCGGTGCTCGGGCTGCACCGGATCGAGGATCGCCCGGTGGTCCGCGACGGCCAGGTCGTCGTCCGCCCGATGATGTATCTCGCGCTGAGCTACGACCACCGGCTGATCGACGGCCGCGAGGCGGTGACCTTCCTCGTCGCGCTCAAGAACGCGATGGAAGACCCGACGCGGATCCTGATCGACCTTTAATCGAACGGCCGTCGCCCCAGCGAAAGCTGGGGCCGCGTGCCACATGGGTTGCGCTTGCCGCCTGAGATCCCAGCTTGCGCTGGGATGACGGTTGCCTTCCTAGCGCTTCGTCTCGCTCAGCGGCTTGAGCGACGTCCCGCTCAGATACATCATCGTCACCGAAATCTCGGTTACGCCCTGCCCGACATGCACCGCGGTCTGCTTGGGCGAGGGCTTGCGACCGAAGATGAAATCCCACACCGTCACCCGCGGGTTGCCCGAGGCGCCGCCGCCGTCCTTGCGATCGGTCTCGCCGTTGGCATTGGCGTCGTGACGCACGTCGATCGCATAATTGCCCGGCGCGGCGACCGGCATGCAGACGCGGATCGGCTCGGTGCGCGGGGTGGGGATTTCCACCTTGGTCTGCCATTTGGTCTTGTCGAACCAGGTCGAGGTCGCCCCGCCGAAGGTGCGCACCCGCACCGTGCCGTTGCGGTTGCTCAATCCGGTGATGTCGACGAGAATCGCGGGCGACTTGCCGTGCGCGCACACCGCCGCATCGGGGCCGAGGATCGGCGCGCCTTCGCCGGCGCCAACGGCCGGCGCCGCACCTGCAGTCATCAATAGGGCCGCAAAAGCGACACGGGAATAATCGAACATCAGAACGCCATTGCCGCACCGTGCGGCGGTTTTACGGCAGGATAGCAGCGGACGATGACGGTCTCGCTTCAACCCGCGGCAAGCTTACGCAATTTTACAAGCATATCCTCCAGCCCGTCGATCCGCGCCGCGGCACGCCGCGCCGCCGCGCGTTCGAGCCGATCGAGCAACGCGCCGATCGACGCTTCCCCCTCCCCCGCCGGCACCGGAAAGGCCTCGATCCGCGCGCGCCGGACGGGTGCCAGCGAGCGAACCGCCCGAACCGGCGCGCGCGGCACCGCCGGCACCGCGCCGGGATCGAATGCCGCAAGCGGCTGATCGAGATCGGCCGGAATCGGCTGCCCGTGTTCGGCCGTCCGTGCGTCGATGAGCAGCACCGGCGCGCCGAGCTCGCTATGCGCGGCGATCGGTCGCCGCGCGGGGGCATCGGGGTGCGCATCGGCACGCCGCAGCAGCGGGATCGCGCCGAGCCGGGTCGCGCGGCGCCGGCGCGGCGCGAGCAACGGCAACGCGCCGAGCGCGGCGACCACGCCCCCCACCGCGATCGCCGCCAACATCCGGCCGGTCATCCCGGCCGGCACGAACGCCGGAAGCGGCAACCCCTCGACCGCCGCATCGAACACCCCCGCCGGTGCGGCGGCGACCAGCGCCGCGGCGATCAGCCCCGTCGCCAGCGCCAGCGCCGGCAACAATTTTCGTGGGTTCAGGCGGGTGTCGTGCTGGGTTGCGGCCATGATTCATCCATCCGCTCGGCTTTTGCCAGACGTTGGTAAACGGGCTGATAACGAGAAACGTTGAGCGCCCAGTTGCGCTCCGCATCGACGAACGCGCGCGCCCGCGCCCGCCGCGCATCCCAGCCGGCGCGATCGGCGAGCAGCCCGGCGAGCGCCGCCGCGATCGCCGACGGATCGTCGGCGGCGAACAAGGTGCCGGTATCGCCGTCGCGGATCAGCTCGCGATGCCCGCCGACATCGGAGGCCGCGACCAGCTTCCCCTGCGCCATCGCCTCAAGCGGCTTGAGCGGGGTGACCAGATCGGTCAGCCGCATCCGTTTGCGCGGATAAGCGAGCACGTCGGTAATGCCGTAATAACGCTCGACCTGATCGTGCGGCACGCGCCCGACGAAGACGATGCGATCGGCGACCGGCGACGCGGCGGCCTGCGCGCGCAGCGCCGCCTCCATCGGCCCCCCGCCGACCAGCAGCAGCCGCGCCGCGGGCCGCGCCGCGACGAGCATCGGCATCGCCGCGATCAGATCGTCGATCCCTTCATAATCGTAGAAGCTGCCGATGAACCCGATCGTCTCGCCGTCGAGCCCGAGTGTCGCCGCGAGCCCCTCGTCGCGCGGCCCCGGCGTGCCGAACAGCCCGAGATCGACCCCATTGGGGGAGACGAATATCTTCGCCGCGTCGATCCCCCGCGCGATGAGATCGCCGCGCAACCCCTCGCAGATCACCGCCACCGCGTCGGCGCGTCGCACCGCCCAGGTCTCGAGCGCACGTGTCGCGCGATACCGCGCCGACCCCTCGCGCCCCGTGCCGTTGCCGACCGCCGCATCCTCCCAAAAGGCGCGGATCTCGTAAACCAGCGGCAACCCGCGTCGCCGCGCCACCCACAGCGCCGCCAGCGCGCCGAGCACCGGCGAATGCGCGTGGAGCACATCGGGGCGATAGCTTTCCGCCACCGCATCGATGCGCCGGGCGAAAGCGGCGATTTCCGCCAGCTCGCCGACCGGCGCGGGCAAGGCGCGCGGCGGCACGGTGCGGTGGAAATCGATCCCGTCGACCTGTTCGAACGCCGCCGCGGACCGGCCCTGCCGCGGCCCGGTGATCGCCGCGACTTCCCAGCCGCGCGCGATCTGCGCCGTCAGAATCGCACGGGTGCGGAAGGTGTAGCCGCTGTGCAGCGGCAGGCCGTGATCGAGGATATGGAGGATACGCATCGCAAGAATATGCTTGCCACACGATCATTTAACGCCGCGTCAACCGCGTGCCGATAAAGCCGGCGCCACGCAGCACGAGGGATTTCGCGCCGATGATCGACAATTTCGCGCTCGGCCTCACCCACGGGCTGATGCTGCTCGCGGCGTGGCTGCTGCTGCGCCGACCCGATCTCGACCGCGAAACGCCGCCACCGGGTCGCGATACCCGGCAGGAGCGTGAACCGCGTGCGTGATCTCGCCTTCATCGGCTTCCTGCTCGCATTGTTCGGGATGGGGCTGCGCCGCCCGTTCCTGTTCGTGCTCGCCTATGTCTATATCGACATCGTCTCGCCGCAGCGGCTGACCTATATGCTGCTCAACAGCCTGCCGATCTCGCTGATCGCGGGCGCCGCGGCGTTCGGCGGCTGGCTGGTGTTCGACGACAAGAAGGATTGCCGCGTGGCGCCACGGCAGGGGCTGATCCTGCTCCTGATCCTCTATTGCGGCATCACCACCCGCACCGCCGACTTCCCGGCGGAAGCGCTCGATAAATGGGATTGGGTATGGAAGGCGCTGGCCTTCGCCGCCTTCCTTCCGCTCACCCTGCGGACGCGGCTGCGGATCGAGGCGCTGCTCCTGTTCATGACGCTGTCGGCCGCGTCGATCGTCATCGTCGGCGGGATCAAGACGTTGTTCTCGGGCGGCGGCTATGGCGAACTCAACCTGATGGTCGCCAACAATTCGGGGCTGTACGAAGGCAGCATCATCTCCGCGGTCGCGATCTGCATCATCCCGATCGTGTTGTGGCTGGCGCGCTACGGCACCTTGTTCGGCACCGGGCACGCGGTGAAGGCGTTCGCTTATGCGCTGGTGTTCGCCTGCCTGCTGATCCCGGTCGGCACCTCGGCGCGCACCGGGCTGATGTGCATCGGGCTGCTCGCGGTGCTGATGCTGCGCGAGGTGAAGCGGCCGATGCTCTACCTCGGCGCGCTGGCGCTGGCGGGGCTGGTCGCGGTGCCGTTCCTCCCCTCGGCATTCAGCGACCGGATGGCGACGATCAAGACCTATCAGGCCGACGAATCCGCCTCGACGCGCCTCGCGGTGTGGCAATGGACGTGGGAATACGCCAAGACCCACCCGTTCGGCGGCGGCTTCGAAGCCTATCGGCAGAACCGCATCCGGTACGACACGGTTGCAGTGAAGGGATCGGGCGCGTCGACCACGGTCGAGCGCAACCTGACGGTCGACAAGAGCCGCGCCTATCATTCGAGCTATTTCGAGATGCTCGGCGAACAGGGCTATCCCGGGCTTGCTCTATGGCTATTGCTCAGCCTTTCCGGGCTGATCCGCATGGAGATTCTGCGCCGTCGCCACCGCGAGGGCGACTTCGCCTGGGGCGGCGCGCTGGCGGGGGCGTTGCAGCACGCACATCTGATCTACCTGCTCGGCGGCGCCTTCGTGGGGATCGCATTCCAGCCGTTCATCTACATGCTGATCGGCGCGCAGATCGGGCTCGACACCTATCTGACGCGGCGGCGGCGCGAGGCGACGTGGCGCCCGATGTTCGGCAAACGCCTGACGCCCGCCACAGCTTGACCCGTCTTTTCATCCGACTTCCTGCTCCCCTCCCTTGAACAGGGAGGGGAGAAGAAGGGGAACGGCGCGAAACCCGCGTCGGAGTGCAGGAACCGCGGATTGGACGTTTCGTTACGAACAGGTATCGAAGGCGGCGAGGCATATGTCCCGGCCGCCACATCCCGCACGGCCCGATCAAGGAAACGACATGAGCAACACCAGCGCCCCGGCCAAGGCGCCGATCCTGCCCCATGAAGATTGGAACAATCAGTTCGAGACGCTCTATCACGCAAGCATCACCTGGGTCGCGACCCATTGGCTGCAGATCGCGATCGCCTGCGGGATCGGCGTTGGCATCGCCGCGCTGCTGATGTGGCTCCGCGCCTGCGGGGCGCGGCTTGCCGGGCGCGACAAGCACGGCACCGGCTGGCCGGTGGTGCTCGGGCGCGCGATCCAGCGCACCAACAATTATTTCATCGTCCTGCTGACGATCCGGCTGGTCGAGGGCTTCGCCGGCGCGCCTCACCCCGTTTCGGCCACGATCCACTTCCTGTTCACGATCGTCGCGGTGTTCCAGTCCGCGATCTGGGCGCGGGAGGTGATCCTCGGCGCGATCGAGCATCGCACCCATTCGGAACATTATTCGGGCGAAGCGCTGATGAGCGCGATGGGGCTGATCCGCGTGCTCGTCAGCTTCGCCTTGTTCGCGATCGCGTTCATCGTCGTGCTCGACAATCTCGGGGTCAACGTTACCGGCCTGATCGCCGGCCTCGGCGTCGGCGGCATCGCGATCGGCCTCGCCGCGCAGGGCATCTTCGCCGATCTGTTCGCGGCGCTGGCAATCATCTTCGATCGCCCGTTCCGGCGCGGGGACGCGATCTCCTACGGCCAGTCATCGGGCACGGTGGAGGAGATTGGCCTCAAATCCACCCGCATCCGCGGCACCAACGGCGAGGAGCGGATCATCTCCAACCGCAAATTGCTCGATCAGGAAATCTGCAACAACACCCGGCGCCAGTTCCGCCGCACCACCTTCACGCTCGGCATCGCCTATGACACGCCGGCGGAAACGCTGCAGGCCTTCCCCGATATGGTGAAGGAAGTGGTCGAATCGTGCGGGCTGGTCTTCGTCCGCTGCGGCTTCCTCAGGTTCAATGCGTCGACGCTCGATTTCGACATCGAGTTCGACAGCGACACCCCCGATTTCGCCGATGCCTTCGACGGACGGCACAAGGTCGGCATCGCGCTGATCAAGATGTGTGCCGAAAAGGGCATTTCCATCCCCTTCCCTACCCACACCATCTCCAACCCCACGGCCGGCAATCACATCCCGCCACCGCCGCCGGCGACCCCGGCCGGCGACTCGCCGCACGCCTGACTTTCACGAATTCGAAGATCGGGTTCGGATTAATTCGGCAAGGTTTCCCTAGCGGAACGCGCGTTTTTCAAGCCTTCGGTCAGCCAAGGCTTGCAGCGCCGGGCGTTCCGCGCCTACAGGAGGCGATCACGCTGCGCTGCGGCGCAATAAATCGATGGAGGGATTGTGACCCCGGACGAGATGAAGGCCAGCATCGGCAAGGAAAGCGTTTCCGAGTGGATCGAGGTGACGCAGGAGATGATCAACAAGTTCGCCGACGCAACGGGCGATCATCAGTTCATCCACGTCGATCCCGAGCGCGCCAAGCTCACCCCGTTCGGCACGACGATCGCGCACGGTTTCCTCACGCTCTCGCTGCTGCCGCAGCTCAGCGCCAAGAACCCCGGGATGCCGCGACTCGACGGGGTGAAGATGGGGGTCAATTACGGCGGCAACAAAGTGCGCTTCCTCGCCCCGGTGCCGTCGGGCTCGCGCGTCCGCGGCCGCTCCAAGATCACCGAATTCGAGGAAAAGCGGCC
>NZ_MKRR01000159.1:29142-29821 GCF_001897045.1 Sphingomonas sp. 66-10
GCCCGCGATGATCGCCGAATGGATCACGCAGGTTTTCGCCTGATCCGCTCGACACAGCTTTAACCGATTGATCCTTCAGGAGAGCATCACATGCGTTCCGCCGTTATCGTTTCCACTGCCCGCACCCCGATCGGCCGCGCCTATCGCGGGGCGTTCAACAACCTCCCTTCGCCCACGCTCGCCAGCCACGCGATCAAGGCCGCGGTCGAGCGCGCCAGGATCGACGGCGCCGAGGTGCAGGACGTGGTGTTCGGCGCCGCGCTGCAGCAGGGCGCGCAGGCGACCAATATCGCGCGCACCTCGCTGCTCCGCGCCGGGCTGCCGGTGACGGTCTCGGGCATGTCGGTCGACCGCCAATGCGCCTCGGGGCTGATGGCGATCGCCACCGCGGCGAAGGAAATCATCACCGATCAGATGGACGTGACGATCGGCGGCGGCGTCGAATCGATCAGCCTCGTCCAGACCCCGCAGATGCGCGTGCAGCCCGATCCCGAACTGATCGCGATGCACAAGGACATCTACATGCCGATGCTGCAGACCGCCGAGGTGGTCGCCAAGCGCTATGGCATCAGCCGCGACGCGCAGGACGAATATGCGCTCCAGTCGCAGCAGCGCACCGCCGCCGCGCAGGCCGCGGGCAAGTTCGACGACGAGATCGTCAGCGTCACCGCCAATATGG
>NZ_MKRR01000159.1:29875-32360 GCF_001897045.1 Sphingomonas sp. 66-10
CTCGGCCCCGATCTCAACATCACCGCCGGCAATGCCTCGCAGCTGTCGGACGGCGCTGCGGCGAGCGTGCTGATGGAGGAGAAGCTCGCCGAGAAGCGCGGGCTGCAGCCGCTCGGCCGCTATGTCGGGATGGCCGTCGCGGGCACCGAGCCCGACGAGATGGGGATCGGCCCGGTCTTCGCGATCCCGAAGCTGCTCGACCGGTTCAACCTCAAGATGGACGATATCGGGTTGTGGGAGCTCAATGAGGCGTTTGCGGTGCAGGTGCTCTATTGCCGCGACAAGCTCGGCATCCCCAACGAGCTGCTCAACGTCAACGGCGGCGCGATCTCGATCGGTCACCCATACGGCATGTCCGGCGCCCGCATGACCGGCCACGCGCTGATCGAGGGCAAGCGCCGCGGCGCGAAATATGTCGTGGTCACGATGTGCATCGGCGGCGGCATGGGCGCGGCGGGGCTGTTCGAGGTCCTGTAAGCCGCCTGACGGGCGAAAACAAAAAGGCCCCGGCCGTTTGTGCGGTCGGGGCTTCTTATTTCGTCCTTCCCGCGAAGGCGGGAATACATTCGGGCTGGCCTTCCGGCTAAATCGCTACACCGGCGTCAATGGATTCCCGCCTTCGCGGGAAGGACGGAGCAAATAGGGGTTTCGCGAACAGCGCTGCGTCTCAACCGTCATTTCGTTCGCGCCCTGTTCTCCTCGCGCGACTTTCGTGGCAAGGTCGTGCGCGTGTCGGACGCCCCCTCCCCGCGCAAGATCATCCATATCGACATGGACGCCTTTTATGCGTCGGTCGAGCAGCGCGACAACGCCGAGCTGCGCGGGCGCCCCGTCGCCGTGGGCAGCGCGGAAGCGCGCGGCGTCGTCGCGGCGGCGAGCTATGAGGCGCGTGCCTTCGGGGTACGATCGGCGATGCCCTCGATCACCGCACGGCGGCGCTGCCCAGAGTTGGTCTTCGTCCGCCCGCGCTTCGACGTCTATCGCACGATCAGTCACCAGATCCGCGCGATCTTCGCCGATTATACCCCGCTGATCGAGCCGCTGGCGCTCGACGAAGCCTATCTCGACGTCACCGAGGATCTGCGCGGGCTCGGCTCGGCGCGCGCGATCGCGCAGGAAATCCGCGCCCGCATCCGCGCGGAGATCGGTCTCACCGCCTCGGCGGGCGTGAGCTACAACAAGTTCATCGCCAAGCTGGCATCGGACCAGAACAAGCCCGACGGGCTATGCGTGATCCCGCCGGCGAAGGGGCCGTCGTTCGTCGCCGCACTACCGGTCGCGCGTTTCCACGGCGTCGGCCCGGTAACCGCGCGCCGGATGGCGGCGCTGGGGATCGAGACCGGCGAGGACCTGCGCGGGCAATCGCTCGATTTCCTCCGTGCGCATTTCGGCAGCCACGCCGATTATCTCCATAGCGCGGCGCGTGGCGTGGACGAGCGCCCGGTGCGCCCCGACCGTCCCACCAAGTCGATCGGCGCCGAGCGTACCTTCGACCATAATCTCGCCGATCCGGGGGAGATCGCCGCGGCGATCGATCATGTCGCCGAAGCGGCCTGGGAGCGCGTCATGCGCAGCGGCGAGCGCGGCCGCACCGTGACGCTCAAATTCCGCCGCGCCGATTTTCGCACCTTCACCCGCGCGCGCTCGCTGGCCGATCCGGTCGCCGGCCGCGCGCAATTCGCCGCGATCGGCCATTCACTGATGACGCGCGAGCTACCGGTCGAGGGGGGCGTGCGGCTCCTGGGGCTTACGCTCTCCGGCATCCTCGACCCCGAGGAGCGCGATCAGCCGGTGCTGCCGCTGGATTAAAAAACCCGCTCGCCCTAAGCTGGTCGAAGGGCTGCCCTTCTTCCACGGAAGAAAAGTGCAGGGCTTCGGCAGGCTCAGCCCGAACCGGGGTCAGGTCAATCCTCCTCCAGTGCAGCGGCATCGATCCGGCGCAGCATCGTGGTGAACGCCTCCAGTTCCGCCGGGGTGAATCGCGCGAAGACCCGCGCCTCCAGCTCCAGCGCCTTGGGCGCGACGAGCGCATAGAGTTCTCGCCCCGCCGCGCTCAGCGACAACAGGTGCGAGCGCTTGTCGCTCTCGTTCGGCGCGCGTTCGAGCAGCCCACGCCCGACCAAAGCGATCGCGGCGCGGCTCACCGTCACCTTGTCCATCCGCGTCCGCTCGCCGATTTCCGCCTGGGTGATCGCATCGACCTCGGCGATCACCGCCACCAGCCGCCATTCGGGAATCGTCAGCCCGAACATCGATTCATAGGCATGGGCGATCCGGTCGCTCACCAGATTCGAGGTGATCGACAAACGATACGGCAGGAACCGATCGAGCTGTAGGCGATTGGTCATACGGGAACGGTAGCATTTGACACGACTTGCTCAACACGCAATAATAGTTTCAATTGATACCAACCCCTTTGGGAAGACCTGTCATGACCCCCGACAATCCGCTTGGCCTCAACGGTTTCGAGTTCGTCGAATTCACC
>NZ_MKRR01000159.1:32412-33090 GCF_001897045.1 Sphingomonas sp. 66-10
CAACCGTGACGAGGCCGGGCGGGTCGCGGCGTTCCGCGGCGAACACGGCCCCTCAGCAAGCGCGATGGCGTTCCGCGTCGCCGATCCCGATGCGGCGATGAAATGGGCGCTGGAGCATGGCGCGAAGCGCACCGACGAAGACGATACGGTGATCCAGGGGATCGGCGGCAGCTATCTCTATTTCATCGAGGACGGCACCGATCTCTACGCCGACTGGGCCGAATTCCCCGGCTGGCGCGAGGCGGAGGCGAAGAACAATGTCGGGCTCGACCTGCTCGACCACCTCACTCACAATGTCCGCCGCGGACAGATGCGGGTATGGTCCGAATTCTACCGCACGCTCTTCAACTTCGAGGAACAGAAGTATTTCGATATCAAGGGCAAGGCGACCGGGCTGTTCAGCCAGGCGATGATCGCCCCCGATCACGCGATCCGCATCCCGCTCAACGAGAGCCAGGACGAAAATTCGCAGATCGAGGAATTCATCCGCGAATATCACGGCGAGGGCATCCAGCATCTCGCGCTGACCACCCCGGATATCTACGATACTGTCGAGCGGTTGCGCGCACGTGGGGTGAAGCTGCAGGACACGATCGAGACCTATTACGAGCTGGTCGACAAGCGCGTCCCCGGCCACGGCGAGGATCTCGAGCGGCTCAAGAAGAACCGCATCCTGAT
>NZ_MKRR01000159.1:33150-35239 GCF_001897045.1 Sphingomonas sp. 66-10
GGCAACGGCAATTTCCAGGCGTTGTTCGAAAGCATCGAGCTCGATCAGATCCGCCGCGGGGTGATCAAGGTCGACGCCTGATCGCAGGGTCATCGCGTTCCAAATTGCGTTCCCGCGAAGGGGGGACCCAGACTGGGCTCCCGCCTCCGCGGGAGCACATTTTGTGGTACGTTCCGCGTCCCCACCCCGAAAGCACGTCCGCTGACCGAACGCCTCATCGCCACGCCTGCCGGCATCGCGCTCGGCCCGCTCGATCTGATCGCCGACGGCGCGGCGCGCGGGTTCGTGATCGAGATGCGCGCCGGCCGTTTCCACGGCTTCGTCGTGCGTCGCGGCGATGCGGTATATGGTTATGTCGACCGCTGCCCGCATATGGGGCTGCCGCTCGCGCAGAAACTCGACGATTATGTCGCGGGCGATATGATCGCGTGCAGTTGGCACGGCGCGGTCTTCGATACCGCCTCGGGCAAGTGCCGCGGCGGCCCCTGCCCCGGCACCGCGCTGACGCCCTGGCCCGTCACGATCCGGGACGGCACGATCGTCACCGCCTGATCCTAAATTATTGCAGTTCGATGACGAATGCGGCAAGCTGCTTCGTTCGAAGGAGTGACGCGCGCAATGGCGAAGGCAACCGCCAACGGTATCGAGATCGAATATGACGAGTTCGGCGCGAAGGATGCGCCGGCGGTGTTGATGATCATGGGGCTCGGCGCGCAGCTGGTGCGCTGGCCGATGGCGCTCGTCGATGCTTTGGTCGCGCGGGGCTATCGCGTGATCCGCTACGACAATCGCGATGTCGGCCTGTCGACCAAGTGCGATTCCGCCGGCACCCCCAATTTCGCGCTGATGGCGGTGTCGCACATCCTGCGCCGCCCGATCCGCGCGCCTTATACGCTCACCGACATGGCCGCCGACGCCGCCGGGCTGCTCGATGCGCTCGGGATCGAGCGCGCGCATGTCGTCGGCGCCTCGATGGGCGGGATGATCGCGCAATTGTTCGCCGCGCACTGGCCGGAGCGGACCTTGTCGCTCACCTCGATCATGTCGACCACCGGCAATCCCGCGCTCCCGGGCGCCTCGTTGCAGGCGATGGGCATCCTGCTGCGGCGACCGCGCGGCAACGATCTCGAGGCGATCGTCGCCCACGGCGTGAAAGCGGCCAAGGTGGTCGGCGGCAGCTTCCCCGAGGACGATCGCTTGATGGCCGAGCGCTATCGCGACGAAATCGTCCGCAACCATCACCCGTCGGGCTTCGTTCGCCAGATGGCCGCGATCCTCGCCGACGGCGATCGCCGCACGCGGCTGAAGACGATCGCTGCCCCCACCGTCGTGATCCACGGTGCGGACGATCCCTTGGTCCCGGCCGAGGGCGGACGCGATACTGCCGCCGCCATCCCCGGCGCGCGGCTGGTCGAGATCCCCGGCATGGGTCACACGCTGCCCCCGGAGGTGATCCCGACGGTGGTCGCCGCATTCGAAAGCGTGGCACGGCCGAGACTGGCACGCGCCGCCTGAACGACTTCAGCTTCGCTGCTTAGGTCACCCCGACCTTGCGCCGGGGTGACGAAAGCCGCGCCGTTACAGCCGCACCAGCATCTTCCCCATATTCCCCCCGGTGAAGAGCCCGCGGAACGCCTCGGGCATCGCCGCGATCCCTTCATGCACGGTTTCGTGGCGCTTGAGCTTCCCTTCCTTCAGCCACCCGCCCATGTCGCGATAGAAATCGCCCATCTGCGCGAAGAAATCGCTGACGATGAAGCCGCGGATATTGATCCGCGCGCCGATCACCTTGGCGAGGTAACGCAGCTCCTGCGGCTTGGCGTCGTTGTAGATGTCGATCATCCCGCAGATCGCGAACCGCGCGTGCAGTCGCGCGGCAAGCAGCGCCGCATCGAGATGGTCGCCGCCGACATTGTCGAAATAGACGTCGATCCCGTCGGGCGCCGCCTGCATCAGCCCGCGCGCGACCGGGCCGGCCTTGTAATCGACGACATGATCCGCGCCGAGTTCCTTCACCCAGGCGCATTTGTCGGCGCCGCCCGCGGCACCGATCACCGTCATCCCCTTGGCCTTGGCGATCTGGACGACG
>NZ_MKRR01000159.1:35276-51622 GCF_001897045.1 Sphingomonas sp. 66-10
GTCATCCCGGGCATGCCAAGCTGACCGAGATAGGCCTGATCCTCGACCCCCAGCGCGGGCAGCTGCTGCGCCTCGGCGGCGTCGAGCACCGCTTCCTCGCGCCAGCCAAGCATATGCTGCACCTTGGCGCCGACCGGGAGATCGGGGCTGTTGCTTTCGACCACCTCGCCGATCGCGCCGCCCTGCATCGGCTCGCCCAACGCGAACGGCGGGACGTAGCTTTTCACGTCGTTCATCCGGCCGCGCATATAGGGATCGACCGACAGCCAGCGGTTGGCGACGCGCACCTGCCCCGCGCCGAGCGGCGCCGAAGGCACGTCGATCAACGCGAAATTATCGTCCTCCGGCATTCCCGCCGGGCGTGATTTCAAAGTCCAGGCACGTGCCATCGCTCTCCTCCTCTATCGCCTTGTTCGAAGCGAAGGTATGGTGCGGTGGGCAATAAAAACAAGGGGGCTCGATCGCCTGCGACACGGCCCGCGCGGACAAAGTTCAGATTTGTTGCATGAGGGCGTTGCATCGCCCGACAGAGGCCGCTAATGGCGTCGCTCCCGGCGATGCCGGGGCACCGGGCGGGGCCGTAGCTCAGATGGGAGAGCGCTGCAATCGCACTGCAGAGGTCAGGGGTTCGATTCCCCTCGGCTCCACCACCCGGAACCTTCGAAAATCGCAAACCGCTTCGCTACGCAGGCAATTCTGCTGCCGCTCCGGTGCGCGGCCGCCGGCCGATCCGATCCTTGAGCTTGTTGAAGGGCAGCTCGACCAGGAAATAACTCGCGATTGCCAGGCCGATCGAAACGACGGCTACCGCGGTTACGTACAGCACCCGGTTGTCATCCTGCTGAAACCGGATCGCCGATATGAGCAGCATATAGTGCCAGAGGTACAGGCCGTAGGACAATTTGCCGACGAACACGAAGGGCTTGAACGTGAGGAAAACGCGCGCCCAGCCGTCCACCACCGTGAACTTGATCAGCGCCGCCGATGCCAGCGTCGCGGCGAAGAGCCCGCCAGCCCAGATGAAACTCGCGTCGGCCTTCAGCGCGATATAGCATCCGAACAGGGTCACGATCGCGACATAAGGCATCCACGCGCGATACGGGATCGACTTTTCGACCAACGCCAGAAGGCAGCCGACCAGCAACGCGTCCGCTCGTGTGTCGAAGCCGTTATAGATACGTTGAACCTCTGCACCGTCGACAATCAGGTAGAACCGCCACGCAACGATGATCGAAATCGCCGTGAGCAGCAGACGGATACGCCGCCGTTTGACGACGAAAAGCAGCATCAGCGGCCATAGCAGATAGAATTGCTCCTCGATCGCCAGCGACCATGTGTGACCGAGCGCGCCTTCCTCCCCCAAACCGAATGCGCGGTTGAAGTTCATCGTATAACTACCAGCGAACAACGCCGCTTCCACCGCGCTGTCCAGCTTCGCGGTCAATATCGCGATCACCAGCGATGCCGCCAGCACAAGGGCAAGCGCAGGCGACAGACGCAGAAATCGTTTAAGATAGAAGCGCTGGAGATTCAGCGTCCCGGTGCTGTCCAATTCTTGCACCAGGATCTTCGTGATCAGATATCCGCTGAGTACGAAAAACAGGGTGACGCCCACCCATCCGCCGGGCAAACGCCCCCAGGTGAAATGCGAAGCCATGACGAGCGCCACCGCCACGGCGCGCAAGCCGTCCAGACTTGGGCTGTATCGCATGCTGACCTTTTTGGTTAATCTATACTTAATTTCCCGTGCCGATATTTCGTCGCGCAACGCAACTTCGGAATGGCCGTCGCGTAGCGACTGATCCGTTTTGGGACACATGTCGTCGAGGCGACCCGCGCGACGCGAGAGCGGCGCCACCTCCCTCGCCCCATTGGCGCCGGGTCCGAATGGTCACCAACAGAGCGATGGCGGCGGGTCGCAACGTTTCTTGCACGGTCCGCAGACTGGCAACCGCAAGGCCGATTGCAAGCCGCTCCACGGGCTCCGAATAAGCCGGAAATCGCGCCACCTCGCCTCCGCGGCCGGAGCCGGACAGCGCGTGCAGTAATATCGATGAAGTTTTTTACGTTATGATTGAAGCTGATGGCAAACTGGTTGCCACCTTCCACGGCAGATCATCCGCACCCGATAATCTCACATCGAGTGCAGATGATGCTGGCAGATTCATACAGAGTTTTACAATCGCACCGCGCCGCGGCGCTTTTACGGAAGCTGAAAGCCCGGCGCCTTGAACTGATGCCCCTGCGACATGACGTAGACCACGCGGGTCGACGCCTCGATCTGATCGATCGGATTGCCGTCGAACGCGACGATATCGGCCGATTTCCCCGGCTCGATCGTCCCCGCCTTGGCGGAGATGCCAAGCAGTTCGGCGTTGGTCAGCGTCACCGCGCGCAAGGCCGCGGCCGAGCTCATCCCGCCCTGGCGCACCATCAGCACCATCTCGTCGCCCGGCGTCCCGCCGAAATCGGTGCCGACCGCGAGCGTCACGCCGTTGCGCAACGCGACCTTGACCTGCCGGCCGATCCCGTCGGGCTGCGCCTCGGGCATGCCGAGCACCTTCATGCGGGTATTCTCGCTGATCGGGCGATCGCCCGGCTTGGGGTTGCGCACGCGGCGCAGCACATCTGTCGGCGCTTCGAGCGTCGGCACCAGATAGGTGCCGTGCGCCTTCATCAATTTGGCGCCCTCGTCGTCGAGATAATTGCCGTGCTCGATCGAATCGACACCGGCGCGCACCGCGGCCTTGATCCCCTCGGCGCCGATCGCGTGGGCCATCACCTTGCGCTTCATCAGATGCGCGGCGTCGACGATCGCGTGGAGCTCGGCATCGGTGAATTGCTGGTCGAGCCCGGTATAGCTGTCGTCGACCACGCCCGCGGTATCGATGATCTTGATCTGATCCGCGCCGAGCTGGATCTGCCGCCGCGTCACCTTGGCGCATTCGCCGTCGCCGTCGCACACGCCGCTGGAGAAGGCCGGCGGCTGGAGCGAGGCCTGGAAATTGCCGTTGCGGAAATCGCCGTGCCCGCCCGTGGTGGTGATCGGCGCGCCCGAGGCGAGGATGCGCGGCCCGACCACCAGCCCCTTGTTGATCGCATCGCGCAGCGGGAAGATGATTTCGGGGGTGCCGCCCGCGTCGCGCACGATGGTCGCCCCGCCCATCACCTTCTCGCGCGCGTTGCGCAGTGCCGCGGTCAGATCGCCCGCGCCGACATGGACATGCGCGTCGATTAGCCCGGCCATGACGAATTTGTCGCGCAATTCGACGATCGCGACATTGGCCGCGGTAACGCCGTTGCCGATCGCCTCCGCGCCGACGAAGCCGGGGCGCACCGCCTCGATCCTGTCGTTCTTGACGATGATGCTGGCATCCTTCGCCACCGGCTTGCCGGCCTCGGCCATCAACGTACCGGCGTGGATGATCGTCCAGCGATCGGGGGCCTTCTCCGCCTTGGGCGCGAGCACGCTATCCGCCTGCGCCAGCGCCTGACCCGACACCCCCAGCAGCGCGGCCGCCACGGCCAGCGCAATCGTCTTCGTTTTCATGATCTTCCTCTGTCCCCCAAGTCGTTCAGTTCGGCGTGCCGGTGTCGTCGGAGCCGGTGAGCCCGGTCGGCTTCGAGCCGTCGTCGACCCGCGGCGTCTTGCCCAAGGGCGCGCCCTCGTCGGGCTTGACCGGCGCCAGGTTGTTCGCCCCGCCCAACGCCTTCCAGTTGAGCATTGCGTTATAAAGCATCCGATATTCGCCGAGGTTCTGCCAGCGCCAGATCGGGTTGGTGGCGAACATCACTACCCGCCCAGCGCCGACCGGCATATTGACGATCGCAGGACGGTCCTTGACCTCCTCGGCGCCCTTCATGAATCCGCTCATCACCGATTTCTTCCCGCCCGGGAATTCCATCAGCACATATTGTTTGGCGGTCTTGGGCACGTCGAGCAGCACGTTGCTCGCCCAGCGTACCGGCATCGTTTTTTGCGAATAGCCGTAGAACAAGGGGCTCGCCGGTTGGAGCACATTGGCTTTCACGATCGGGCCTGGGGCGTAGAAATCCTTGCTCACCCCGCCGGCCGACGCGTCGTCGACCAGCCCGAAGCCGCCCGGCACCCCGCTCGCCTTGCCGGTGGTGATGAGCAGCCCGCCCGCCGCAACGAACTTGCGCAGCTCCTCCAGCCCCTCGAGCCCCATTCCGCCGCGGATATCGGGCGATGAGCCGTACATCCCCATCGTCGGGAAATCCTTCGACGCGTCATAGGGCAAGGGCTTGCCCTTCATCGGCAGATCGAACACCACATCCTTCGGCGACCGCCCCTGATCGGGCAGGATGATCACGTCATATTTTGCACGCAGATCACCCGCGCGGACTTGTTCCTTGAAGATCAGGTCATAGGGCGTCTTATACTGATCGAAGGCATAGCGCACCCAGCCGACGCTCTGGGTCGACCCCCAGGTGCTGAACAAGGCGACCCGCGGGATCGGCATGTCGTTGGTCGGCACGCCGGGATCGCCCGGCGCGGCGACCGCGGTGAGGCCGAGTTCCTCGATCAGCGGCTTGAGCTGCCCGCCCGCACTCGCCGGGATCAACAACGACCCCGCCGGCACCTCGCGCCCGCCCGCCTTGAACGGCTTTTCGGCAACGCGCACCGCGACGTCCTTCAGCCGGAAACGCAATTGCGCGAGATTGACCGATCCGGTGTCGAGCACCGCATAGCCCCCCGCCCCCGCGCCACCGATCGCACCGTTGACGACGAAATGGTCGAGCGGCGTCGTCGGCACATCGAGCACGGCCTTGTCGGCGATCTGGACGATATTGGTGTGGGTCATCAGCCCCATCGTCCAGGCCGCATCGTCATAGGTGGTCATGTCGTCGTCGGGATAATTGTCCTGCACCTTGAGCAGGGTCTTGGCGAGCCGGCCGTAGGGCTGGTTGAGCTTGATGACGAGCGACCCCGCCGGATAGCTCTTGTCGGCCAGCTTGATCGCGCCATTGGCCTTGCCGATCTCGATTCCCTGCAGCTGGAGGGTATCGACAACGAACTTCACCCGCGTCGGGTCGCTCTGATTGGCCGGGATGATATAGGCATAGGGTGCCTTGGCCGCGCCTGCCGCGACCCCGTTCGCGCTTTTCTTGTAGAAATTCTCGAGGATCACATCGGGGAAGGTCGAGGCGAGCTGAAGCGCGGTGAGCACCCCGGTTTCCATATAATTGGTGTTGTTGCGCATCGACCATTCCACCTCCTTGTAGGCAGGTGACGGGCGATACCAGTCGCGCGCGGTCTGGTTGCCGCCGCGTGCGCCGGGGCCGACCTCCCCGGTATCGACGTGGCGCAGCATCGTCGTCGCGCCGGCGTTGCCGAACGTTTCGTACATGCGCAGCATGCCGTTATGGTTCGACGCCATGAAGCCGACGTACCCCGGCGACCAGGCGTCGACGAAGCCGTGCGTCCACACCCCCGGCAGCCCCATTTTGGTGAGCTGCGACATTTCGAAATTGGAATAGAACGGCAGCTCGCCGTAAAGGATCGGATCGAGATCGGGGTTCTGCGGCGCCTGTCCGCTGTACGTATAGAGGAACGGCACCGATTCATGCAGTTCGTGCATGATCGGCGGATGCCATTCGAGATAATATTGCATCATTTCCCGCGCGCTCGGGTCTGAGAAATTGATGTCGCGATTATTGTCGTGATAGATGTACTTGCCCCAATAGGGCGTGCTCGCCGGCTTGTTCAGATCGTCCTTTTCGTCGATCAGGTGGCGATAATACCAGTCGCGATAGCGATCGCGCCCGTCCGCCTCGAGCACCGGGGTGAACGCGACGACGAGGTTCTTGCCGATCTGGCGGATTAGCGGACTATCCTCGGTGAGCAGGCGATAGGCCAGTTCCATCACCATTTCGGGCGGGCCGGTCTCGGCCGAGTGCAGCCCCGCGGTGACGTGATAGATCGGCTTTGTCTCGCCGATGATCCGCGTCGCTTCCGCGGGGGTGATGCGCCGCGGGTCGGCCAGTTTGGCTAGGTTCGCCTTATACTGATCGAGCCTGGCGATATTCTCCGCGTCGGAGATCATCACCACGATATTGTCGCGACCCTCGTTGGTCTTGCCGATCTCGATGATCCGCACGCGATCGGGCGCGGCGGCGGCGAGCTTGCGGAAATAGCCGTTAATTTCCGCCTGGCTGTGAAGCACGTTGGGCACGCCGATATGGTGGCCGAAAACCTGCTTGGGCGAGGGAATCGTCGTCGACAGCGGGAGATGATCGACCAGCGGGGTCATGAATTCGGGACGCGTCGTCCATTGCTTCACCGACGCTGCGAAATCGGAATCCATCTGTTGCTTTGGCGCCTGCTGCTGCGCGCCGGCCGCGTTTGCCAGCGACATCGCGACGCCGATCAGCGACGCGCCCGTCAAAACCCGCTTCATCAATTCCCTCCCGTTCGCGCGGACACGGCAGATGCCCGTTCCCGCGCCGACCCCGACATATTCTCATGAGAAACCCGTCGCTTGCGGCGACGGATCACTTCACATGCTAATCGTGCGACATCACACCACCGCGCGCAAGGGTGGATCATCAAATCGTCGCGCCACGCACAATTAGTTGACGAACTTATTGACGAACGCACACATCCTGCTCAATCGCGTGATGGGGACATGAACGCCGCCCTACCCGACCTGGCGACATGCAAGCGATGCGGGCGGGCGGCGACGAGATAAGGGGAACCCGATGACCGACGTTATCCAGCCGCGCCGTGCGATGGGCCATGCGCTGCTTGCCGCCACCTTCCTGAGCGGGCTCGCCGCCCCGGCCTTCGCGCAGAATGCGCAGCCCGTGACCGGCGGCAGCGATGCGGATATCGTCGTCACCGCGCTGAAGCGCGACACGCGCCTGCAGGAAACCCCGATTGCGATCTCGGCGGTGTCGGCGCAGACGATCGCCAATTCGGGCGTGCAGAATATCGCCGACCTGCGCAGCCAGGTGCCGAGCCTCAGCTTCGTCGACGGCGGCCCTTCCAACCGCCGCGTCGTGATCCGCGGCATCCAGGCCACCGGCGAGCCGACCGTCGGCGTCTATTATGACGAAACCCCGGTGACCGGCACGGTGGGCGCGAGCAACGACGCGGGCGGCTCGACCCCCGAGCTTCGCCTGTTCGACGTCGAGCGCGTCGAGGCGCTGCGCGGCCCGCAGGGCACGCTCTACGGCTCGGGCTCGATGGGCGGCACGCTGCGCATCATCTACAAGAAGCCGAGCTACGAACTGGGCGCCGATTTCGACGGCAGCCTCTCCGGCACGCAGCACGGCGGCGCGAACCAGGAAATGAACGGGATGATCAACGTCCCGATCGTCGACCAGAAGGTCGCGCTCCGCGCGGTCGGCTTCTTCAAGCGCAATTCGGGCTATATCGACAACACGTGGCTGCGCGTGAAGGACATCAACGCTGAGGAAAGCTACGGCGGGCGCGTGATGCTGCGCATCCAGCCGGTCGAGCAATGGACGATCGACGCGGCAGCCTATTACAACAAATCGACCACCGACACGCCGACCTGGCTGCTGGAGAGCGGCAAGTACAAGACCGATTCCCGCACCCGGCAGGTCGTGCGCGACGAGGTGAAGCTGTACAGCCTGACGAGCAATTACGATTTCGGGCCGGTCATCGCGACCGGCGTCGTCTCCTATATGGAGCGCAATCTCGTCAGCCAGAGCGATACGTCGCGCTTCATCCAGGGGACCAACACGCTGGCGGGCTATAATGCGCGTTGCTTCACCGCGACCGGCGCGCCCAACGGCTGCACCGATCAGTTCCTCAACCCGATCACCTCGTTCAAGCAATATCAGGCGTTCGTCGCCGGCCAGTCGACCAGCTCGCTCTATCCGCAACAGGATCTGAACGCGCTGACCGCGGAGCTGCGGCTCAGCTCGGCGAGCAAGGGGCCGATCCACTGGACGGTCGGCGGCTTCTATTCGCGCCGCCGCACCAACGTCGCCAACCCGCAGCTCAACGTCAATCCGCTCAACGGCTATGTCATCCCGACCGAGGTCGACACGATCCGCTTCATCTACGATCAGCTCAAGCAGGTCGCGGCGTTCGGCGAGCTTTCGTGGGATCTCACCTCGCGGCTGAACATCACCGGCGGCGTGCGCTATTTCAAATATACCAAGAACGTCGTCGGCCACACCGACGTACCGTCGATCCTCGTCGGCGCGCGGCTCACCCCACCGACCTATCTGTCGTCGAGCGAGGACGGCACGGTGGTGAAGGCCAACGCTTCGTACAAGATCACGCCGGACATCATGTTCTACGCCGAGGCGGCGCAGGGCTTCCGCCCCGGCGGGGTCAATCAGGTGCTCGGGCTGGCGCAGTCGCTGACGCCTTATCGCTCTGACTCGCTGTGGAATTACGAGGCGGGCTTCAAGACCTCGTGGCTCAACCACAAGCTGATCGTCAATCTCGACGCGTTCCGTATCGACTGGACGAACATGCAGGTGACCCAGCGCACCCCGAACGGCGCCTTCTCCTATATCGGCAACGCCGCCGCGGCGCGCGTGCAGGGCGTGGAGTTCGAAACCTCGATCCAGCCGGTCCATGGCCTGAGCATCAACGGCAACGCCACTTATATGACCGCCAAGCTGACCGAGGATCAGCTTGCCGCCAATCTCGCCACCGCGAGCTCCGGCCGCGCGGGGGATCGCATCCCCTATGTGCCGAAATTCACCGCCGGGGTCGGCGCGCAATATACATGGCCGTTGTTCGGCGAGGTCAACGGGCTGGTCCGCGGCGATTTCAGCCACTCCAGCGGCTATTATTCCGATTTCCGGCCGAGCTACGTCTATACGCGCTACATCAACGGCTATGAGCTGGTGAACACGCGTATCGGCATCGAGAAGCCGAACGATTGGGGCGCCTATATCTTCGTCAACAATCTGTTCGATGTGCTGGCGATCTCGCGCGCCTCGTCGAGCGCGATCGGCGTGGGGCTGACCAGCGTCACCTCCGCGCGGCCGCGCACGATCGGGCTCAACCTGCGCAAGACGTTCTGATCCGGTGGGGGGACGGCGGCGACCGCCGTCCCTTTGCCTCGCAATCCGATCATCCCCGCGGCGACGCGGGGATTTTTGTTACGTCCGACTTGTTCGCCGCGCCCGCGTGAGGGAGCACGTCGGACAGTTCGTCCAGCAACTTGCCGGCGAAATCGGGGTGATATCCGGCCCTCCCGATGAAATTCTCCGCGTCTTCGTAGGTGCGGATCGATCGCCGCCGCAGATATTCGAGCCCCTCACCCGTCATTGCCCGATCGCCGACATGATTGCCGATCACGACAAGCCAGATCGCGTCGACCGGATTGAGAATTGACTGAAACCATTTGATTTTATCATGAGCCTCGGCCCATTTCCCGGCAACGAGCAAATTGCCGAACAGCGAATGCGAATACCAATGCTTCAGCCCGGAAATGGCGATCGCCCGGTCCAGAAGATTGCGCGACGCGGCCCAATCGTTGAAAACATAGCCTTCGATCATCGCGACGTGGCTCGACATGAACGGATTGCCGACGCAATAGCGGTTGATCGTTTCCACCGTTTCGGCAAGCCGCTCATGATCGGGCGGAACGGCGCGACGATATTCGCGTAGGCGCGCGACCAACGCGAGGCATTCGGTCGGGTCGATCGCCAGCGCGCGGTTCATCGCCTGCCGATATTCCGCGAGCAGCTTCTCGCGATCGGCCTTGCCGTACAGAGTCTGGTCATAATATCGCAGCTGAACAAAGATCGCATAAGTGCTGTACGTATCGGCAAAAGGCGACTTCTCCTTCATGCTCGCGCGCAGGCACGCCACATCGTCAGCCGGGTTGTCGGTCATCGGGTTGATGAAATGCGAATAACCGTTCACATGGCAGGCATAATCTTGCTTCGCCTGCTGATTTTCCCATTTGCCTCGCAGCATATCCTTGACGAGCGCGCCTTCATGCGACGCGACACGATAAAGGATTTTCGCCATTACGAGCTCGACGTCGCCGCGATCGATCGTGAAGGTCTGCGCCCAATAAGGGTTGGTTTCGGCAGCGCGGTATAGCGCCGCCTGCAGCGAGCGCTCGGAGACCTGCGTAAGTTCGAGCCTGCGCTGCATTGCCGGGCAACTCTTCGGCGCGGCGCCGGTGAGCACCAAAGGATAAGCCTGCAGAATCTTGCTGAAGACACCCTGAAACTGGGTCTCGCGAACCGGCATGAATCCGTTCGACCGCAGCGCCAGCGAAGGCCGAAGACAATGATAATCCTTGGCGGCCTGGAACGGCTTGAAAACGACGATCGACAGCGCCGCGAGCAGCACGAGGGCCAGCCCGGCCAGCGCGAGCCGCCGCGCGGCGAAGAAGGCGCCTAGCGCGGCTTTGCGATCCGCTCTTTCGGGCGCCGCAGCCTCGGCCCTCTTGCTGAAGGTCGGCCGATAGCTGCCCTTGGCGAGGTTGATCACGACGCGCGCCGCCGGATCCGGCTGCGCATGATATTGCGCCAGTGCCTTGCGCAGCCGCAGCATTTCGACACGCACCACGCTGTCGATCGACGGATCGAAATCCTCGCCGCGCTTGAACACGTCGAGCGCGATCGAATAGCCTTTCAGACGATCGCCGCGCCCAGCAAGCTCCTCCTCGACCAGATAATCGAGCAGCAGCGACAGCTTTCCTTCGCCCAAAACCCCTGATTCATGGATGAGGCGCAACGCTTCACGGATATCGCTCGGATCGGGCTGCGCTTCCGCCTCAGCCGGTCTCATCACTCTATACTCCAGATAAATTGAAGTCGGTCACGTCATTTACGTGTAACGCTTTTAACCCCCTCATTTAACGCTTTTTGACAGCTACGAGACGGGGCCGACGCTTCCGCCCCGCGTAGAGTATATGGTGTTGAAATATTCGGACGGATGCGCAGCGCGAGATTAAAATCGCTAATTTTGTTGCTCCTTGGATCGGCGAAATTTGCAGTCATTCTCCGTTCGACTCGGGAGACGATGTCATGAACATGTCAGATGAATTTTCGCTACTCCAGCGCAACGAGCGTCTTTCTGCATTTCTCCGCCTTGGTTTACAGGAAGAGATGTTTCGGCTCAATTATCAGGATATCCATTCACTGATCAACGACCGCACCGCAGCGCGCGAAGCGCTGCTGCGTTGGGGCGGCTCCGATCAGGCTATTCCGTGCGACGTCGAGACGCTGTTCGACGTGGCGGAAACGACCGGGCGGATCGTCGAACTGGGCGGGAAGATCATCGATTGGGCATGCCGCGACGCCGCCAAATGGGCCGATCGCTGCGCCGTGGCGGTCAACGTATCGCCGCACCAGTTGCTCGCGGGCGACTTCGCCGCGCAGACGTTCGACGCGCTCGCGCGACATAATCTGCCCGCCGAGCGTCTTCACCTCGAAATCACCGAAAATGCGATGCTCGTCCCGACGCGCGAGGTGGTCGAGCAATTGCGCCTCCTGCGCCACGCCGGGGTCTCGCTATCGCTCGACGATTTCGGCTCGGGCTATTCCTCGCTGAGGAACCTGCAGCGCTTCTCGTTCGACGCGATCAAGCTCGACCGCTGCTTCGCTTCACACGCGCCCTATGACTACAAAAGCCGCGAAATCCTGTCCGCGGTCGCGGCGCTCGGGGAACGGCTGGGCATTCATATCATCGCCGAAGGGGTCGAGACGCACGAACAGCTCGATCTGGTTCGCGCTGCCGGATTCAGCCACGCGCAGGGCTTTCTCTTCTCGCATCCGCGCGGGCAGGAGGAGGTGCTCGATAATATCGCCCGAGACCGGGCCCGACGCGAGGTGATCCGCAAAGCCGAGATCATCGATACGGAATCATTCAGGCGCAACTGGCGAATATCTGCGGAAGCGAAGGTCATCGTCGGGGGATTCCGCCGCGATGCGCCGCCGAAAGCACCCGCAGCAGCCGACAAGCCTCGGCGGTCAGGCGGCTCAAGACGCAGCGGCGGCCGTCGCCCGCCACCTCTCGATGAATCGGCCCCATCGCCTCCGGCTGGTTGATCAGCGCATTAAGTCGGCGGACCGTAGATGTCGGGAGTCCCCCGTTCGACCTTTGACGAGCTCAGCGTGGAACGGACCTGCCCTTGTCGCGCATAGCCCTCTGCCCGCGCGATATTCTCCCGGTGACTGTCGAGCATCGCGCGCAGATCGGCGTGGAGATCGGCGTCACGCACCCTCGGCATCAGCGCCTCCAGCCGTCGCACCATCCAGGATGGGCCGCGGTTGAGGAATATCAGCCGATCGGGCGGCGGGGTGATGGTGTAGAAGGGATCCGCGTTCCTCGCACTGGCCAGCGCGACCCGCGCGCCGGCGCGTTCCGCCTCGAGCAGCGCGTTGAGCGCGGCGACGATCTCGTCGCGGCCGGCATAGCCCATATAGGCATCGCCGCCCCTCTGCCGCATAACAGACCGGGGATGAAGGCTCGCCGCTCACCGGGCCGGTATAGTGCCTCGGGTCAATCCGCCCAATAAAGCCGCATCGGATTGTCGATCAGCAACTTGCGCTGCGCCGCCGGGTCGGGGGCGATGCGCGGGATCATATCGACCAGCGCGCCGTCGTCGGGGATCGCATCCTGCATATTGGGATGCGGCCAGTCGGTGCCCCACAAGCAGCGATCGGGATAATCGGCAACGAGCGGCGCCACCGCGCGCGCGAAATCGTCCCACGGCGCGCCGGCCGGATCGAGCCGATCGGGGCAGGTCGCCTTGAAATGGATATCGTCGCGCGAGTCGAGCAAGGCGCGAAACGCCCGCATATCGGCGCCGTCGGGCCCCTGTCGCACATCCGGGCGCCCCATATGATCGATCACCAGCGGGACCGGGATCGCATCGAGGAACGGGCGCAGCTCGGCAAGGATATCGGCCTCGAAATAGACCACGACGTGCCACCCCGCGGGCAGTCGCCGCGCCACCTCGAGGAATTTGTCCTTGGGTGCATCGTCGACCAGCCGCTTGAGGAAATTGAAGCGGATGCCGCGAATCCCGCCCTCGTGGAGCGCGGCAAGCTCGCCCTCGCCGATCGCCGGATCGACCACCGCCACCCCGCGCGCCGCGCCGCCCGATTGCGCGATCGCAGCGAGCGTCGCGCGATTGTCAGTGCCGTGGCAGCTCGCCTGGACGATCACGTTGCGCGCGAAGCCGAGCCGGTCGCGCAGCGCGAACAGCATCTCCGGCCCGGCATCCTGCGGCAGATATTTCGCCTTGGCGCTGAACGGAAATTGCGCCGCCGGACCAAAGACATGGCAATGCGCGTCGATCGCCCCGGCGGGCGGGGCATAGCGCGGGCGCGAGGGATCGAGCGTCCAGCTGCGGATGCGCCCTTCGCGATCGATACTCATGCGAATACCTCCCCGTCCATCAGCTTGCGCGCGGTGCGCAGCATTCCCGCCTCGACCGGCGCGCCGCTGTCGTCGACCGAGACCACGCATTCGGTGACCCCGCTCGGGTGTTCGACCCCCAGCGTCTTGTTTTCCCCCGCCGGCACCACCGCCACCGCGGCCGCGGGCGATCCTTCGATCAGACACGCCGTCGCCACGCTTACCGCGCCGAGCACGCCGATCGAGGCATGAACGCGATGCGGGATCAGCGAGCGCACCGCGATCGCGCCGCCTTCCCGCGGGGCGGCGACGAGCATCATCTTGGGCACCGATTTTTCGGTGACGTCACCAAGGTTCATCATCGGCCCGGCCTTGAGCCGGATCGCCTCCACCTTCGCCTTCATCGCCGCATCATTGTCGAGCGTATCGCGATCCTCATATCCGGCCACCCCGACATCGCTGGCGGCGAGCACGACGCACGGCATGCCGTTATCGATCAGCGTACAGGCCAAACCGTCGATTTCGTCCACCCCGTTGCCGGTCGGCAGCAGCGCGCCGCAACTCGATCCGGCGGTATCGCGAAACGCGAGCGGGATCGGTGCGGCGGTGCCCGGCACCCCGCTGATCGCGGCCTCGCCGTGATAGGCGACCCGCCCTTCCGGCGTGCGCACCGTCGCCACCGCGACCTGCCCGGTATTGGCCATATAGATCGCGACGCGGGTCTCCTCGCCCGCCGCCGCGACCAGCCCGCGTTCGATCGCGAAGGGCGCAACCCCGGCGAGCATATTGCCGCAATTCTGGCTGTCGGTGACGATCGGCTGGTCGACGAACACCTGCAGGAACAGATAGTCGACATCGACCCCCGGCCGCGTCGAGCGGGAAACCACCGCGACCTTCGACGTCAGCGGATCGGCGCCCCCCATGCCGTCGATCTGACGCGGATCGGGCGATCCCATCACCCGCAGCAGGAAGGCATCGCGCGCGGCGGCGTCGCTTGGCAGATCGTCGGCGAGGAAGAAGGCGCCCTTCGAGGTGCCGCCGCGCATCCACATGCAGCGGACGCCGGCAAGGTCATTCATAAACCAGCCCCATCGCCGCCAGCTTGCCGCGCATATCGTAGATATCGAGGCCGAGTTCGCCGGCAGCGAGCCGCTTGCGCTTGCCCTCCTCCGCCGCCTCGCGCGCCTGCGCCTTGGCGAGCACCGCCTCGGCCTCCGCATTGCGCACGACGCACACGCCGTCATCGTCGGCGACGATCACGTCGCCCGCCTCGATCGCCGCCCCGGCGCAGACGATCGGGACATTGACCGAGCCGAGCGTCGCCTTGACCGTTCCTTGCGCGAACACCGCGCGCGACCAGACCGGGAAGCCCATCGCGGTGAGATCGCGCACGTCGCGCACCCCGGCGTCGATCACCAGCCCGCGACACCCCCGCGCCATCGCCGAGGTCGCCAGCAGATCGCCGAAATAGCCGTCTTCGCAAGGGCTGGTCGGCGCGAGGACGAGGATATCGCCGGGCTGCAATTGCTCGATCGCGACATGCACCATCCAATTGTCGCCCGGCGGCGCCGAAATGGTGACCGCCGACCCCGCGATGCGCGCGCCCGGATAGATCGGCCGCAAGCGGCTGGCGAGCAGGCCGATGCGCCCTTGCGCCTCGTGCACCGTGGCGACGCCGGCATGCGCCAACCCGTCGATCACCGCGCCGGATGCGCGGGGGATATTGCGAACGACGCGGCCTGCCATTGATGTCTCCTTCGCCACGCACCGTCATGCCGGGCTTGACCCGGCATCCAGAGTCATAAGCGGCGTCGTTCTTGGCTCTGGATGCCGGGTCAGGCCCGACATGACGACTAAGTTGAATATCGGCCAGACCTAGCCGCGCCGCCCCCTCCCCGCCCAATCGAATGCATGTATGGCATATAAGAATTTGATATAGGTCATCCGATGAACCTGCGCCCGTTCGATCTCAACCTGCGCCATTTGCGCGCGCTTTCGGCCGCCGTCGAACAGGGCACGCTCTCCGCCGCGGCGGCGCGCGTCGGGCTCTCGCAACCCGCGTTGACGCAGGGGCTGTCCAAGCTCGAGGCGCAGCTCGGCACGCGATTGTTCGAGCGCCACCCCGGCGGGCTGACCCCGACCAGCGCCGGCGCGGAAATGGCGGCGCGCGCCGCGACCGCCTTCCGGCTGCTGGCCGAGGCGAGCCGCGCGACGACGAACGGCGGGCGTGGTTCCTCCCGCCCCGAGCAATTGATGACCGCGACCCAGCTCGATGCCTTCCTGCGCGTTGCCGACGCCGGAAGCTTCGTCGGCGGCGCGCGCGCCAGCGGCCTCTCGCAACCCGCGCTGCACCGCGCCGCGCGCGAGCTGGAGCAGGTGATCGGGTTGCCGCTGATCGAGCGTCGCGGGCGGGGGGTCGCGCTGACCGCGCACGGCCGCCGTTTTGCGCGCGGCATCCGCCTCGCCGAGCGCGAAATCGCCGCCGGGATCGCCGAGCTGTCCGCCGATCCTGCGGGCACCGGGCGGATCACGATCGGCGCGATGCCGCTGTCGCGCGCTCTGGTGCTGCCGCGCGCGCTGTCGCGCTTCACGCGTCAGGCGCCAGGGGTGACCGTCGAGGTGGTCGAGGGATCGTGGCGCGAATTGGTCGATCCGCTCAGCGACGGGGTGATCGATCTGATGATCGGCGCGCTGCGCGATCCGCCGCCGCCGGGGCTGACCCAGCGCGCCCTGTTCGATGACCGGCTCGCGGTGATCGCGCGCGCCGGGCACCCGCTCGCCGGGGTCGCCGCTCCCGATCGCGCCGCGCTGGCGGCTTATCCCTGGGTCGTGGGCTCGCCGCAAACCCCGCTTCACGCGCATTGGCGCCGGCTGTTCGACGATCACCCGCTGCCCCCCGCGCCGATCGCGTGCGGGTCGGTGATGGTGATCCGCGGCTTGCTCGGCGAAAGCGATCTGCTCACCTTGCTCTCGCCCGATCAGGTCGCGCTGGAGATTGCGGCGGGGG
>NZ_MKRR01000159.1:51666-57404 GCF_001897045.1 Sphingomonas sp. 66-10
ATCGGCCTCACCACCCGCACCGACTGGCGCCCGACCGCGATGCAACGCCGGCTGATCGCGCTGATCGAGGAGGCGTCGGCCAGCCTGTAAAACGTCCGTCACCCCGGCCTTGAGCCGGAGTCCATCGCGAGGCAGGCTCAGGGCAAGAGGTTCTGATCGCAGAGCTCGCGGCACAATGGACCCCGGCTCAAGGCCGGGGTGACGAGGGTGAATTCAGGAAAACGAATAGCCACGCCCCGCTTCCGATTGGCGCACGGACAGCGACGCCCCTTACCACCAGCGCCATGAGAGGCGCGACGTTCATTGGCTTCGGCGAGGCAGGCGCGGCGTTCGCGCCGCCCGGGCGTAGCGACATTCGCGGCTATGACATCAAGCTCGACACCCCTGCGACGCGCGCAAACAAGCTCGCCGATTTCGCTGCTGCCGGTGTAGCCCGCGCCGACAGCGCGGCCGAGGCGCTGGCAGGTGCCCAAACGGTCTTGTCGCTCGTCACCGCCGATCAGGCGCTGGTCGCCGCGCACACCGCCGCGCCGCATCTCGCATCCGACGCTTTGTGGCTCGACATGAATTCAGTCGCGCCCGACACCAAGCGCGCCGCCGCCGCCGCGATCGGCGCGCGGTATGTCGATGTCGCGGTGATGGCGCCGGTCCACCCCGGCCGCCACGCGACGCCGTTGCTCGTCGCCGGCCCGCATGCCGAGGCGGGGGCCGCGGCGCTGCGCGATCTCGGCTTTACCAATATCGCGATCGCCGGCCCCTCGGTGGGCGACGCGTCGGCGATCAAGATGATCCGATCGGTGATGGTCAAGGGGATCGAGGCGCTGACCGCCGAATGCGCGCTCGCCGCCGAAGCCGCCGGGGTGCGCGCGGCGGTGATCGCCTCGCTCGACGCGAGCTGGCCGGGCGCGGATTGGGCGAAGCGCTTCGATTACAACCTCGATCGCATGATGCTCCACGGCCAGCGCCGTGCCGCCGAGATGGAAGAGGTGACCAAGACGCTCGACGCGCTCGGCACCGGCAGCGCGATGACACGCGGCACGGTCGAGCGGCAGCGCGCGATCGGATCGCTGAACACCGCGCCGCCCGACGGGCTCGCCGCCAAGCTCGACCTCATCCTCCCCCTGCTGACGCGTCAGGAACAGCCTGCATGACGATGATCATCGACTGCCACGGCCATTATACCACCGCCCCCACCGCGCATAACGAATGGCGCGAGGCGCAGAAGGCGGCGTTCAAGGCCGGCACCGCCGCGCCGCCCTATCCCGTCATCTCCGACGACGAGATCCGCGAGACGCTGGAGCAGAACCAGCTCCGCCTGCTGCGCGAACGCGGCGCGGACATGACGATCTTTTCCCCGCGCGCCTCGGCGATGGCGCCGCATGTCGGCGACGAGGCGGTGGCGATCGCCTGGGCGCGCGCCAACAACGATCTGATCAAGCGCTGCGTCGACCTCTATCCGGACATCTTCGCCGGGGTCTGCATGCTGCCGCAGAACCCCAAGACCGATCTCACCGCCTCGGTCGCTGAACTGCGGCGCTGCGTCGAGGAACTGGGCTTCATCGGCTGCAACCTCAACCCCGATCCCGGCGGCGGGCATTTCACCGCCCCACCGCTCACCGATCGCTTCTGGTATCCCTTCTACGAGGCGATGGTCGAGCTCGACGTGCCGGCGATGATCCACGTCTCGGGCTCGTGCAATCCCGGGCTCCACGCCACCGGCGCTTATTATATCGCCGCCGACACGATCGCCTTCATGCAACTGATGGAGGGCGATCTGTTCCGCGATTTCCCCGACCTGCGCTTCATCATTCCGCACGGCGGCGGCGCGGTGCCCTATCATTGGGGGCGCTATCGCGGGCTCGCCGACATGCTCAAGCAGCCCGCGCTCGCCGGGCATGTGATGAACAACGTCTATTTCGATACCTGCGTCTATCACCAGCCCGGCGTCGATCTGCTCGCCAAGGTGATCGACACCAAGAACATATTGTTCGGCAGCGAGATGGTCGGCGCGGTGCGGGGTATCGATCCCGAGACCGGGCATTATTTCGACGACACCAAACGCTATGTCGATGCGCTGCCGATCAGCGACGATCAGCGCCACGCAATCTATGAAGGCAATGCGCGCCGCGTCTTCCCGCGGCTCGACGCCCGGCTCAAGGAGAAAGGGCGATGACCGGCCCGAAGGATATCCACCAATATCTCGCCGAATTCGACGATATCCCCGGCACCCGCGTGTTCACCGCGAAGCGCGCGCGTGCCGGCTATCATATGAACCAGTTCGCGATGAGCCTGATGAAGCCCGAGAACCGCGAACGCTTCAAGGCCGACGAGCGCGCCTATCTCGACGAATGGCCGCTCAGCGAGGAGCAGAAAGCGGCGCTGCTGGCACGCGATTACAACCGCTGCCTCGATCTGGGCGGGAACGTCTATTTTCTCGCCAAATTGTTCTCCACCGACGGGCTGAGCTTCGCGGAAGCCGTCTCGTCGATGACCGACATGAATTTCCAGGACTATACCAAAATGATGATCGCAGGCGGCCGCTCGCCCGAAGGCGCGCGCAGCATCAAGGGGAAGAACTGATGGCGCGGATCACCGCCGGCGTCGGCTCCAGCCACGTCCCCCTGCTCGGCGTCGCGAGCGATTTCGGCAAGGATGGGGACGATTATTTCGGCCCGATCTTCTCAGGCTACCAATGGACCCGCGATTGGGAGAAGGCCGAGAAGCCCGATGTCGTGATCCTCGTCTATAACGATCACGCCTCCGCCTTCGACATGAAGGTGATCCCGACCTTCGCGATCGGTTGCGGCGAGCGCTACAAACCCGCCGACGAAGGCTGGGGGCCGCGCGCGGTGCCCGAGGTGGAGGGGCATCCCGATCTCGCCTGGCATATCGCGCAGAGCCTGATCCTCGAAGAATTCGACATGACGATCATCAACGAGATGGACGTCGATCACGGGCTCACCGTCCCGCTGTCGATGATGTTCGGCAAGCCCGACGCCTGGCCGGTGAAGGTGGTGCCGCTGGCGGTCAATGTCGTCACCTATCCGCCGCCCTCGGGCAACCGCTGCTGGGCGCTGGGCGAGGCGATCGCGCGTGCGGTGGCGAGCTTCCCGGAGGACATCAACGTGCAGATCTGGGGCACCGGCGGGATGAGCCACCAGCTTCAGGGGCCGCGCGCGGGGTTGATCAACCGCGAATGGGACAATCGCTTCCTCGATCGGCTGATCGGCGAGGGCGACGAGCTGCGCCACGTGCCGCATATCGAATATCTCCGCGAGACCGGCTCCGAGGGGATCGAGATGGTGATGTGGCTGATCATGCGCGGCGCGCTGGGCAAGCGGACGCGCGCGCTCCACCGCCATTATCACGTCCCCTGCTCGAACACCGCGATCGGCCATATCGTGCTGCGCCCGGATAACGGCGAGGGCCTCGACATGACCGGCAGCGGCGCGGCCTGATTTCCCCTTCCCGACAAGAGAGACGAACATGACCCTCCGCATCGCGCTCGCCGGCGCCGGCGCCTTTGGCGAGAAGCATCTCGACGGACTGAAGAATATCGACGGGGTGGCGGTGACCAGCCTTGTCGGGCGACGGCTGGAGCCGACGCAGGCGATCGCCGCGAAATACGGCATCGGCCATGCCACGACCGAGCTGGCCGACACGCTGGCGCGCGACGATGTCGACGCCGTGATCCTGTGCACCCCGACGCAGATGCACGCGGCACAGGCGCTGCAATGCCTTGACGCCGGCAAGCATGTGCAGGTCGAAATCCCGCTGTGCGACAGCCTTGCCGACGGCGAAAAGGTGCTGGCGAAGCAGCAGGAAACCGGGCTCGTCGCGATGGTCGGCCATACGCGGCGGTTCAACCCGAGCCATCAATATCTCCACCGCAAATTCGCCAGCGGCGAGGCGCAGGTGCAGCAGATGGACGTCCAGACCTATTTCTTCCGGCGCCAGAATATCAACGCCAAGGGCGAGGCGCGGAGCTGGACCGATCACCTCTTGTGGCACCACGCCGCGCATACCGTCGATCTCTTCGCCTATCAGGCCGGACCGATCGTCGCCGCCAATGCGATCGAGGGGCCGATCCACCCCGAACTCGGCATCGCGATGGATATGTCGATCCAGCTCAAGGCCGCGACCGGCGCGATCTGCACCTTGTCGCTGAGCTTCAACAACGACGGGCCGCTCGGCACCTTCTTCCGCTACATCTGCGACACCGGCACCTGGATCGCGCGCTACGACGATCTGGTGACCGGCAAGGAGGAGCCGATCGACCTCACCGGGGTCACTGTCTCGAACAACGGCATCGAACTGCAGGATCGCGAGTTCGTCGCCGCGATCCGCGAAGGGCGCGAGCCCAATGCCTCGGTGGCGCAGGTGATGCCGTGCTACCGCGTGCTCGATCAGCTGGAGAAGCAACTGGCACGAGGCTGACCTTTCTTCCTCCCCTCCCTTGAACAGGGAGGGGAGGAAGAAGAGAGCGCGAAGGATGGCGGGGTGCCATTTCGCATCCGATGCTTTAGCACACGCCGCAAACCTCATAGGAGCGCCGCCGTGACCGCACTTCCCACCCGCAATCTCGGGCCGCTTACCGTTTCGGCGATCGGGCTCGGGTGCATGAACCTCAACCACGCTTACGGCATCCCGCCGAGCGCGGAGGAAGGCGGGCGGCTGCTCAATCGCGCGCTCGATCTCGGGGTCACGTTGCTCGATACCGCGGCGCTCTACGGCGCAGGGCAGAACGAGAAGCTGATCCGCGCCTCGGTGATCCACCGTCGGCGCGAATTCACGCTCGCCTCGAAATGCGTGCTCGACATGTACGACGGCAAGCGCGGGCTCAACGGCTCGCCCGCCGCGATCGCCGCGACGCTCGATGCGGCGCTGCAGCGGCTCGGGACCGATCATATCGATCTCTATTATCTCCCCCGGCTCGACCGCAACGTACCGATCGAGGAATCGGCCGGCGCGTTGGCGCGTACACACGAGGCCGGCAAGATCGGCGCGATCGGGCTTTCCGAAATGGGCGCGGCAACGATCCGCCGCGCGCACGCCGTCCACCCGGTCGCCGCGGTGCAGAGCGAATATTCGCCGGTCGTGCGCAACCCCGAGATAGCGGTGCTCGATACCTGTCGCGCCCTGGGGATCGGCTTCGTCGCTTTCTCGCCGGTCGCACGCGGGTTGCTGTGCGACGCGGTGCACGACGACATTTATGAGGCCGAACACGATATCCGCCGCGCGATGCCGCGCTTCAACGGCGAGAATCTGCGCCACAATCTGAAGGTAGTGGCCGCGTTCAACGCGCTCGCCGCGCGGATCGGCGCGACTCCGGCGCAGCTCGCGCTCGCCTGGGTGCTGTCGCGCGGGGATAATGTCGTGCCGATCCCCGGCACGCGCAGCATCACGCATCTGGAAGAGGATCTCGGCGCGATCGCGCTCGATCCGGGCGCCGAGGTGCTGGCGGAGGTGGAAACGATCTTCGCCCCCGGATCGATCAAGGGACCGCGCTATTCCGCCGCGATGCAGGCGCAGATCGACACCGAGACCTTCGCGGACGAGGAACTGGCCTGATCCCTTCCCCTTCCCCTTCTTACTCCCCTCCCTCGTGAAGGGAGGGGTGGGGGTGGGTGGGTGTGAGGCGCGGGCGACGGTGCCCCTTCGGGCCAACCCACCCCCGGCCCCTTGTATGTTGAAGGTTGCCCGATCTGATTGGAGGATGGGGTGATCGCCGGGGGTGG
>NZ_MKRR01000160.1:0-22042 GCF_001897045.1 Sphingomonas sp. 66-10
TCGGCGGTGGAGAAGCCGGCATATTGCCGGATCGTCCACGGCCGCCCGGCATACATCGACGCGCGCACCCCGCGAGTGAACGGCGCGAAACCGGGCAGGCCCGGATCGACCGCAACGTCTTCGGCGGTATAGAGCGGCTTGACCGCGATCCCCTCCGGCGTGTGCCAGGTGAGATCCTTGCCCTTCACCTCCTTGGCGGCGGCGGCGGACCAATTGTCGAGCGTCGGTTTGCTATCGGTCATGTCACTCTCTCAACCACCTCATACCGCCCCGGCGAAGGCCGGGGCCCAGTCGCGAGCGGCCCGTTGCTGGACCCTGGCCTTCGCCGGGGTGGATTCACTTCTAAATCTACTTACCCTTGAATTCCGCCTTGCGCTTTTGGAGGAACGCCAAAGTGCCCTCGCGTGCATCGGCGGTGTCGCCGGCGCGGCGCTGTCCCTCGGCTTCGGCGCGCAGCACCTGTTCGAACGAACCGTCGAGCGCGGTCATGATATTGTGGCGCATCGTCGCCAGCGCGACCGTCGGCCCGGCGGCGAGCCGCGCCGCCAGCGCCAGCGCCTCGTCCATCAGCGCCGCATCGTCGACCGACTTGTAGATCATCCCCCATTGCTCGGCCTGATCGGCACCGATCTTCTCGCCCAGCATCATCATCCGCGTCGCGCGCGCGCGGCCGATCGCCTTGGCGAGCAGCCAGGTCGATCCGCCGTCGGGGACCAGCCCGATATTGACGAACGCCTGGAGGAAGTAAGCCGATTTGCCCGCCAGCACAAAATCGCCCGACAGGCCGAGCGAACAGCCCACACCCGCCGCCGCGCCATTGACCGCGGTGACCACCGGCACGTCGAGCCGCATGATCTGGGTCAGCGCCGGATTGTAATGCAGCATCAGCGAGCGGTGCGCGGCATCGCCGCTGCCGGTCACCGGGCGATCGCCGCGCCCCTGCAGATCGGCACCCGAGCAGAAAGCGCGCCCCGCGCCGGTGATCAGCACCGCGCGCGCGCCATCGAGATGGTAGAGTGCGTCGGTCAGTTCCTCGGCCATGTCGAGCGAAGCGGCGTTGAGCCGGTCGGGCCGGTTGAGCGTGATGACGAGGACATCGCCCTTCCGTTCGGTCAGGATCGTTTCGTAATCGGCCATTGTCTGTCCTTCTCCCTCTCCGTTCGCCCTGAGCTTGTCGAAGCCCTGCACTTTTCTTCCACGGAAAGAAGTGCAGCCCTTCGACAAGCTCAGGGCGAACGGAATCTATATCACCTCAATGGTCGCCTTTGGGCGTTTCCATCAGCTCGACCAGCATCCCGCCGAAATCCTTCGGATGGACGAAGACGATCGGGGTGCCGTGCGCGCCGATCCGCGGCTCTCCGAGCACGGTCGCGCCGTTGGCCTTCATATGCGCGGCGGCCTCGTGGATGTCGGGCACCTCGAAGCAGACGTGATGCTGCCCGCCGGCCGGGTTTTTCCTGAGGAACCCCGCGATCGGCGAATTTTCGTCATAGGGCTCGATCAGCTCGATCTGAGTATTGGGCGCGTCGACGAAGCATACCTTCACCCCCTGCGCGGGGAGATCGAACGGCTCGCCGATCGTCTCGGCGCCGAGCAGCAGGCGATAGGTTTCGATCGATTTGGCGATCGAGGGCGTCGCGACGCCGACGTGGTTGAGGCGGCCTAGTTTCATTTCCAGTCCCTTAATGTGTCCCCGCGAAGGCGGGGACACAGTCTGGGCTCCCGCCTTCGCGGGAGCACATCGTCACAACGGAATATTGTCGTGCTTCTTCCACGGATTCTCCAGCGTCTTGCTGCGGAGCTTCCGAAGCCCGAGCGCGATGCGGCGGCGGGTCGAGTGCGGCTGGATCACCTCGTCGATGAAGCCCTTCGACGCCGCGACGAACGGATTGGCGAACCGCGCCTCATATTCGCGGGTCTTTTCCGCAATCCCTTCCTCGTTCAAGCCGCGGAAGATGATCTCCACCGCGCCCTTGGCGCCCATCACCGCGATCTCGGCGGTCGGCCAGGCATTATTGAGGTCGCCGCGCAGATGCTTGGAGGCCATCACGTCATAGGCCCCGCCATAAGCCTTGCGGGTGATGACGGTGATTTTGGGGACGGTCGCCTCGGCGTAAGCGAACAGCAATTTCGCGCCGTGCTTGATGATCCCGTTATGCTCCTGCGCGGTGCCCGGCAGGAAGCCCGGCACGTCGACGAAGGTGACGATCGGGATATCGAACGCGTCGCAGAAGCGCACGAAGCGCGCCGCCTTCTTCGACGAATTGATGTCGAGCACCCCTGCCAGCACCATCGGCTGGTTGGCGACGAACCCCACGGTCCGCCCCTCGATCCGCCCGAAGCCGCAGATGATATTCGCTGCATGCGCCGGCTGGATCTCGAAGAACTCGCCCTCGTCGACCACCTTACGGATCAGCTCGTGCATGTCATAGGGCTGGTTGGCGCTCGGCGGGATCAGCGTGTCGAGGCTTTCCTCGACGCGGTCCCACGGATCGTCGGTCGGCCGCTCGGGCACCGCGGCGCGGTTCGATTCGGGCAGGTAATCGACGAAATCGCGCACCGCGAGCAGCGCCTCGATATCGTCCTCGAACGCGACATCGGCGACGCTGGTCTTGGTGGTGTGGGTGATCGCGCCGCCCAGCGCCTCCTGCGTCACCACCTCGTTGGTCACCGTCTTCACCACATCGGGGCCGGTGACGAACATGTAGGACGAATCCTTCACCATGAAGATGAAGTCGGTCATCGCCGGGGAGTAAACTGCGCCGCCGGCGCAAGGGCCCATGATGACGCTGACCTGCGGCACCACGCCCGAGGCGAGCACGTTGCGCTGGAACACCTCGGCATAGCCCCCGAGCGAGGCGACCCCCTCCTGGATGCGCGCGCCGCCCGAATCGTTGAGGCCGATCACCGGCGCGCCGACCTTCAGCGCCATGTCCATCACCTTGCAGATCTTCTGCGCGTGACGCTCGCTGAGGCTGCCGCCGAATACGGTGAAATCCTGGCTGAACACGAACACCAGCCGGCCGTTGATCGTCCCCGATCCGGTGACCACGCCGTCGCCGGGATAGATCTGATCCTGCATCCCGAAATCGACGCAATTGTGCTCGACGAACATGTCATATTCTTCGAACGAGCCCTCATCGAGCAGCACGTCGATCCGCTCGCGCGCGGTGAGCTTGCCCTTGGCATGCTGCGCGTCGATGCGCTTCTGCCCGCCGCCCGCCCGCGCGGCGGCGCGCTTGCGTTCCAGTTCCTCGATCGTCGACGACATGCGCTTCTCCGGCAGATGCAATCCATTCCTCCTGACGCGGGCGGCGGCGAAGCGCAAATGTGAACTTGCGAAATTGCGAAGGCAGGATTTGCGAACTAGGATGCGCAGGCCATGCCCAGACTCTATGCCGGCCAGCAATTGCGCGCGCTGCGCCTCTCCGCGGGGCTCAACCAGCGCGCGATGGCCGCGCGGCTCGGGCTGTCGGTGAGCTATCTCTCGCAGCTCGAAACCGGCGAGCGGCCGCTGACCCCGGCAGTCACCACCGCGCTGGCAAGGCATTATCCGCAGGCGCTGGCGGCGATCGAGGGCGAGGCGCCCGCGCGGCGACTGGCGGCGCTGGGCGAGGCGCTGGCCGATCCCGCGCTGACCCCGCTCGACGCCGACGAGGCGGCGCGGCTGGCGGAGGAGCGGCCCGCGGTCGCCGACCGGCTGATCGCGCTCCACGCCGCCAAGCGCGCCGCCGAGGAACGGCTGGCGATCGCCGAGGAATCGATGACCACCGGGACCGGCGCGCGGCTGCCGTGGGAAGCGGTGCGCGACTGGTTCCACGAGGCGGGCAATTATGTCGACCGGCTCGATCGTGCCGCGGAAACGCTGGCGACCCAGCCCGGCTTCAGCGCGGCGGAGGCGTTGCAGCGTCACGGCGTCACCCTCGCCACCGACAGCGACGAGGATGCGCCGCTGGCGCGGTTCGACGGCGCGACGCTGACGCTCAACGCCGCGTTGCCGCCCGAAAGCCGCCGCTTCCTGATCGCGCACCGCCTCGCCGCGACCGCCTTCGCGCGCGAGATCGAGGCGATCGTCGCCGGGGCGGACGTCGTCGGGGCCGAGGCGCGGCGGCTGCTCGCGGTCGGGCTCGCCAATTATGCCGCGGGCGCGCTGGTCATGCCCTATGCCGCGTTCCGCGCCGAGGCGTTGCGGCTGCGCCACGATATCGACCGATTGTGCCGCAGCTTCACGGTGAGTTTCGAACAGGCGTGCCACCGGCTCTCGACGCTCCAGCGCAGCGGGGCGGAAGGGGTGCCGTTCTTCTTCTGCCGCGTCGATATGGCAGGCAATATCACCAAGCGGCATTCGGCGACCCGGCTGCAATTCGCGCGGTTCGGCGGGGCGTGCCCGCTGTGGCATGTGCATGAAGCGGCAGCGATCCCCGACCGCATCCTCGTCCAGCATGCCGAGACCCCCGACGGGGTGCGCTATATCTCGATGGCCAAGGGTCTGGTGAAGCCCTCGGGCAGCTTCGCGCGCAGCCCGCGGCGCTATGCGGTGGTGCTGGGGTGCGAGGCGACCCACGCCGCCGATTTCGTCTATGCCGATGCGGTCGACCGCACCCGCGCGCCGACCCCGATCGGGATTTCCTGCCGGCTCTGCCCCCGCGATGATTGCGACCAGCGCGCTTTCCCGCCGACCGACCGCGCGATCGCGGTCGAGCCCGCGGTGCGGCGTGTGGTGCCGTATCGGGTGGTGTGAAGCGACGCGCGTCAGCGCGCTGCAACACCGATGTCGGTCAGGCCGAAATCGTCTCCCTTGTAGAGCAACGGCTCATCGAGTGCGCGTGCCAGCGCATAGGAAAAACAATCTCCGTAATTGAGGCCCGCCTTATGCCGGCCGCGGCCGAAGGCGAGGAACGCCCGGCGTGCGAGTGTCGCCTGCTCGGCGGTCACCGGTTCGATAACGATCTCGGCAGCCTTCAACAGCGCTTCCGCCTCGCGCGCCATCGCCGGACCGAATTGCCGTTCGAGGACGATGAACAATTCGACGTAATTCGCTGCGCTGATCCGGCGGATATCGGCATCATAAAGGTGCGCGAGAAAGCGTTCAGCCTCGGGCTCGCCGTAGAGTATCGCGACGAGCGCCGAGGTGTCGACGATCACTTGGGCAGGCCGGCATCGTCGTAGAGCAGGTCGCCGTGCGCCTCGTATTTGCCGCGGACGAGCGCCGCCGATCGCGCCGCGATCGCGCGTAGTTCATCGAGGCTCGCACGTCGCTCGCGCCGCTCGATCTCGTTGTAGCGACTGCGCAACGCCTCGGTGACGACGCGCGTCATCGATTCACCCGTCGCGCGGGAGATCGCTTGCGCAAGCCGATGCGCCTCCGGATCCTTGATGTTCAAATGCATCGCGAACGCCGTTCTACCATATCTCGAAAATAATCTACCAGGGCCGTATCGGCAAGGACCCTCAGACCTTGACGATCCCGCGCTCGATCAAGCTCTCCGCGGTATCGACGATCGACTGTTCCTCGTCGCGCGTGCGCCAGCCGAGCACTTGCGCGGTGTGCCCAGGATCGATCGCACGGACGCGGCCGAGCTCGCCCACCACCTGGCGAATGCTGCCGTCGAACAGCGCCATCAGCCGCAGGACGAAATCGGGGACGCGGCGTTTGGGCACCTTGCGCGCCTTGTCGCCGAGCCGCGCGCGCAGCACCGCCCCCACCTCTTCCATCTGCATGAACCGCCCGCCGCCGATGAAACGCTCGCCGTCGAGCCCCGGCGTCTCGAGCGCGCGGACATGCAGGTCGGCGAGATCGCGCACGTCGACCACCGCGAAGCCGATCCGCGGAAACCCCGGGACCGAGCCGTCAAGCAGCCGCTGGACGAACTGGATCGAGGTCGAATAATCGTCGCTCAGCACCGGCCCGAGCACCGCGCTGGGATTGACCGAGCAGAATTCCATTCCCGCGCCATGTTCCGCCATCCAGTCGCGCGCGGCGCGCTCGGCGACGGTCTTCGACTTGATATAGGCCCCGACCCCCGGCGCGTTGATGTCGGTCCAGTCTCGTTCGGTGAAGGCGGCGCCGTTGGCCGGCGGGTGGCCGTAAGCGATTGCCGCCACCGAGGAGGTAAGCACGAACCGCTTCACCCCCGCCGCCTTGGCGAAACGCAACGCGCGCAACGCGCCGTCGCGCGCGGGCGGGATCAGCACGTCGTCGCTCACCGCGCCCGCCGGAAAGGGCGAGGCGACATGCGCGACATGGCTGCACCCCGCCATCGCCTCCGCCCAGCCCGCATCCTGCTCCAGGTCGGCGGCGAAGAAGCGCAATTTCTCCGGGGCAACGCCCAAGGTCGCGCGGACCTGCGCTTCCTTTGCGAGATTGCGGATCGTGGTGTTGACGGTCCAGCCGCGCTCGACGAGCTGGCGGATCAGGAAGCCGGCGATATAGCCGCTGCCTCCGGTGACGAGCACGGTGCCGCTCATGGCCATCCCCCTCTGTCGAAACACAAAGGGTTTTAGGGCGAAACCGATCTCCTGCCAAGTTGTCCCCGGCCGCCGCGTCGGTTAACGGGCGCGCGAAGAGGAGAGTGGCATGTCCGATCAGGAGCTTTACCCCGTCCCCGCCGCCTGGGCCGAGGCCGCCAAGGTAAACCGCGCGCAATATGACGCGATGTATCGCGCGAGCGTGACCGATTCGGACGCTTTCTGGCTGGAGCAGGCGAAGCGACTCGATTGGATGAAGGCGCCGACCGCCGCCGGCGATTGGTCGTTCGACGAGGGCGATTTCCGCATCCAATGGTTCAAGGATGGCGTGCTCAATGTCGCCGCCAATTGCCTCGACCGCCACCTCGCGACGCGCGGCGACCAGACCGCAATCATCTGGGAGCCCGACGATCCCGCCGCGGCGCCCAAGCGCTTCACCTATCGCGAGCTTCACGCCGAGGTGTGCCGCTTCGCCAATGTGCTCAAGGCGCAAGGGGTGAAGAAGGGCGATCGCGTCACCGTTTATCTGCCGATGATCCCCGAGGCGGCCTTTGCGGTGCTCGCCTGCGCGCGGATCGGGGCGATCCATTCGGTGGTGTTCGGCGGCTTCTCGCCCGATGCGCTGGCGGGGCGCATCGCCGATTGTGATTCGAAGATCGTCATCACCGCCGACGAAGGCCGCCGCGGCGGCCGCCGCGTCGCGCTCAAGGCCAATGTCGACGAAGCCGCGGCACGCGCGCCGAGCCTCGAAAAGGTCATCGTCGTCAAATCGACCGGCGGCGACATCACGATGGGCGCGCGCGACATCTGGTATCACGAGGCGGCGGCGGGGGTGTCGGCCGATTGCCCGGTCGAGCCGATGAATGCCGAGGACCCGCTGTTCATCCTCTACACCTCGGGATCGACCGGGCAGCCCAAGGGCGTGCTCCACACCACCGGCGGCTATCTCTTGTGGGCCAGCTTCACCCACGATCTCGTCTTCGATTACCGCCCGGGCAACGTCTTCTGGTGCGCCGCCGATATCGGCTGGGTCACCGGGCATACCTATATCGTCTACGGCCCGCTGGCGAACGGCGCGACGACCTTGATGTACGAAGGGCTGCCCAACTGGCCCGACGCGAGCCGCATCTGGCAGGTGGTCGATCGCCATCAGGTCCACACCGTGTTCACCGCCCCCACCGCGCTGCGCGCGCTGATGAAGGACGGCGACGACTTCGTCCGCCGCACCAGCCGCACCTCGCTGCGGCTGCTCGGCACGGTCGGCGAGCCGATCAACCCGGAGGCGTGGCGCTGGTATCACGACGTGGTCGGCGAGGGCCGTTCGCCGATCGTCGACACCTGGTGGCAGACCGAGACCGGTGGCGCGCTGATCGCCCCGCTGCCCGGCGCGACCGACCTCAAGCCCGGATCGGCGACGCTCCCGCTTCCCGGCGTCCAGCCGCAGCTAGTCGACGAAAACGGCCAGGTGCTGGAAGGCGCGGTGAGCGGCAATCTGTGCATCACCGCGAGCTGGCCGGGGCAGATGCGCACCGTGTGGAACGATCACGCCCGGTTCTTCCAGACCTATTTCACCACCTATCGCGGCAAATATTTCACCGGCGACGGCTGCCGTCGTGACGAGGATGGTTATTATTGGATCACGGGCCGCGTCGATGACGTAATCAATGTTTCAGGGCACCGCATGGGTACTGCGGAAGTCGAAAGCGCGCTGGTATTGCATCCCAAAGTGGCGGAAGCTGCGGTGGTGGGGATGCCGCATGATGTCAAAGGCCAGGGCATCTATGCCTATGTTACCCTGAATGCGGGCGAGACTGCATCAGCCGAGCTCAACACTGCGCTCAAACAATGGGTGCGCAAGGAAATCGGCCCGATCGCCACGCCCGATGCGATTCAATTCGCCCCCGGGCTGCCCAAGACTCGTTCGGGCAAGATCATGCGCCGAATCCTGCGCAAGATCGCCGAAGGCGATGTCTCGAGTCTCGGCGACACATCGACGCTCGCCGACCCTTCGGTCGTTGACGATCTCGTGACGAATAGAGTCAGCTAAACCCTGGAATCTCTCGATTCATCATTCGGTAACCCGATTCGTACAAACCTTTACTTGACGAATCGATTCAAATCGGACCGGATATCGGCGCGCGGCACATTAAGGGGCGCCGTCGCCATCCCGGGTCGGGGGGGTCGCAATGACGAAGCATGGTGCCGGCACACCGCTGCTGCCGGAAGAGATTGAACGCATCCTGTGGTCGGCGCGTCGCGCCGGCACGATATTGATTCTCCCCCGCGAACAACCCCAGCCGACGATCGACGCGCTCACCGATCAGGGCCTCGTGCGCCGCCAGCTCGGGCATATCGTGCTGACGCTGCAGGGCCAGGAACGCCGCCGGCAGTGCGCGCATTATATGGCGGCGCTGGCCTGAGCGAGATATGCGCACAACCGGCGTCGGAGTTTTCGTCGCGCCAGCATAGGCTAGTATCTCCACCGGTACCCGATACGCGTCACAGGCATTCCAACCGCATCTTCAATCGACTGCGTCCCCAGCCTTCGCGTGGATGATGCGTAAATCGCGGCTTGCCCCCTATGCCGCCAACCGCCGCAACGCCCCCGCATCGATGATCGCGATCCGGCCATAGCCGCGCGCGATCGCGCCCGCGCGTTCCAGTGCCGCGAGATGCGCGTTGGTCGCCTTGCGCGACAGCCCGCACATTTCCGCAAGATCGCTCTGGCTGAGCGCGACCTCGCCCCCTGCCGCAAAGGTCAGCAGCCGCGCCGCGATCCGTCCGCGCGGCCCGAGCGCGAGCAATTGCGCGGCGAGGTGCACGATCGTGTCGAGCTGGCCGTAGACGAGTTCGCTCACCGCACGCCACAGCGCCGGATGCACCTCGGCGATCCGTTGCAGCGCCGCGTCAGGAATCAGCAGCACGGTTGCGGCGGAGGCGGCGCGCGCGGTCACCAGTCGCGGGCCACCCCCGCCGCGGCGCGACTGGCCGAAGGCGGCGCCCGCGGGGGCGAGGTTGAGCAACACGTCGCGTTCCGCCCCTACCGACGCCTCGATCCTGAGCGCGCCCTCTAGCACGAGCAGCACCCCGGTCTCCGCGTCGCCTTCGCCGAAAACCCATTGCCCGGCATCGAGCCGGGCGACGCGACCAGCATGCAACAGCGCCGCGCGCAACGGTGCTGGAAGGTGCGCGAACCAGATGCTCCGTAGCGCCAGCGCCTCGATATCCATCGGACGAATGTAACCTAGGTGACATTTTCCGCAAAATCACTGCGGTAGGATGCGCGCAGCAAAGAAGCAGGAGAGGCTCCGTGGCCAACGTCAATTTCCGCCCGATCGCCGACCATGTCGGGGTCGAGGCGCTCGATATCGACCTCAACGCGATTGACGACGCCGGGTTCGACACGCTGCGGCGCGCGGTGGCCGATCACGGCGTCCTGTTCGTCCGCGATCAGCAATTGAGCCCCGAACAGCATATCGCACTGGCGCGACGCTGGGGCGGGATCGACGTCAACAAATATTTCCCCGCCAACGGCGGCCACCCGGAAATCGCCGAGGTGCGCAAATCGGAAACGCAGACCACCAATATCGGCGGCGGCTGGCATACCGATCACAGCTATGATCAGGTGCCGGCGATGGGATCGATCCTGATCGCGCGCGAAACCCCGCCGACCGGCGGCGACACCTTATTCGCCAGCATGGGCGCGGCGTTTGACTCTTTGTCCGACGGACTCAAGCAAACCCTACGCGGGTTGCGCGCGGTGCATTCGGCCGACCATATCTACAGCACCAACGGTATCTACGCGCAGACCGATCAGGCAGCGGACCTCAAGGGGCATGATATCCGCACCCGCGCCGTCCATCCCGTCGCGTTGCGCCACCCGCAGACCGGGCGCGAACTGCTCTATGTCAATCCGGGCTTCACGCTGCATTTCGAAGGCTGGACGCGCGAGGAAAGCCTGCCGCTGCTGACCTATCTGTTCGAGGTCGGCAAACGCCCCGAATTCCAATGCCGGCTGCAATGGGCACCGGGATCGGTGGCGATCTGGGACAACCGCTCGACCTGGCATTATGCGATGAACGATTATCACGGCCACCGCCGGCTGATGCACCGCATCACGCTTTCGGGTGAGCCGCTGGAGTGACGCTCCGCAACTGTGACCCCGCGAAGGCGGGGACCCAGACTGGGCTTACGCCGTGGGTCCCATCAAAATACTATTTTGATGGGGGCCCTCGCGGGAGCACATTTTCCTCCTGCCGGTTGCTTAACCCACCCCCGCCAGCGCCTTCGCCTTGGCGTAGTCCGCCTTGCCGTTGGGCGCGCGGAGCGACTGTTCGGTCGCGACGAGCAATTTGGGCTGTTTGAACCCGGCGAGCCGCGCGCGCAGATCGTCGCGCGCCGCCGCCTCGTCGTAATCCGCCGCAACATGCACCACCGCCGCAACCGCCTGCCCCCATTTCGGATCGGGCATCGCGAAGACCAGAGCGTCGCGTACCGCCGGGCAGAGCTTGAGCGCTTCCTCCACCTCCTCGGGGAAGATTTTCTCGCCCGCCGAATTGATGCAGGCCGAGCCGCGCCCGAGCAGCACCAGCGTACCGTCCGCCGCGACTTCGGCGAAATCGCCGGGGATCGAATAACGCACCCCGTCGATGACGCGGAAGGTGCGCGCGCTCTTGGCGGGATCCTTGTGATATTCGATCGGGTTGGGCGGCGCGAGCGCGACGACGCCGCGCACCCCCGATCCCGGCGCCACGTCGCGATCCTGCTCGTCGAGCACGCGACAGCGCGGGCCGACCATGAACTTCGCGGTCTCGACCGTCCCGTCGCGCGTAGTGATCGACACCCCCATGCCGATCGCCTCGGACGAGCTGAAATTATCCTGGCACATCGCATCGGGCATGTGGCGGATCAGCCCGTCCTTGACGCTTTGCGTCCACATCACACCCGACGAGATGACGACCCGCATCGACGAGACGTCCCACCGCCCCGGCTGCGCATCGAGCGCATCGAGGATCGGCCGAGCAAAGGCATCGCCCACCACTACCAGCCGGTTGGCGCGCCAGCGGTCGATCGCGCTCAGCGCCTCTTCGGCATTGAAGCTGCGGCCCGGCAACGTCACCGCGAGCCCGCCGCCGAGCAAGGCGCCATAGGCCGAGAGCAGCCCGGTGCCGTGCATGATCGGCGGGCCGACGACGGTGCGCGGATAATCGGGATTGGCCGCGGCGAAATCGGCCGCCTGCTCGACGCTTTGCGGCACAGGCAGCCCCTGCGCCGCCGCCGCCGCGAGCCCGATCGCGTTGAGATCGGCGTGCGCCCACACCACGCCCTTGGGCATCCCGGTGGTGCCGCCGGTATAGATGAAGAAACGATCGTCGGGGCTGCGCACGATATCGAGCGCGGTGCCGTCGCCCGCGGTTAGCCGTGCGAGCGGTTCGGCGAAAGCCGGCGAAGCCTCCCCGCCCAATTCCACCCAGGTCCGCACCAGCGGGCAGCGATCGACCACTGCGGCGACCGCATCGCGCAGCCGCGCATCGTAGAACAATACGGTCGCGTCGCTGTCGCCGAGGATATAAGCGAGTTCGTCGGCGACATAGCGATAGTTGACGTTGACATGCGCGCCGCGCGCCTTCCAGCAGGCCATCAGCGCGACGAGATAGTCCGCGCTGTTATAGGCATAGAAGGCGACCCGCTCGTTGGGCTGCAGCCCGCGCTCGATCAGTGCGCGCGCGAGGTTGTTCGATCGCCGCCGCAATTCGCCCCAATCGACCGTCTCGTCGCCATGCGCCAGCGCGACGCGGTCGGCGGGGATTTTACGCTCGATCGCCTCGATCATGTCGCCGAAGTTGAAGGTCATGCCGCGCTCCCCTCGACCAAGGGTTTCTTGCCCCAATATTCGTCGCGCAGCAGCCTCTTGTAGAGCTTACCCGTATCGTGGCGCGGCAGCTCTGCGCGGAAGTCGATCCGGCGCGGGGTCTTGACGTGGCTCAGATGCGCGCGCGCGAAATCGGTCAGCTCGGCCGCCAGCGCGGGGCCGGCGTCGGCCATGTCGCGCGGCTGGACCACCGCGACCACCTCCTCGCCCATTTCCTCGTGCGGCGCGCCGATCACCGCGACGTCCGCCACCTTGGGGTGGGTGACCAGGAGGTTCTCGATCTCCGCCGGGTAGATGTTGACCCCGCCCGAGATGATCATGAAGCTCTTGCGGTCGGTGAGATAGAGATAGCCCTCCTCATCGAGCCACCCCACGTCGCCCAACGTCGTCCAGCCGTGGCGATTGGTGCCGTCGGCGGTCTTTTCGGGATCGTTGTGATAGGAAAAGACCCGCCCGCCGTCGGGCTGTTCGAAATAGATCGCTCCCTCGCTGCGCGGCGGCAGATCGTTGCCCTCCTCGTCGCAGATATGCGTGATCGTGGTGAGGTTGCGCCCGACCGAACCCTTGTGCGTCAGCCATTCCGCCGACTGGATCGCGTGGAAGCCGTTGCCCTCGGTGCCGGCATAATATTCGCCGACGATCGGCCCCCACCAGTCGATCATCGCCTGCTTGACCGGGATCGGGCATGGCGCGGCGGCATGCCATACCGCCTTGAGCGACGAGACGTCATATTGACCGCGCAGCTCGGGCGGCAGCTTCAACATGCGGATGAAATGCGTCGGCACCCATTGCGCATGGGTGATGCGATATTGCTCGATGTAGCGCAGCGCCTGTTCGGCGTCGAAACGGTCCATGACCACCACCGTCCCGCCCATCTGGTGCACCGCCATCGACCAGCGCAGCGGCGCGGCGTGATACATCGGCGCGGGGCTGAGATAGACGAGATCGGGGGTCCAGGAATAAAGCGCCTGCCCGAGCAGGACGAGCGCCGAGACATTCTCGCCGAACGGCTCCGCCGGCAGCGGGAAACGTACACCCTTGGGCCGTCCGGTCGTGCCCGAGGAATAGAGCATGATCTGCCCCGGCGAGGGGTCGGCGATCGGCGTGTCCGGCTGCGCATCGCGCGCCGCCTCATAGCTGTCGTAGCCCTCCGCGGTTCCGCCGACCATGAAGCGATTCAGGTCGCCGATCCGCGGCAGCAGCGCCGCCGCGCAATCGGCGCAGGCGCGCGAGACGATCAGCGCGCGGCAATCGCCGTCGCGGATGATGTACTCGACCTCGTCGGTGAGCAATTTGGAGGAGATGCAGGTGACATAGACCCCGGTGCGCTCGGCCGCCCACAGGATTTCGAGATAGCGGGCATTATTGTCCATCATCAGCGCGATGCCGTCGCCGCGCTTCAACCCCAGCGACCGGATGAGATGCGCGCCCTGATTGGCGCGGCGATCGAGCTCGCCATAAGTGACCGTCTCGCCGGTCGCGGCCATGATATAGGCCGGCTTGTCGGGTGTCGCTTTGGCATGCGCGACCGGGTGCAGCATCATCCTCTCTCCGTTTCGAGGACGCGGCGGCATCTCGATGCGCCGCTCGCGCCGATACCCTTCGTTTAAGCCCCTCCCCTTCAGGGAGGGGCTTTGTACGCTTAAACCCGCTCGACGATGATCGCCGGGGCCATTCCGCCCGCGGCGCACATCGTGACGAGGCCGTAGCGCTTGTTCTGCCGCTCCAGCTCGTCGACGATCGTCCCGATCAGGATCGCGCCGGTCGCGCCGATCGGGTGGCCGAGCGCGATCGACCCGCCGTTGACGTTGACCTTGTCGCGCGGCAGCTCGAGATCGCGGATGAATTTTTCGGAGACCACGGCGAACGCCTCGTTGATCTCCCACAGGTCGATATCCTCTTTCTTGAGGCCCGCCTTCTCCAGCACCTTCTTCGCCGCCGGGACCGGGGCGTTGAGCATCAGCGTGGGATCGTCGCCGATATTGGCCATCGCCACGATCCGCGCGCGCGGCTTGAGCCCATGCTTCTCGGCATAGGCCTTGGAGGCGAGCAGCACCGCCGCCGCACCGTCGACCACCCCGCTCGAATTGCCCGCGTGGTGGAAATGCTTGATCTCCAGATCGGGATATTTGCGGTTGATCTGCTTGCGGAAGGTGTCGCCCTTATTGTTGTACGGCATGTCGGCCAGCGCCTCGAACGACGGCTTGAGGCTCGCAAGCCCCTCGGCGGTGGTCTGCGGACGCGGATATTCGTCCTTGGCGAGGATCACGTTGCCGGCATCGTCGACCACCGGCACGATCGACTTGTCGAACCGCCCCTCGGCGATCGCCACCGCCGCCTTCTGCTGGCTCTCCAGCCCCGCGGCATCGAGCTGTTCGCGGGTGATCCCCTCCATGCTGGCGATCGCGTCGCCGCAAATCCCCTGGTGGCTCTGCGGATGCGACAGGTCGAGCCGCTCGTTGCCCGATCCCATCCCGAGCATCGGCTTGCCCGATTCCATATCCTCCTGCGCCATCGCGGCGGTGAGGCTCATCATCTCGGTGCCGCCGGCGATCACCAGATCCTCCATCCCGGACATGATCTGCGCCGCAGCGAAATTGACCGCGGTGATCCCGCCGCCGCAGAAGCGATCGAGCGTCGTCCCGCTCGCCTTGACGTCGTACCCCGCGTCGAGCGCCGCCATCCGCCCCATGTCGCCGCCCTGCTTGCCGCGCTGGCTGGAGGTCGACCAGATGATGTCGTCGACCTCGGCGGTGTTGAGATTGTTCCGTTCCTTGAGCGCCTTGAGCACCGTCGCCGCGAGATGCTGCGGGTGCAGATCGGCCAGCGCGCCCTTGCCCTGCTTGCCGATCCCGCGCGGGGTACGGACGGCGTCGATGATATAAGCGTCTGCCATTTATGCCTCTCCAGAAATCGGATGCGAGAATCAGGTGACCGCGACGGCTCTTTACCGGCGCCGGATTCCAGCATAACCTTGGTTATGGTACAGGGGATGTCAAGCGTGCAGCCAGCAAGTCAAACCGCAACGCGAACGCAGGACCTGACCCCGCACGATTGGCTGGAAGCCGGGCAGTCGCTGTTGCGGCGCGGCGGGCTAAGGGCACTCAAGCTGCGCCCGCTGGCCGACGAGTTGCGCGTATCGACCGGCAGCTTCTATCATCATTTCAAAGACTTCGATGACTATCAGGGGCAGCTCGCGGGTTATTTCGCGGAGGATCAGGTGGGTAATCTGATCGACGCGCTCGAACGAGCCTCGCCCGATCCGATCGAACGCATCCGGCTGCTGGGGCAGACGGTGCGGCGGCGCGGCTCCTCGCGTCTGGGGATCGCGATGCGCGCCTGGGCGGAGAGCGACCCGCGCGCGCAGGCGGCGGTCGAGCGGCACGATACGCTGCTGCTCGATTTCCTCGCGCGCAATCTCGTCACCGCGGGCTTCACCCGGCACGAGGCGGAGATCCGCGCTTACGGGCTGATCACCTTGGGGCTGGGCAAGGTGCATGCGCCGCAGCTCGATATGAGCACGTTGTTCGATTCGCTGCTCGACATCATGATCGCGCGTTAAGGATGGAATATGCCGCCGCCTCCCTCCCCCGTCACCCCGGCCTTGAGCCGGAGTCCATCGGGAGGCAGGCGCGGGGCAAGAGATTCCAATCCCTCGCTCGTCATTCCCGCGAAGGCGGGAATCCATTCATCCAGGCCTCTCCGAAAGAGTCGCAACCGCAGCGCATCTGGATTCCCGCCTTCGCGGGAATGACGGAGAAGACGTTGGGATGACGGGCGTATGAAAGCGCTGGTCGTCTCCGCGCTGTCGCCCGATCTGTCGGGCACCGCGCTCGCCGATGTCGCCGCGCCACAGCCCGCCCCCGGCAAGGTGCTGGTCCGGGTGAAGGCGGCCGCGCTCAACTATCCCGATCTCCTCATGACGCGCGGCGACTATCAGCTCAAGCCGCCGCTCCCCTTCATCCCCGGCATGGAAATCGCGGGCGAGGTGATCGCCGGCGACGGCTTCGCGCCCGGCGCGGCGGTGGTGTGCGGCACGCGGCTCGGCGGGTTCGCCGAACTGGTCTCGGTCGACGCCGATGCGGTCCGCGCCAAGCCGGCCCACCTGTCTTATGCCGAGGCCGCCGGGGTCGGCGCGGCCTATCTCACCGCTTATGTCGCGCTGATCCGGCTCGGCACGGCGCAGCCCGGCGAATGGGCGCTGATCCACGGCGCGACCGGCGGGGTCGGGCTCGCGGCGGTCGATCTCGCCAAGGCGCTCGGCTGCCGGGTGATCGCGACCTCGCGTTCGGCCGAAAAGCTCGCGACCGTCGCCGCGACCTATCCGGTCGACGCCGCCGTCACCACGCCCGGTTTCCGCGAGCGGGTGAAGGAGATCACCGGCGGCGGCACGAACCTGATCTACGATCCGGTCGGCGGCGACACGTTCGACGAATCGACCCGCTGCATCGCGTTCGGCGGACGATTGCTGGTGGTCGGCTTCACCTCCGGCCGGATCGCGACCGTCCCGACCAACATCCCGCTGATCAAGGGCTTTTCGGTGATCGGCGTGCGCGCGGGCGAATATGGCCGGCAGTTCCCGGACAAGGGCCGCGAAAATCAGGACGCGATCTGGCGGCTGGCGGCGGAGGGGCGCATCCGTCCCCATGTTCATGCCGAAGTGCCGCTCGACGATTGGCGCGCGGCGTTCGAGATGATGCGTGACAGCAGGATGATCGGGAAGTTGGTGCTGGTGCCGTGAGAGCTTGCATTTCATCGTCATGCCGGACTTGATCCGGCGTGACCGCAAACGGGTAAGGCGCTGAAAGATTGGGAGAGATGCGTGGCGGGCTATGATTATGTCGTCATCGGGGGCGGCTCCGCGGGGTGCACGCTCGCCGCGCGATTGTCGGAGGACCCCGCCGCCAGCGTCTGCCTGCTCGAAGCCGGCGGTGCGAACAAGGAGATGCTGGTGCGGATGCCCGCCGGGGTCGGCACGCTGATCAAGGCCAAGGGCAAGCACAATTGGGGCTTCTGGACCGAGCCCGAGCCGCATCTCGACAAGCGCCGCTTGTGGTGGCCGCGCGGGCGCGGATTGGGCGGCTCCTCGGCGATCAACGGCATGATCTATATGCGCGGGCATCCGCAGGATTATGACGAATGGCGCCAGTTCGGCCTCGCCGGCTGGTCATGGGACGACGTGCTCCCCTATTTCCGTCGGCTCGAGGGGCATCATCGCGGCCCGAGCGACGGGCTCCACGGCGCCGACGGCCCGCTCAAAATCTCCGCCGGCGAGAGCGACAGCCCGTTTCATGACGCTTTGGTCGAGGCCGGGCGACAGGCCGGCTATCCGGTGACGACCGACTTCAACGGCGCGGTGATGGAAGGTTTCGGTCATTATGACCTGACGATCGCCGACGGCCGGCGCTGGTCGGCGGCGGCGGCCTATCTCCACCCCGCGCTCGGGCGCGCCAACCTGACGGTGATCACCAATGCGCGCACCACGCGGGTGGTGATCGAGCATGGCCGCGCGATCGCAGTCGATTATCTCGTCGGCAACCGCCCGGCGCGGGTCGAAGTCGCGGGTGAGGCCTTGCTGTGCGCGGGCGCGGTGCAGAGCCCGCAGATCCTCCAGCTTTCAGGCGTGGGCGATCCGGCGCGGCTCCGGGATTCGGGGGTCCGCGCGGTCCACGATCTGCCGGGGGTCGGCGAGAATCTGCAGGACCATCTCGATGTCATCATGAACTGGCGCTGCCACGGGCTGACCACCGCTTATTCGGCGACCAAGGGGCTGCGCCAGCTCAAGGTCGGGCTCGAATATCTGCTGCGCGGCAGCGGCTACGGGCGCCAGCAATTCCTCGAATCCGGCGCCTTCCTCTGCTCGCGCGCCGGGCTGTCGCGCCCCGACGTGCAGATCCACGGCGTGCTCGCGATCATGCGCGATCACGGCAAGGTGCAGGTGAAGCAGGACGGCTTCTCCTTCCATCTTTGCCAGTTGCGCCCGGAAAGCCGCGGGCGGGTGACGATCGCGTCGAACGACCCGCTCGCCGATCCGCTGATCTTCGCCAATTACCTCAGCCAGCCCGAGGATGTCCGCGTGATGCGCGAATGCGTCAAGATCGGGCGCGAGGTGGCGGCGCAGGCGGCGCTCGATCCGTATCGCGACGCCGAGCTCGCACCGGGCGCGGAGGTGCGCAGCGATGCCGAGATCGACGCCTGGGTGCGGCGCACCGCCGAGACGATCTATCACCCGGTCGGCACCTGCAAGATGGGCGCCGACGGCGATCGCATGGCGGTGGTCGACGCGCAGTTGAAGGTGCGCGGGCTGGAGCGGCTGCGCGTCGTCGACGCCTCGGTGATGCCGACATTGGTGGGATCGAACACCAATGCCCCGACGATCATGATCGCGGAGAAAGCCGCCGACATGATCCGCGCCGCTTAAAGCCCCTCTCCTGAAGGGAAGGGCAGCCTTCGATCAGTGCCGCTCCTCATACGCCCGCACCCCCGGCCCCAGCCGGTTGGCGCCGAGCGCGAGCCGGTCGCCGCTGACGTTGGCGACGAACGCCGGGCTGTTCTTCTGCCCCGGCGCGAGCGTCGCGATATTGTCCGCGACGCGCAGCCCGGTGGCCGGATATTTGCGCTGCTCGGCCGAGACGACGATCACCCCGGTCCAATTCTCCTTGTTCGGCCCCTGGACGAAGGTGTTGCGCAGGATTTCGCCGGTGCCGCCCTCGGGCAGGTCGATCGCGTAATTGGTCTTGCGCCCCTGGCTGTCGTCGAAGCTGTTGTCGTCGATCGCGACGCGCGGCGCGCGCAATTTGACGTAATGCCCGCCACGCCCGCGCTCGAACCGCGAATGGGTGATCGTGATCGTGCCCGTGTTCGCGAGATAGACCGAATGCGCGCAATCGGGGGTCTCGTCACACTGGCCGAGCCCGGAGAAGGTCGAGCGCTCGATCATGACGCGCGACGCGTCGCCGGTCGCGCCGAGAATCCCTTCCTGGCTGTCGAGGAACATCGCGTTGCGCACCGTTAGGTCGCCGATCTCGATGCGGATCCCCGCGCCATTGCCGTCGCCGACGCGGATATTGCGGAAGACGAGACCGTCGACCACCGACCCCGCGCCGCGCAGCACCAGCGCGGCCTTGCCCTCGCACGCGCCCTCGAAGATCGCGGTGCCCGGCTCGGCCGCCTTGAAGGTGACGCGCCCCGCCTGCTGGATCGCACATTCGCGATAGACGCCGGGCGCGATCAGCACGGTGAAATCCTGCCCGCGCTTCGCCATCAGTGCGTCCTGGAGGTGCACGAAACCCTCCCCCGTCTCGACGATCGTGAACGGCGCGGCGGCGGCCGGGGCGGCGAGCGACATGAGTGCGAGAGCGATCAGGCGGCGCATCGGCAAATTCCCTCAGACATACCGTGGCTTCTTGAGCGCAACCGCCGCGGAACGGAAAGAGGCTTTCGCGGTTAACGCCCGCGGCGTCCCGTCACGGTACGGTTTGCAGTCATCGCGTTTCCTGTTGCAACGGGATTTGCCAAGCCGCATGACCATACCCGAACCCCGAATCCGTCAAAAGTGGAGAGGCCTGTCATGCAAAGCTACCTGAAGCATTATATCAATGGCGCATGGGTGGAGAGCGAAGGCGGGCGACGCCACGAGGTGATCGATCCCTCGACCGAGCAGCCCTGCACCGAGATCACCTTGGGCACCGCCGCCGATGTCGACAAGGCGGTCGCCGCGGCGCGCGCGGCCTTCCCCGCCTGGTCGCAATCGAGCATCGAGGAACGCGCCGCGATCCTCGAAAAGATCATCGCCGGGATGAAGGCCCGTCTCCCCGAACTCGCCGCCGCGACCAGCCGCGAAATGGGCGCGCCGATCTCCTTCGCGCAAATGGCGCAGGTGCCGGCCGGTCTCGGCCATTTCATCGGCACGCTCGCCGCGCTGCGCGAATTCAGCTTCTCCGAGACGGTCGGCAGCGCGCGCGTCGTGCACGAGCCGGTCGGCGTGGTGGCGATGATCACCCCGTGGAACTGGCCGCTCAACCAGATCTGCGCCAAGGTCGCCCCGGCGCTTGCCGCGGGCAATACGATGATCCTCAAGCCCTCCGAGGAAGCGCCCTCCAACGCGATGATCTTCGCCGAGATCCTTGACGAGGCCGGGGTCCCGCCGGGGGTGTTCAACCTCGTCAACGGCGACGGGCCGGGGGTCGGCGCGGCGCTGTCGGCGCACAAGGGCGTCGACATGGTGAGCTTCACCGGCTCGACCCGCGCCGGGGTCGCGGTCGCCACTGCCGCCGCCGCGACGGTCAAGCGCGTCCACCAGGAACTCGGCGGCAAGGCGCCGAACCTCGTGCTCGAAGGCGCCAAGCTGGAGGAAGTTCTGCCGCCGACGCTCGCCGGGGTGATCGCCAATACCGGGCAGAGCTGCATCGCCCCCACCCGGCTGCTCGTCCACAAGAGCCAGGCCGAGGCCGCGACCGAGGTGGTCAAGGCGATCATGGACGCGACCGTGGTCGGCAACCCCGAGGATCAGGGCGCGCATATCGGCCCGGTGGTCAACAAGGCGCAGTTCGAGAAGATCCAGTCGCTGATCCAGTCCGCGCTCGACGAGGGCGCACGGCTGGTGACCGGCGGCACGGGGCGGCCGGACGGGCGCAACGCCGGCTATTTCATCAAGCCCACCGTGCTCGCCGACGTGACCCCGGAAATGCGCATCTATCGCGAGGAAACCTTCGGTCCGGTCGCGACGATCACCACCTATGACGATCGCGATCAGGCGGTCGAGATGGCCAACGACACCGATTACGGCCTGTCCGCGACGATCTCGGGCGATCCGGCCGAGGCGGCGAAGATCGCGGGCAAGCTGCGCGCCGGGCTGGTCACGATCAACAGCTGGGGGCCGACCCCGGGCACCGCGTTCGGCGGGTTCAAGCAATCGGGCAACGGCCGCGAGGGCGGCAAATACGGTCTCACCGACTTCATGGAAATCAAGACGATCGTCGGCGAACCTGCCTGATCCTTCTCCTCTCACGGGGCGCCGACCAGCAGGCCGGCGCCCCTTTTGCTATCCGAAAGGCACCTCCCGCATGATCTTCTCGGTGATCTATCCCAATCACGACGGCGCGAAATTCGACCGCGCTTATTATCGCGACCATCACGCCCCGCTGGTCTGCGAGGTGTGGAACCCCGATCGCTTCGAACTGATCGAGGGGCAGGCAATGGACGGCGCCGCGGCACCCTATGCGCTGATCGCGCATTTCCATTTCGCCTCGCCCGAAGCGTTCGCCGCCGCAATGGCCAACCCGCGTCGCGGCGAATTGGCCGAGGACGTCGCCAAGTTCACCGATATCGTCCCGCAGCTGATGGTCGGGCGGGCTCTGGCGTAAATCCCTTCTTTCTCCCCTCCCTGGTGAAGGGAGGGGCTGGGGGGGGTATGAGGCGGTTGCTTCGGTATCCTCGCAGGCCAACCCTCCCTCCGCCCCCTCCCTTGTGCAAGGGAGGGGAGAAGGTGACGCCCCTCAATAATCCTTCGAAATCCTCACGTTGGCGCTTTGCCGCCCCAGCGTCGAGATTGTCGAGAGCAGCGACAGCCAGCGCGTCACCTGATATTCGATCCGGGTCGCTGAATAGCCCTGCCCGTCGGTGATGATCTCCGCATAGAGTTTCCGCGTCACATATTTGCCCGCCGCGATCGAGGTCTGCTGCCCGGTCTGCGGATCGGCG
>NZ_MKRR01000160.1:22053-24942 GCF_001897045.1 Sphingomonas sp. 66-10
GAGCCCGCCGCTGCCGTCCTTCAACGCCGCCACCGCCGCCGCAAGCTGCAGCGCCTCGGGCGCCGACAAATGGGTGATCGAGGTGCCGAACAACAGCCGCGAGAGCAATTCGTCCTGCGGCAAGGCGGGCACGCTGGTGAAGGAAATCTCCGGCTTGAGCGCCGCACCGGTCACGCGGATCGTCGCGTTGAGGTTGGTCGAATCCGCATTGGCCTCGATATCGAGCGACGGATTGGCCGGCACCTCGCCGCCGAAGCGGATCACCCCGCGCGACAGCTGGAACTCGCGACCGGCGAATTCGTAATTGCCGCGCACCAGATCGGCGCGCCCGGTGATCGCCGGATTGTCCGGCGCGCCGCCGATCTTCAGATCCGCCGACCATTCGCTCGAAAGCCCGAGCCCGCTGACGCTGAGCTGGTTCGGCGCGCGCGCACGGACATCGAGCCGCCATGGCGTCGCGCGCACTTCCTCCTCCTCGCCGCCGCCGGGGAGATTGATCTCGCGGACCTTGAGCGGCGGCACCGCGCTCGCCGCGGTCGCCTGCCCGAGCCGGTAGCGGCTGCGATCGAGCGTCACGTCGCCCGAGATCACCCCGCCCGAACCGCCCGACCGCAATCTCAGCGGCCCGGAAACGGTCGCCCCGATATCGTCGCGGTTGATCAGTACGGCGTGGGTGGCTTGTAGCGAGAGATCGAGACCGATCCCCGCCTCGGCCGAGAAATCGAATTGCCCCGTGCCGGTGACGCGCCCGCCCTTGCCGGCGTCGGCGGCGAAGTGACCGATCTGGAGCCGCGACCCCTGAAACACTCCCGAGGCCTGCACATTGGTCAGCACCGTCCCGGTCGTCGCGCTTTCGATCCGCGCATCGTCGGCGCGGAACATGCCGCGGATCGACGGATCGGCGACGCGCCCCGTCACATCGGCGCCGATCGCCACCGGGCCGGACAGCGCCAACATCTCCGCGCCGGTCAGCCGCCACAAGGTGTCCGCCGGGCCGTTGTAGCGCAATTGCGCGAACAGCCCCGCCCCCATCAGCCGATCGGCGATATCACCCCTGCCGAGCGGCGAGAGCAACGCCTGCGCGCGCCCGATCGTCTGCCCGCCCGACGAGGCCACCGCGCGGATTCCGGCGCGATCGGCCGAGAGCACGCCCGCGATCCCGATGTCGATCGGCCGCGAGGAGGCGAGCAGCCCCGAACGGGTCAGCCCGCGCACCGTCAGATCGACGCGCCCGGTCGGCGCGCCGCCGTCGCGCGACTGATAGCTCAGCGTCCCCGATGCGCTGCCGCCCAGCGCGAGCCCGGGATAAGCGATGTCGAGGATCGACAGCGGCATCTTCGTCACGGTCGCATCGAGCGCCGCGGCGGCGTCGCCGAATCGCCCCGAGAGTTTCGCCTCGCCCCCCGCGAAGGTCAGCTCGGTCGGCGCGAGCCGCCACATATCGCCGTCGCGAGTGATCACCGCCGGCGCGGCGAGCTTGAGCGGGCGGCGATCGATCGTGCCCTCGGCGGTGACGCGATAGCTGTCCGGGGCCACCGCGATCACGCTCTGGATCGCATAGCTGCGCCCGCGCGTGCCCGCGATCTGCGCGCGGATCTCGCCGCTGTCGCCGTTGAGCTTCGCGCTCCCCGCGAAGCGCGCGATCGATAGCCCGCCCCGCGCCAGCCCCGCACCCTTGACGCTCGCCTCGATCGCGGTGCCCGCGGGATCGAGCAGCGCGACGAGATCGACATGCGCCTGCCGCACCGTCACGCGATTGCCGAGCCGCGCACGATCGGCATCGAGATGCGCCTCGATCCGCTGCACCGCGCCGACCGGGCGGAACAGCAATTCGCCCGACAGCCCCCCGCCGGCCAGCGCCAGCCGCCCGGCGAACCCGCCGGTGACGATATCGAGCGTGCCGGTCGCGCGCGTGCCGCTGACGTCGATATGCGCGAAGGCGATCTGCGCATTGCCGTTCGACGGCAGCAGGATATCCCCCGCCGCCTCGAACGGCCCGAGCCGCGACCCACCCGCGGCGGTGAAGGCGAACCCCTGTTTGCTCGGCGCGAGATGCGCGCGCACATCGGCGAGCCCCATCGCCGCATTGGGCGCGGCGAGCACCAGATCGATCGTCGGGCGGTCGATCTGCCCGTCGAGCTTGAGCGTCAGCGCGCCATAGGTCGATTGCCGCGCGCGCCCCTCGAAATGGAAGCTGCCGTCGCGGCGGCGCAAGCCGGTGCCGACCAGCCGGATCGCCGGCCCGGTGAGGACGAGGTTGGTGAAATGCATCACCCCGTCGGGGGTCCGTTCGAGCGCGGTGGCGATCCGCGGCAGCCCCCCGGCGAGGCTGCGGAAAAAGGCGTTGTCGAGCCGCACGACCCGCGCGGCGCCTTGCCCGACGACGCGCGTACCGTGCCCGCCCGGCCCCGGCACGACGCGCAACGTGGAGGTGACGTCGACCACCCCCAGCCCGGGGATCAGATAGCGCCCGAGCGCGCCGTTGACGCCGAGCTGATAATCGCCGGTCAAAAGATCGAGCGTCAGATTGACCCGCCCCGTCAGTTTATCCGATTTCACGCGGAGATCGTCGCCGGTGATCAGCCGGCTGGTAATGCGCAGCACCCCATCGACGGTCAGGTTGCGCAGGATACCGCCCGCGACATCGCCGACCCCGGTCACGCGCGCCGCGGTGAAGCGCACCGGCAGGACGATCGGCGATTTGGAGAGCCGCCCCTTGCCCGCTGCCCACGCCTGTTCGAACCCGGTCTCGTCGAAGGCGAAGCGCGGCGCGCTGAGCCGATAGTCGAACGCGGCGGTGGCGAAGGCGCCGTCGAGCACCGCACGCAGCTCGACATCGCGCCCGGTCATATTGGGGAAGAGCGCGGCGGGTTTGAGCAATCGCGCGCG
>NZ_MKRR01000160.1:25011-42273 GCF_001897045.1 Sphingomonas sp. 66-10
TTGACCGTGACGCGCGGTGCGGTCAGCCGCGCGAGCTTGCCGTCCGTCACCGCCGAGGGGACCAGATCGCCGCTCAGCGTATAGCTTCCGCGCCGGTTGCCGAGCGCGAGATCGATCACCCGCGTGTCGCCCGCGATGCCGAGCGCGCGCCCGTCCCAGCGGGTCCAGCTCCCCGTGCCGCCGACCTCGAGCCGCAGCGGCTTGCGCACCCCGGCGAGCCGCGCCAGCACCCCGTCCTTGCCGCCCTGCGCGCGCACCGCGATATCGAAACGGTCGCGATCGGGCTCCGCATCGATCCGCAGCCGCAGGTCGTCGCTGCCCTGCACCACCGCGGCCAGATCGACCAAGGCGCGGCCGGCGTGGATATCCGCCCTGCCGCGGATCCGCCCGTAGCGCGGCACCCCGGTGACGCGGCGGTCGACGATCAGCCGGTCGACCGCGAGCCGCCCGATATGGATATCGAAATCGGGCAACAGCGGCCCGGCATTGGCGCTCGGCCGGGTGCGCGGCCATTTGGCGAAGGTCGCGACGGGCACGTCGAGCGCAGTGATGTCGAGCCGGTTGGCGAACCAGCGCAGCGGCGCCCAATCGAGCCGCGCGACCGGCGCCGACAAGACCAGGCCGTCGAGATCATAGACGCGCACGTCGCGCAGCGTCGCGCGGGTGTAGAGCGAGCCGTCGATCCGCCCGACCGAGAAGCGCAGCCCGCTCGGGGTGCGCACCCCGGCGATGCGATCGGCAACCCAGCGGTGGCCGATATCGGTATCGACGATCAGCACCGCCGCGGCGAAAATCGCCACCAGCGCCGCAACCAGCCCGGCGATCCATTTCGCCACCCGCCTCAAAACGCCTGCCCCAGCGAGACATAGACCGCGAGGCGCGAATCGCCCTTTTGCGGGTTGATCGGGGTGCCGAGATCGATGCGGATCGGGCCGAAATTGGAATAATAGCGCACGCCCAGCCCGGCGCCGTAGCGCAGCCCGGAGAATTTGGGCATCGGCGAAGTATAGATATTGCCGCCGTCGAAGAACGGCACCACGCCGAAATTGCCCCACACCTTGACGCGCGTTTCGATCGAGAATTCGGTCAGGCTGCGCCCGCCGATCGGATCGTTATTGGGATCGCGCGGACCGATCGCCTGATAGCCATAGCCGCGCACCGACGCGCCGCCCCCGGCATAGAAGCGCCGCGACGGCGCGATCGCGTCGCGCGGCGCGCCGACGATCGTCCCCAGCCGCACCCGGCCGGCGAGCACGACGCGATCGCCGAGCGGGGTATAGGCGCTGGCGTCGATCTGGGTCCGCGCATAAGCGAAGGCCTTGCCGAGCAGCGACAATTCGGGGCTGAGCCGCCCGCCGAGGCGGAACCCGCGGGTCGGGTTGAGCAGGTCGTCCGACCCGTCATAGGTCAGCGACAGCGGCAGCGCGGCGATATAATAGGTCCGCCGCCGCGGCTGCCCGGTCGAGGCGATCACATCGCGCTCGTCGGAACTGACCAGCTCGCCGCCGAGCGACCACACCCACGCCTTCTGGAAGAAGATATTGGTCTGCCGCTCGAGCGAGCCGGAGAGCGAGAAGGTATTCGCGGTATAGGCCAGCCGCTCGGTATGCGAGATCGCGACCTGCGCGGTCAGCACACGATCGCGCCCTTTGAAATTGTTGCGGCGGAAGGTGAATTGCGCGAGCTGCTCCTGCGTGCCGAGCACCCCGCGCAAGGTGATCGCGCCTTCGGGCTGGAAGAAGTTGCGATGCGTCCAGCTCGCTTCGGCACGCGCGCCTTCGCCGGTGCCATAGCCCAGTTCGCCCGCGATCGTGCGCGGCGGCGCGGGCTGGAGCGCGACGTCGATGTCCACCGTATCGGGGGTCGCGCCCTCGACCGGCTTGACCGTCGCGCTCGAGACCAGCCCGGTCTGGATCAGCGCGCGGCGCAGATCGTCGAGCGCCGGCGCATAATAGGGCTTGCCGGGGGAGAAGCGCGCGATTTCCTGGACATGCTTGGCGTCGAACACATGATTGTTGGCATTGACGCGGATTTCGCCGAAGCGCCGCACCCGGCCGGGATCGATCGTCAGATCGAGCACCGCCTCCTTCGCCGCGCGATCGACCGTCACCGCGGGCTCGCCGATCGTCGCGAAGGGGAAGCCCTGTTTGCCGACCTCATCGACCAGCCGCGCCTGCCCCGCGGCGATCGTATCGGCGTTGACCGGATCGTTGGGCTTGACCCCGAAGGCGTCGGTCAGCGCCTTCGCCTTGTCGCCCGCGGCGGCGACGCCGTCGATCGTCACCCCGGTCAGGCGATAGAGCTGCCCCGGATCGGCGGCGAGCACCACCACCGGCTTGCCCGCCTCGGTCTCGACGCGGGTGCGCACCCGTGCGTCATAATAGCCCTCGGCGCGCAGCAAGGTGACGAGCAAGGTCGAATCCTCGCGCGCGCGACGATCGAGCTGTGCGGCATTGGCGGGCTCGCCGTCATGCTGGTCGAGCACCGACAATTCGGCGAAGCGCTGGCGCAGCAGCGGGCTCGCCACCGCATCGATCCCGTCGATGCGATAACGGTAGCGCGTTTCGGCATTGACGTCGGCCTGCCCGGCCTCGCTCTCCGGCGGCAGCTTCGACAGATCGGGCCAGGCGACCCCGATATCGGGCATCGGCGCTAGCGGCGCATTGGGATCGAGCATGTCGCTGCCGGCCGGGGCGGGCTGCTGCGGGACGGGCGCGGGCGGCGGCGCGGGCGCGGCGGATCGCTGCTGCGCCGCGGCGGGCGGCACGGCGAGGATCGCGACCAATAATGCGGCGCCTCGCCGGATCATCAGGCGGTGATAGCGTGACGCGGCGGTTAACGAAATGGGGCTGCGAACGGCTCTGCGATCAATTGACATCCGGCCTGCACGGCGGCCGCCAGCCTTCGATCGTCGTGCCGGGTCTGACCCGGCATGACGAGGAACGAACGGCAATCAGTGGATCGTGCCGATCGCGCGATCGGCGGCGAGCCACGCCACCAGCCGCTCGATCTGCCGCCAGTGGCAGAAATGGAGGTGGTTGCCGACGTCGCGGCTGCGGTCGGCGCGCATCGCGGCCTCGTCCTCGGCGCCGGCGCCAAAGCCACGGATCAGCATTTCGGCATCGGCGAGCACGGCGCGGCCGGCGACAAAGGGAGGATAAGGCATGGAGGGGCGGCGATAGCGGCAAGGTGCCTAAGACGCGGTTCGGGAATTAGGTTTCCAAAGCATTGTCGCGCGCAACCCGCTGGCGTCGCGCGTCGAGCCGTGGCAAGGCGCGCGGCGATGCCCGACCAGCCTTCCAAACCCTCCGCCGCGGGCGGTTTCCTTATCGCCGCCGGCGTGCTGGGCGGCGCGATCCTCGGCTTCGCCGCCGGCCAGCCGACGATCGGGGTGCTGATCGGGCTGACGGTGACCGTCGCGATCTCGGTCGCGATGTGGTGGCGCGAGCGGGGGTAAGGGGAAAGCCCCGCCATCGACATACGGGGGGCCCCCGGCGAGCGGCCGGCGACCAAATTGCCTGATGACGGCTCCCTACAATACGCCGGTCGGTCGATCGGTTACATTACCCCCGCACCTATCCGGGGAGGAAAGCGATGACCACGATCGCCGCGCGGCGCGCAATGCGCGCCGGGGAGACCAGCCAAGCATTCTACGTGTGGATTTCGCTGGCGATGGCCGCGGTGTTCGTCGGGGGGTTTTCACAGACCGTGCCCGGGGATTTTATCGACACGCCCCCGCTGCCGATGCTGCTGCACGTTCATGGTGCGATCTTCACCTTGTGGGTCTTTCTGTTCGTCGCGCAACCGGCATTGATCGCTCGAGGGTCGGTCCGACTGCACCGGCGAGTCGGCTGGATCGGGCTGGGTCTCGCCGTGGCGATGGTCGCGATGGGCGTGGCGGCAACGCTTTTCGCCATTCGAAATCGCCTGATTCCGCCGTTTTTTCCTCCAACCGTGTTCATGGTGATGAACCTCATCGGCATTCTCACCTTCGGAGGTTTGGTCACGGCGGGTCTGGTCATGCGCCGGAAGCGGCAGTGGCATAAACGGCTGATGCTCTGCGCAACCATTTCGATTCTCGGCCCCGGGCTGGGGCGTCTCCTGCCGATGGCCTCCTTCGGCGCGGCGGCGCCGCTTGTCATGTTCGGCGCGATCTTGCTGTTCGGCGTGGTGGCGATGGCCGCCGATCTGATCGCGCGGGGGCGGATCCATCCGGCCTATTTCTGGGGCGTGGGCACGATTCTGGTGACGGAACTCGCGATCGGGCCGTTGGCGTTTTCGCCACCCGCAGCCGAACTGCTTCGCTTCATCCAGTCCGTCTGACCTGCATGTAGATTCGGGCTTTTGGGAACACACCTGCGCTTCGGATCGAAGCAACGGTCGATGAGGTCTTACATCCCCCGCAACAGCAGCTTCACCCGCCCGATCACCGCAATCTCCGCCACCGGCGCGGCGATCGTCGCATAGCCGGGATTGTCGCTGGCGATCGTCAGCGTCTCGCCCGCGCGCGTCACGCGCTTGACCAGCAGGTCGCCGTCGCGGCGCAGCACGAAGATCGCGCCGGTGCGCCCGACCCGCCGGTCGCCGCGGTCGACCACCAGCCGGTCGCCGTCGAGGACGGTCGGCGCCATCGACTCGCCCCGCGCGGTGATCACCGAGGCCTGTCGCGCCGCGACCCCCGCCGCGGCCAGCGTTTCCGCCGCGAAGCTTAGCGGGCGCAGCAGCCGCTCCGACCCCACGTCCGCCCCCGCGCCCGCCGCCGCCTCGACCGCCAGCCACGGCAGCTCGACCGTCGCGCCGGCCCCCGCCGGGCCGCCGAGCAGCGCTTCCTCGACGCCGAAGAAGGTCGCGAGCGCGCGCCGGTCGTCCTCCGCCAGCCGGCGCGGCGAGCCGCGGCCGACGAATTGCTGGAGATAGGCGACATTGCGCCCGAGCATCGCGGAGAGCGCGGCAAGGCTCACGCCGCGCGCCTCGGCCAGCCGCATCAGCGCCTCGCGGGGATCTTCAGCCATGCCGCATCCTAGTCGCAGGAAATTTCCTGGACAAGTTGGAAAATCTGTTAGAACAAATAGCGAACACTTTGGGAATCGGGAGGCGAGTCGCCATGTCGCTGTTGACCAAGATCGATTGCTTTTTGCGCCAGAGCGGGATGCCGCCGACGACCTTCGGCCGCCGCGCCGCGAACGATCCGCGGCTGGTGGGCGACATGCGGCTCGGGCGGGTGCCGGGGCCGGCGCTGACCGCGCGGGTCGAGGCGTTTATCGCGGGGGCGCAATGATGCGCGGGCCGGGTGCGGCGCGGCTGCTCGAACGCGCGCTGACCGCGGCGGCGTCGCGCGCCGGCGCGTCGATCGCGATCGGCGCCGCCCGCGCGACCGACTGGCAGAGCGCGACCTTCGCCGGGCAGCGCCACGAGATCACCGTTGAAGGCGAGACGGGACCGGCGCTCGATCGCTGGCTGGAAACGCTGGCGGAGGCCGATCTGCCGCTCGCCGGGCATCTCGTCGCGGATATCGCGGTCGCGGCGCTTGCGCGGAATGCGGCGCGGACCGCGTTCGTGATCGAGGCGCTGACCGTGGAGGAGAGCTAAGCTCCCCTCCGCCCGCCTAACTCCCCTCCCTTGTTCAAGGGAAAGGAGCAGAAGGAAGCAGGTTCAAATCCCGCCCGCCACCGTCGGATACCCCGCCGCCGCCAGCGCCACGGCAAGTTCGGCCATGCAGCGCTCGACCTGATCCGCATCGGGCGAGCGGATGACGAAATTGGCCCCGGTGCGCCCCTCGCGGAAGAAGGGATAGCTGCCGATCGCCACCCCTTCATGCGCGCGCTCGGCGGCGGCGAGCAGATCGGCGATCTCGCTCTCCGGCGCCCAGCTGCCGATCGTCCCGCTGACCACCGGGCGCCCGCCCTCGAGCGTCCCGGTCAACGCGTCGAGCATCCCCGCGGTGATGTGCGGCACCCCGGCCATGATGAACAGATTGCCGATGCGGATCCCGGGCGCGCCCGACATGCGGTTCTCGATCAGTTCGGCGCCTTCGGGCACCCGCGCCATCCGCAGCCGCGCCTCGGTCGCGCCGCCGCGGGTCGCATAATAACGTTCGAGCACCGCCACCGCGCCCGGGTGGTGCACCACCCCGACCCCCAAGGCCGCGGCGATCGCGTCGACGGTGATATCGTCATGCGTCGGGCCGATCCCGCCGGTGGTGAAGAGATAATCGTTGCGCACCCGCAGGGCGTTGACCGCCTCGACGATCGCCTCCTGCCGATCGGCGACGATGCGCACCTCGGCCAGCCGGATGCCCTGGACGTTGAGCCATTGCGCGATCTGCGCGACATTCTTGTCCTGCGTGCGCCCGGAAAGAATCTCGTCGCCGATGACGACGAGCGCGGCGGTCCAGATGCGTTCCTCTACCATGCGCCTCCCGCATAGCCTCGCCAATCGCGCTTCGCCACGCTATATCATTCGGCATGACCGAATATGTGACTGTAACCAGCGATGCGCCGCTCGGGCGCAACGGCGCGATCAAGCTGCACGGCCCCGACGCCTTCGAAGGGATGCGCCGCGCGGGCAAGCTCGCCGCCGAGACGCTCGACATGGTCGTGCCGCACATGGTGCCCGGGGTGTCGACCGCGGAGATCGACCGGCTGATCCACGATTTCATCCTCGCCAATGGCGGCGTGCCCGCGACGCTCGGCTATCGCGGCTATACGCACAGCTCGTGCATCTCGATCAATCATGTCGTCTGCCACGGGATTCCCAGCGACAAGGTTTTGAAATCAGGCGATATCGTCAATGTCGACGTGACCCCGATCCTCGACGGCTGGCACGGCGATTCGAGCCGCATGTATCTGATCGGCGACGTGCCGCTGAAGGCCAAGCGGCTGGTCGACGTGACCTATGAATGCCTGATGCTCGGGATCGAGCAGGCCAAGCCGGGCAATCATCTCGGCGACGTCGCCAATGCGATCCAGCGTTATGCCGAGACGCATCGCTACGGCGTGGTGCGCGATTTCTGCGGCCACGGGCTCGGCCGGCTGTTCCACGACGCGCCCGAGGTGATCCACGTCGGCCGCCCCGGCACCGGGCCAGAGCTCAAGCCCGGGATGATCTTCACGATCGAGCCGATGATCAACATCGGCCGCCCCGACGTGAAGCTGCTCGACGACGGCTGGACCGCGGTGACCCGCGACCGTTCGCTGTCGGCGCAGTTCGAACATTCGATCGGGATCACCGAGGACGGGTGCGAGATCTTCACGCTCTCGCCCAAGGGGCTCGACCGGCCGCCCTACGCATAAAACGCCGGCGGTCGCGCCGGCTTCTTTGTGCTCCCGCGAAGGCCCCCATCAAAGTATTACTTTGATGGGAACCCAAGGCGGAAGCCCAGACTGGGTCCCCGCCTTCGCGGGGACACAAGGGCGCTACCACAACGGCACTATAATGCTCCGATCCACCCCGGCGCAGGCCGGGGTCCAGTCGCGATCGGCCCTAGCCCACGCTGCCCTGGCACCCACCCAGCCGATAGACGTGGATCATCCCATCGGTGCGATATCGGTCCCCGCCGCCGTTGCGGTGCCAGCCGGGGGCGATGCGCGAGGATTGCGCGCCGATCAGCTGTGCGCCGCTCGCCTGGAGCAGCGCCCCCGCGGCATTGCGCTCGGCATCGACGTCGCGCCCGATATGATGCGTCACCTGCAGCGTGAACAGGCTCAGCCCGACCCCGCGGTCGAAGGTCGCCGCCGCCAGCCAGTCGCGCGGGCCGATCTGCCAGAAGCGGATATGGTGGCGCTTGTCGGCGCTGCGCCCGGCGTCGCGCTGGAATGCGAATTCCTGCATCCGATCGGCGACATAGAGCGGGCTGACCGGCGCCGTCGGATAGGGCCGCGCGAAGACCACGCTCGCCGCGATGCCGAGCGCCGAACGGAAATCGACCGGATCGCTCCCCGACCAGCCCGCGCGACGGAACGCGCAGTCGATCGCCGCGCGCTCGCCGATCAGCCGCAGATTGATCGGATCGCCCGGAATGTCCTGCGCGGTATAGGAAACGAGCTCGTCGCGCTTGCCGATCAATTTATGCTCGTGGCGGCTCCACAATCGCGGCAACCCGCCATAGGCCATCGCGAACCACAATGACGGCACGCCGAGCAGCACCAGCGCGGCGATCGTGCCCCAGCCCCACCGCCGCCGTGCGCGGTCGTCGGGCAGGATCGTGGACAGGCCGGCGCCGGGCATCGGCGAATGCTGCCGCGCTTTCAAGACGCTGACAATGGCTCTGCGCGACCGGGCGGCGCATCCGTACCCGGCTTTCTAAAGCGTGCCTTTAAGCAAGACGACTTACCCCCTTCCCTTCCTTTCAATCCTGCGCCACCATCACGCGAAAAGCGTAGGAGGGGCATATGCGGAAGGGATTCGCGCTGGCGCTGACGGCGATGCTGCTGGCGTCGTGCGGCGGCATCAAGCAGCAGGCGACGGGCGGCGACACCTCGGGGGTCGGCAAGGTCGACGGCGCGCTGCTCACCACCGGCGGCGACGGCAGCGACTGGGCGATGACCGGGTTCAACTATAAGGAACAGCGCTTCTCCCCGCTGACCCAGATCAACGACAGCAATGTCGGCCAGCTCGGGGTCGCCTGGTATGCCGACATGCCCGATGCGCGCGGGCAGGAAGCCACCCCGATCATCATCGACGGCAAATTGTTCGTCACCGGGCCGTGGTCCAAGGTCTATGCCTATGATGCGGTGACCGGGAAGCAATTGTGGACCTATGACCCCAAGGTCGATCCGCAAAAGGGCGTCCAGGCGTGTTGCGACGTCGTCAACCGCGGCGTCGCGGCGTGGAAGGGGCGGCTCTATCTCGGCACGCTCGACGGGCGGCTGATCGCGCTCGACGCCAAGACCGGCGCGGCGGATTGGTCGGTCCAGACCACCGACACGTCGAAGCCTTATACGATCACCGGCGCGCCGCGCGTGGTGAAGGATATGGTGCTGATCGGCAACGGCGGCGCCGAATTCGGCGTGCGCGGCTATGTCACCGCCTATGACGCAGCGACCGGCGCGAAGAAGTGGCGCTTCTACACCGTCCCCAACCCTGCGGGCGCCAAGGACGGCGAAGCCTCCGACGCGGCGATGCAGAAGGCCGCGCCGACCTGGTCCGCCAACGGCCAGTGGAAGCAATCCGGCGGCGGCGGCACCGTGTGGGATTCGATCGTCTACGATGCCGAGCTCGACCAGCTCTATCTCGGCGTCGGCAACGGCTCACCCTGGAACCACGGCCTCCGCTCGGAGGGACAGGGCGACAATCTGTTCCTCTCCTCGATCGTCGCCTTGAAGCCCGAGACCGGCGAATATCTGTGGCATTATCAGGAGACGCCGGCGGAAAGCTGGGATTTCACCGCGACCCAGCCGATCAACCTCGCGACGCTCAAGATCGACGGCAAGGACCGCAAGGTGCTGATGCAGGCGCCGAAGAACGGCTTCTTTTACGTGATCGACCGCACAGACGGCAAATTGATCAGCGCCGGCCAGTATATCCCGGGGGTCAATTGGGCGACCGGTTACGACATGAAGACCGGGCGGCCGATCGAGAATCCCGCGGCGCGCTTCTACAAGACGGGCAAGCCGTTCATCGCTTTGCCCTCGGCGATCGCGGCGCACAACTGGCAGCCGATGAGCTTCAACCCCAAGGCGGGGCTTGCCTATATCCCGGCGCAGATCGTCGCGGCGGGCTATATGGCGGGGAATGCGCCGCTCGATCAGACCAAGCCGATCGGGTTCAACGTCGGCGAGAATATGGACGCGCTGATGTATCCGCGCGACGCCAAGACGATCAAGGCGGCGACCGCCGGGGCGACCGGGCTGCTCGTCGCGTGGGACCCGGTGGCGAACAAGCCGAAATGGACGGTCAAATATCCGACGCCGTGGAACGGCGGGACGATGACCACCGCGGGCAATCTCGTCTTCCAGGGCACGTCATTGGGCGAGTTCCGCGCTTATGCCGCCGATAGCGGCAAGCAATTGCTGAGCTTTCCGGTCGGCACCGGGGTGATGGCCGGTGCAGCGACCTATATGGTCGGCGGCACGCAATATGTCGCGATCCTCACCGGGCGCGGCGGCGCGCTGCCGCTGTCGCTCGGCTATGCCTATGGCAAGGGGGCGGAGGTGCCCAATCATCCGCGGCTGATCGTGTTCAAGCTCGGCGGCAAAACCGAGCTCCCCGCGACCACCCCGCCCGACAACAGCCCGGTGACCTTGCCGGCGAACGCGGCCACACCCGAACAGGTGGCGCAGGGCCGCGCGCTGTTCGCGCGCTTCTGCCAGGTATGCCACGGCGCCTCGGCGGGCGGCGGCGGCGGGGTGACGCCCAATCTGCAACGCTCGGGCGCGCTCGGCAGCGCGGATGCGTGGAAGTCGATCGTGATCGACGGCGCGCTCAAGGATCAGGGGATGGTCAGCTTCGCCAAGGTGCTGACCCCCGATCAGGCGCAGCTCATCCGGCTCTATGTGATCGACGAGGCGCATTGGGCGCAGAAGAACCTCGGCTCGGGGAAATAAGCGCGCGCCTCCCTCTCCCCTCCCTTCAACGGGGAGGGGAGAGGGAGCGGCGACTGCCTCCAAATCCGGCACGCAACCCCACGATGCCCGATAAACGGGCAGCAATTATGCTGGCCCGCGCGCGAGTCGCCGCCTTGCCCTTCGTGCGCCCGACTGGCACGGTCGATGCAAGCCGTACGCATACGGTGTGAGTTCAACTGGGGGCGGGTAGTTTCGCGTGAAGAAGATCGAGGCGATCATCAAGCCGTTCAAGCTCGATGAGGTGAAGGAAGCGCTGCACGAAGTCGGCGTGTCCGGGATCACCGTCACCGAGGCAAAAGGGTTCGGACGGCAGAAGGGCCACACCGAATTGTATCGCGGCGCCGAATATGTCGTCGACTTCCTGCCCAAGGTGAAGCTGGAGGTCGTCGTCGAGGACGGGCTGGTCGAGCGCGTCGTCGAGGCGGTGGCGCAGGCGGCGCAGACCGGCCGGATCGGCGACGGCAAGATCTTCGTCATCCCCGTTGAAACCGCATTGCGCATCCGCACCGGAGAACGCGACGACGACGCGATCTGAGACGTCATCGACTTATGTGAAACCACTCCCGCCGGCGGCACCGCCCGGCGGCTATCAAGAGCGAAGGGCTTATTATCATGGCAGCGACGGCCAGCGACGTTCTGAAGCGCATCAAGGACGAGGAGATCGAATGGATCGACCTCCGCTTCACCGATCCCAAGGGCAAGTGGCAGCATCTGACGATGGTCGCCAGCATCCTGGGCGAGGATGAGCTGACCGACGGCCTGATGTTCGACGGCTCGTCGATCGCCGGGTGGAAGGCGATCAACGAATCCGACATGATCCTCAAGCCCGATCTGGATGCGGTCTACACCGATCCCTTCTCGGCCACCCCGATGCTGATCCTGATCTGCGACATCGTCGAGCCGTCGACCGGCGAGCTCTACGCCCGCGATCCGCGCTCCACCGCGAAGCGCGCCGAGGCCTATGTGAAGGCCACCGGGATCGGCGACACCGTCTATGTCGGCCCCGAGGCCGAATTCTTCATGTTCGACGACGTCCGCTTCGAGAACAGCTATTCGTCGAGCTACTACAAGATCGACGATATCGAGCTGCCGGGTAATTCGGGCCGCGAATATGAGGGCGGCAACCTCGCCCACCGGCCGCGCGCCAAGGGCGGCTATTTCCCCGTCGCGCCGGTCGATTCGGCGGTCGACATCCGCGGCGAGATGGTCTCGACGATGATCGAGATGGGGCTGCCGTGCGACAAGCACCACCACGAAGTCGCCGCCGCGCAGCACGAGCTGGGCCTGACCTTCGGCACGCTGACCACCACGGCGGACCGGATGCAGATCTACAAATATGTCGTGCACCAGGTCGCCCATGCCTATGGCAAGACCGCGACCTTCATGCCCAAGCCGATCAAGGAAGATAACGGCTCGGGGATGCACACCCATTTCTCGATCTGGCAGGGCAAGAATCCGCTTTTCGCGGGCAACGGCTATGCCGGCCTGTCCGACATGTGCCTCTATTTCATCGGCGGCATCATCAAGCATGCCAAGGCGATCAACGCCTTCACCAACCCGTCGACCAACAGCTACAAGCGGCTGGTGCCGGGTTACGAAGCGCCGGTGCTGCTGGCTTATTCGAGCCGCAACCGCTCGGCCTCGTGCCGCATTCCTTACGGCACCGGCGCCAAGTCGAAGCGCGTCGAGATCCGCTTCCCCGATGCGCTCGCCAACCCCTATCTCGCTTATGCCGCGCTGCTGATGGCGGGGCTCGACGGGATCCAGAACAAGATCCACCCCGGCGAGGCGATGGACAAGAACCTCTACGACCTGCCGCCGGCGGAGCTGGCCAACGTCCCGACCGTCTGCGCCTCGCTGCGCGAAGCGCTCGAGCAGCTTTCGGCGGACCACGACTTCCTGCTCAAGGGCGACGTGTTCTCGAAGGATCAGATCGAGGCCTATATCGAGCTGAAGTACGAGGAAGTCGCGCGCTGGGAGATGACCCCGAGCCCGGTCGAATATGATATGTACTACAGCGGCTGAGGATAACGGCCGGCCGCACCACGGCCGTCCTGTCCACGACGACTAGCGACGGCGCGGCTTTTGTCGCGCCGTTTGCGTTTCAGCCCCTTGTGCTCCCGCGAAGGCGGGAGCCCAGTCTGGGTCCCCGCCTTCGCGGGGACACAGCGGTGTTAAAACGAAAAGCTCGCCCGCGCGGTCAGCCGGTCGCCGCTGTTGCGCGGATCGGCATAAGGCGAGGCGACGATATCCGCGCGATCGATATTGGTCCCCGAATAATCGAGCCCCAGCGTCAGCGGCCCGGTGATATGGCGCACCCCGACCAGCCAGTCGCTATAGGTCCCCGCCGGGCGCAGCCGCGCCGCGCGCAACGCGTCGTCGACCGAGCCGGACGAGCGCCCGATGCTCGCGGTGAGCGTGAACGGCGTCGCGGGGATGCCGACATTGGCATGCGCGCCGAGATAGAGATTGTCGCCGCCGATCGCGCTTTGCGACGGGGCGTAGCGCAGGTCGGCGCCGATCTGCGCCGGCCCGAGCTGATAGCTCAGCCCCGCGCCGCCCTCGATATAATTCATTCCCCCGCGCGCGCCGGTGAAGAGATGCGCGACCGCGAACGCCTCGCCGCGCACCCCGCCGCCGAGATCGGCGCTATACCCCAGGGTCCCGTCGATCACCGCATCGGCACCGCCCGCGCGCGGGCTGTCGCGCAAGGTGGTGACGCGCGCGCCGATATCGAACCCGGCGGGCAGCCCGACCGTTGCCGATGCCGCGATCGCGGCCTTGCCCTCGCTCCAGCTCAGTCCGCGACGGCGCTCGTCGGTCTCGGCCTCGACCGAGCCGCTGAACGACTGCGCCGCGGCGGGCAGCGCCGTGACCATAAGCAGCCCGGCGGTGATGATTTCGGCGTAGCGCATGTGGACTCCCGTTACGCGTGGTGACAGGGGCGGTGCTATCGCCAACAATCGGCGAAAGTGCGGCAGCGCGATCGGCTCACCCGACGTCCGACAGAATCCGTCGCATCGTGCAGCAAAGGTTGCGGCGCGGCGCGCGCTCCGGCATAGGCGCGCGCATGAAGCTCCGCATCTATGTGACGCTCAAGCCCGGTGTGCTCGATCCGCAGGGCAAGGCGATCGAACACGCGCTCGCCGGCCTCGGCTTTTCAGGCATCGAGAGCGCTCGCGTCGGCAAATTGATCGAGCTCGAGGTCGCCGATTCGACCGACGACTCGGCGATCGACGCGATGTGCCGCCAGCTGCTCGCCAATACCGTGATCGAGAATTATCGCATCGAACGACTGGAGCCGGCGAAATGAAAACCGCGGTCATCGTCTTTCCGGGATCGAATTGCGACCGCGATATCGCGGTGGCGCTGGAAGCGGTGACCGGGCGCAAGCCGGCAATGGTATGGCATCGCGAGAGCGAATTGCCCGAGGGCACCGGGCTCGTCGCTTTACCCGGCGGCTTTTCCTACGGCGATTACCTCCGCTCCGGCGCGATGGCCGCCCGCTCGCCGATCATGCGCGCGGTGTCCGACGCCGCCGCGAAGGGCCTGCCGGTGCTCGGCATCTGCAACGGCTTCCAGGTGCTGACCGAGGCGGGGCTGCTCCCCGGCGCGCTGATGCGCAATGCGGGGCTCAACTTCGTGTGCCGCAACGTCGCGCTGACGGTGGAGAATGCGCAGACCGCCTTCACCAGCCGCTATGCCGCGGGCGAGCGCATCCTGATCCCGGTGGCGCATCACGACGGCAATTATTTCGCCGACGCCGCGACGCTCGACCGCATCGAGGGCGAAGGCCGCGTGGCGTTCCGCTATGCCGAGAACGTCAACGGCAGCGCGCGCAACATCGCGGGCGTGCTCAACGACGCCGGCAATGTGCTCGGCATGATGCCGCACCCCGAACGCCGCATCGAAGCCGCGCACGGCGGCGACGAGGGCCGGCGGCTGTTCGAAGGGCTGTTGGAACTAGTGGCGTAACGCCACTTACAAAGCCCCTCCCCTAATCTTCTTCCTGCTCCCCTCCCTTGAACAAGCGAGGGGGTCGGGGGTGGGTTGGCCCGTGGGGATAACGGCGCAACCGTCTCACACCCGCCCACCCCAGCCCCTCCCTTCACCAGGGAGGGGAGCCAAGAGGGCAGGTCGCTGCGGAAAGTTACCGCGCCGGGCCCAGATCGCCCTGCCCGACCGTCCCGCTGGCCATCGACAGCATCGCGTCGAGGCTCTTCTTCGCCTGCAGCCGCAAGGTCTCGTCCATCTCGATCCGCGGCGCGAGGTCGCGCAGCGCGACGTAGAGCTTTTCCATCGTATTGAGCGCCATATAGGGGCAGATATTGCAGTTGCAGTTGCCGTCCGCCCCCGGCGCGCCGATGAAGGTCTTGCCCGGCAGCGCCTTTTCCATCTGGTGGATGATGTGCGGCTCGGTCGCGACGATCAGCGTATCGCCGGCGAACGTCTTGGCATAATCGAGGATCCCGCTGGTCGACCCGACATAATCGGCATGATCGAGGATCACCGGCGGGCATTCGGGGTGCGCGACGATCGGCGCGGTCGGATGCTCGGCCTTGAGCTTGAGCAATTCGGTTTCGCTGAACGCCTCGTGGACGATGCACACGCCGGGCCACAGGATCAGGTCGCGCCCGGTCTTGCGCGCGAGATAGCCGCCGAGGTTGCGATCGGGGCCGAAGATCACCTTCTGATCCTTGGGGATCTGCGCGAGGATCTTCTCCGCCGAGGAGGAGGTGACGATCACGTCGGACAGCGCCTTCACCGCCGCCGAGCAATTGATATAGGTCAGCGCGATCGCATCGGGATGCTGCGCGCGGAACGCCGCGAACTGTTCGGGCGGGCACGAATCCTCGAGGCTGCACCCGGCATCCATATCGGGGAGCACGACGATCTTCTCGGGCGAGAGGATCTTCGCGGTCTCGGCCATGAAGCGCACCCCGCAAAAGGCGATGACATCGGCATCGGTCGCCTGCGCCTTGCGGCTGAGATCGAGGCTGTCGCCGACGAAATCGGCCAGATCCTGGATCTCGGGCTTCTGATAATAATGCGCGAGGATGACGGCGTTGCGCTCCTTGCGGAGGCGGTCGATCTCGGCGCGCAGATCAAGGCCGCGCAAATTGGTGGGTTGCTCCATGCCCGGTCAGATGGACCGCCCGCGGCTTGCGATCAAGGGAGCAGTATTCGTCATGCTGACGAAAGTCAGCATCCAGAGCCACAAAGCGCCGTCGCCCGTCACTCTGGATGCCGGATCAAGTCCGGCATGAGGGCCGGGATATCATATGATCAGTTCGCCCTGAGCTTGTCGAAGGGCGTCCCCAACTCTCGGGCGGCAGGACGCCCTTCGACAGGCTCAGGGCGAACGGGGGAGGTACTCCCGATTGGACGCACGATGCACCGCGCTCACTTCGCGTTGCCGAGCACTTCCTCGATGCTGCGGCTGACATCCCAGCGCTGGTCGTTGCGCACCGGATCGTCGGCGAAGCGCACCGTGACGGTCGCGTCGATCCCCGCGGCCTTGAGCGGCATCGCGAAGCTGCGCTCGACCGCGCGGCGCGTCGCGTCCTTCGCCAACGTCATCATCGGCGCGGCGCGTGCCTGGCGGAGCAATTCGCTCTGCCCCGCGGTGCGGTTGGCGGCGTCGAGCGTCTCGCGCGCGTCGGTCAGCGTCATCAATACCCCGCCCGAGCCATAGCTTCGGATCGCGTCGAGATCGATCGCCGGCGGGGTGACCTCGACCGCGGGCAGCCGCACCGACAGCGTCTTGGTCGCGGCATCCCACGCCACGTCGCGCGCCGAAAGCCGGCCGAGATCGACTTCGTAGCGCACCATCCCCGGCATGATCGTCGTGCGCTCGGCGCTCAGCCCGAATTGCGACTGTTTCGAGGTGACCACCGCGACGAACCGCGCGGCGAAGGCCGACAGCCGATTCTGCTCGCGCAGTCCCGACAGGCTGGCATTGGCGATCGTCGTCGGATCGGGGGTGAGCCGCGCGGCGACATAGCGCTGCGCCAGCCACCAGCCGCCCCCCGCCAGCAATATGAGGATCGCCAGCGCGCCGACGAAATCGACGATGAACGGCCTTACGCGCCGCGCCGCCATGCCGCGCCTTCCGCTATCGCCAGCCCGCGCCGCTCAAGATCGACGAGATGCGCGAGCACCGATTGCCCCGCCGCCCCCGCGAGCCGCGGATCGAGCCCGACATACATTTTTCCGACCATCGCCGGGATCGTCGCGACCCCTTCGCCGAGCAGCCGCAGGATCTGTCCCTCGCGCTGCTTGCGGTGGCCGAGCATCCCGCGCACCAGCCGCTGGGGATTTTCCACCGCGTCGCCGTGGCCGGGATAATAGACCCGGTCGTCGCGCCCGATCAGCTTTTCGAGGCTCGCCATATAAGCGGTCATGTCGCCGTCCGGCGGGGAGACCACGCTGGTCGACCAGCCCATGACATGATCGCCCGAAAACAGCGCCTTGCTTTCGAGCAGCGCGAAACAGAGATGGTTGGAGGTATGCCCCGGGGTGGCGAGCGCCTCGAGCGTCCAGCCCTCGCCCGCGACACGCTCGCCGTCGGCGAGCACGCGATCGGGGGCGTAATCGGGATCGAAGGCCGCATCGGCGCGCGGCCCGTCGTCACTGAGGCGGAAGGCGGCGGCGCCGACGATCGGCGCCCCGGTCTCCGCCTTGAGGCGGATCGCGG
>NZ_MKRR01000160.1:42284-49982 GCF_001897045.1 Sphingomonas sp. 66-10
GGCCGCCCGGCGATCGCGACGAGCAAGGCGGCGTGATGCGCCGCGTCCGCCGGGCCGGGATCGATCACCGCGACATCGCGCGTGCCGACGATATGCGTCTGCGTGCCGGTGAAGGTATAGGGCGACGGATTGGGCGCCAGAACCCGCGTTACGAGCGGTTCGAGCGCGATCGCGATGCCGGTCGGTGGCTCGTCCATGCCCCGCGAGATGGCGACTGGCGACGGCGAAGGCAAGCGAAAGCGGTGGGAAACTCTCTTCTCCCCTTCGGGGGAGGGGACGGGGGAGGGGCAGGGATCTCACCGAGACCTCTCCCCCGTGACTCCCCCACCCCAACCCCTCCCCTGAAGGGGAGGGGCTTTACGATCACTGATCCGGGTCGGGGATATTATGCTCCATCCGCGCGATGCTGCGATCGATGCTGGCGATCGCCGCGCGCCGCCCTTCCTCGGGCATCGAGGCATTCGCCGCGAGCGACGCGCGGGACGCACGCAGACCGGCGATCGCGCTGCGCAGCGCGTTGCGCCGGGCCTCGGCGGCGTCGATCCTCGCCGCCTGCCGCGCCGCGTCGCCGGCATGCGCGATACGATCGCGGCAGATCACGGTGACGTTCCGCCCGTCGACGGCGGCGTGCATCGTCATCTCGCTGCCCTCGCCGCAATTCTGCGACGAGACGACCGGCGCCGCGCGCATCGCCCGCGCCGCCGCGCGCTCGGCGCGTGCGGCTTCGCGATCGGCACGCGCCGCCTCGCGGTCGAAATGCATCGGCGGCACAGGCGGTACCGGCGGCACCGGGGCGATCACCTCGACATGCGGCGCCGGCGGCACCGGCGGGACGGGAGGCACCGGCACGGGATGCGCCGCGCGATAGGCGTCGGCGTCCGCGCCCTCATAGACATGGGTCTCGCCGTCATTGTGGACGACGACGCGGTTGCGACGCTCGCCCGGCGCGGGGGTGGCGGCGGGCGCCGGCTGCGCCTCGGGCGTCACCGGGGGCGGCGGGCGGAGCAGCGCGCTCGGCTTGATCGCGTCGATATCGATCCCGGTGGCGCGCTCCATCCGCGCGCGCATCTGTTCCGCGGCGGCGGTGCCGGTCGCGGTCAGCCCGAGCGCGGCGGCGCCCAATGCCACCACCCCGACGCCCCCGGCGAGCAGCCGCGCGCGGGTGGCGGGGGTAGCGAGCATCCGCAGCCGCCCCTTGAGATCGTCGACCGTATGAAGATGGCACGCCGCGGCGATCGCCCCGCCGTGCGCCGCCTTGACGATCGCGCAGGCATAAGCGTGGCGCTCGCTCGCGCTGCGCCCGGCGAGGACGCGCGCGTCATTGGCCATTTCCTGATCGGCGCGATAGGCGCGGAAGGCGAACCATGCCAGCGGGTTGAACCAGTGCAGCGCGAGCACCGCCAGCGCGACCCAATTGGCGATCAGATCGCCGCGCGCGTGATGCCCGAGCTCGTGCGCCAGCGCGAGTTCGCGTTCGCCCGCATCGTAGCGCCCGGCGAAATCGCGCGGAAAGGCGACGAAGCGCCGCGTCACCCCGAAGGCGAGCGGCCCGGCGGCGGCGGGGCTCGCGACGATCGTCACCCCGTCGATCCGGTCGAGCGGGGTCGCGGCGGCAAGCAGCCGGCGGCGGAAGCGCCGATAGGTGACGAACTGCCAGCCGATCACCGCAAGCGCCCCGACGCCCCACAACAGCACGAACCCCGCGCCGAGCAGCGCCGCCAGCGAATGCGTCGCCGCCGCGGGCGTATCCGTCGCCGGCAGGATCATCACCGACATCTCGCGCCCCATATCGTGGAGCGGCGCGGCGAGCGGCGGCACCACGCCGTCGCGCAACGTCGTCGGCAACGGCGGCAGGAGCAGCCGCAGCACGGGCAGCAGCCACAGGGCATAAGCGACGGGCGCGCCGAACGCGCGGCGCACGGGGATGCGGATCGCCAGCACGAGGGCGATCAGCAGGGCCGAGGCGAGCAACGCCTCCACCGCCCAGGCGATCATTGTTTGAGCGCCTTCAGCAGCGCTTCGATCTCGGCGATATCCTGCGCCGACAATTGGTCGCGCTCGGCGAGATGCGCGACGAGCGGGGTGAGCTTGCCGCCGAACAGCCGATCGATCAGCCGCCGCGATTCGCCCGAGACGTAATCGCCGCGCTGCACCGCCGGACGGTAGAGATAGCGCCGGCCGTCCTCCTCATGCGCGACCGCGCTCTTGGCGAGCAGCCGGCCGAGCAAGGTCTTGACGGTGTTGACGCTCCACCCGCGATCGGGGCCGACACGCTCGGCCACCTCCTGCGCGGTGAGCGGGGATTCATCCCACAACACCTCCATCACGGCATGTTCGGCATCGCTGATCCGTTCCGCCACGACTCGACATCCTCTTCTAATGACTACGGCTGTAATTGCACCGATTACAGCCGTGGTCAAGATCAGGATTCACGTCATTCCCGCAAAGGCGGGAATCCATTCGCACAGGTCGCGGAGAGACTCGCGAGGTCAGCCAGAATGGATTCCCGCCTTCGCGGGAATAACGAATTCTGTCGGAATATTTTACACCCGACGCTCATGATAAAGCATCGTTAACCAGCGTATCGCTAGGTTTGCCGCCGGTCGGCCCGGCTGGCACGCGCGCTGCATCGCGTATCGTACACCAAGCGTAAGTCACGCTTCAGCAGGGCGGGTGCGTCGTTCGCGACGCCCCGCCCTCACCCGTTATTCGGCCTTGGCATAGCCCTGGACCAGCTCGGCCAGTTCGCCGGATTCGTACATCTCCATCATGATGTCCGATCCGCCGACGAATTCGCCGCCGACATAGAGCTGCGGGATCGTCGGCCAGTCCGAATAGGCCTTGATCCCCTGGCGCACGCCCTGATCCTGCAGCACGTCGACGCTTTCGAACGCGACGCCCAGATGCTGGAGGATCGCCACCGCGCGGCTCGAAAAGCCGCATTGCGGGAACAACGGGCTGCCCTTCATGAACAGCACGACGGGATTGTTCTTCACCACCGCATCGATGCGGGCCTGGACATCTTCGGTCATCGCCGGTTCCTCAAACTATCTGTAAGCCGTTATTTCGGAACGGCAGTGGTAAGCTGCAAGGCGTGGAGCACGCCGCCCATCCGCCCGCCGAGCGCGGCATAGACCGCCTGATGCTGCTTGACCCGCGTCATCCCCGCGAACGAGGCGCTGGTAACGCGCGCGGCATAATGATCGCCGTCGCCCGCGAGATCGGTGATCTCCACCGCCGCATCGGGAATGCCTTCACGGATCAGCGCGGCGATATCGTCGGCCGCCATCGGCATGTTATTGCGCTTCCATCAGCTGGCGGCGCGCCTCGACGGTCTGCTCGTCGAGCGCGCGGCGCACCGCGGCCTCGTCGGCCTCGACCCCGGCCGAGGTGAGATCGCCGAGCACCTTGCGCACCACATCGTCGTCGCCCGCCTCTTCGAGATCGGCGTGGACCACCGTCTTGGCATAGGCATCGGCCTCGGCGGGGGTGAGCTTCATCAGCTCCGCCGCCCATTGCCCGAGCAGACGGTTGCGGCGCGCGACGATGCGGAACGCCAGTTCCTCATCCCGCGCGAACTTGGTCTCGAAAGCGCGCTCGCGATCGTCGAACGTGGTCATGTCTGCTCCCAATCTAACTCCGGATGGAGATAGAGAGCGCGCGCCTCCCGCGCAACGGGGGGTTATCGGCGCGTAGCCCCTCTTTCTCCCCTCCCTTGAACAAGAGGGGGGTCGGGGTTGGGTTGGCCTGCGAGGAAGCGGATCGGTGCCTCTCATACCCACCCACCCCCAGCCCCTCCCTTCACCAGGGAGGGGAGCAGCGGGTCACGGCTATTCCGCCACCCGCACCACGAGCTTGCCGATCGCGTCGCGCCGGCCGAGCCGGGCGATCGCCTCGCCGCCCTGTTCGAGCGGGAACACCCCGGTCACCTTGGGCGCGATCTTGCCCGCCGCCCATAGCTCGAACAGCCGCGCGATATTGGCGCGGTTGGCCTGCGGGTCGCGCGCGGCGAAGGCCCCCCAGAACACCCCGCACACGTCGCAGCTCTTGAGCAAAGTCAGGTTGAGCGGCAGCCGCGGGATGCCCGCCGGGAAGCCGATCACCAGATAGCGTCCCTCCCATGCGATCGAGCGCAGCGCGGGCTCGGCATAATCGCCGCCGACCGCGTCATAGACGAGGTTGAAGCCGTCCGGCCCCGCCTTGGCCTTGAACGCATCCGCCAGCGCCTTCGATTCCTCCTTGGAAAACGGCCCGCGGCCATAGATCAGCACGTCGTCCGCCCCGGCGTCGCGCACCGCTTGCGCCTTTTCCTCCGAGGAGACCGCACCGACCACCCGCGCGCCGAGCGCCTTGCCCAGCTCGACCGCGGCGAGCCCGACACCGCCCGCGGCGCCGAGCACCAGCAGCGAATCGCCCGCCTTGATATGCCCGCGATCGACCAAAGCGTGGATCGTCGTTCCGTAGGTGAGCAGCATCGAGGCGCCTTCCTCGAAGCTGCGCTCGGCCGGGAGCGGATAGAGCGCGGCTTCGCGGAACGCGACGCGCTCGGCCATCGCGCCCATCCCGCTATTGCCCATCACGCGATCGCCGGGCTTGAACGCCGAGACGCCCTCGCCGACGCTGATCACCACCCCCGATGCCTCGCCGCCCGGCGCGAACGGCCGCGGCGGCTTGAACTGATATTTGTCCTCGATCACCAGCACGTCGGGATAGTTGACCGCGCACGCCTTCACCGCGACCACCACCTCGCCCGGCTTAGGCGTCGGTTCGGGCAATTCGCCGATTGTCAGGGTTTCGGGTCCGCCGATCGCGGTCGACAGCAATGCGCGCATGTCCGCTCCTTCGCTCTTTTTCGAATTAACGGTATCGTCTTGCAGCGCGCGGCGCGGCGCGTCCAGACCCTTTAAAGCCCCTCCCCTTCAGGGGAGGGGTTTGGGGTGGGGGAGTCGGGAGTTATGGGCGGACGGTCTCGGTGAGACATCGCCCCACCCCCCGCCCCTCCCCTGAAGGGGAGGGGAGTTTTCACTTACGCCGCCCGCTGGCTCACCCACGGACGCGCGCCGTCGATCTCGGCCTCGTAGCGCGTGATCGCTTCGTCGCGCTCCAGCGTCAGCCCGATCTCGTCGAGCCCGTGCATCAGGCATTCGCGGCGGAACGGGTCGAGCGAGAATTCGAACCGGTCCTGGAACGGCGTGGTCACCGTCATATGTTCGAGATCGACCGAGATCGGATCGGTCTTGGCGACCTCGATCAGCCGGTCGATCGCCTCCTGCGGCAGCACGACGGTGACGATGCCGTTCTTGAACGCATTGCCCGAGAAGATGTCGGAGAAGCTCGGCGCGATCACCGCCTTGATCCCCAGGTCGTTGAGCGCCCAGGCGGCATGCTCGCGGCTCGACCCGCAGCCGAAATTGTCCCCCGCGATCAGGATCGGCGCGCCGGCATAAGCGGGGTCGTCGAACACATTGCCCGGCACCGCGCGCACCGTTTCGAACGCGCCGCGACCCAGCCCGGCGCGGGTGATCGTCTTGAGCCAATGCGCCGGGATGATCACATCGGTATCGACGTTCTTCTGGCCCCACGGATAGGCGCGGCCGGAAACGCTCGTCACGGCTTCCATTACATCACTCCACTACGCGTGCGCGTTCTTGTTCGGCGGCGCCGGCCCGCTCCCCACCCGACCTTCCATCAAGGATAAACCGAGTGGGAGGTCGGGTACGGGAGCGGGCCGGTGCCGTGAATTCAACGCGTCGCCGTCTTTTCCTTGGTCGCCCCGGCGGTCTTGGCGATCGCGGCATAAGCGGCGACCCCGCTCAGCAGCGATCCGACGACCAGCAACACCAGCACGTTCTTCATCGCGCCCTCCCCTCTCTCAACCGATCAACTCGCGCACGTCGGTCAGCCGCCCGCTCACCGCCGCCGCCGCCGCCATTGCGGGCGAGACGAGGTGGGTGCGCGCACCCGGCCCCTGCCGCCCGACGAAATTGCGGTTGCTGGTCGACGCGCAGCGCTCGCCCGCCGGCACCTTGTCCGGGTTCATCGCGAGGCACATCGAGCAGCCCGGCTCGCGCCATTCGAACCCCGCCGCGGTGAAGATCCGGTCGAGCCCCTCGGCCTCGGCCTGCTGCTTGACCAGCCCCGAGCCGGGGACGACCATCGCGCGCACCCCGTTTGCGACGTGCCGCCCGTCGGCCACCGCTGCCGCCGCGCGCAGATCCTCGATCCGGCTGTTGGTGCAGCTGCCGATGAAGACATGCTGGATCGCGACGTCCTGCATCCGCGTCCCCGGGGCGAGCCCCATATAGTCGAGCGACTTGCGCGCCGCCGCCTGTTTGGACGGATCGGCGAAGCTTTCGGGATCGGGAACGACGCCGGTGATCGGCACGACATCCTCCGGGCTGGTGCCCCAGGTGAGGCCCGGCGCGATATCGCTCGCGGCGAGCACGACGCTTTTGTCATACACCGCCCCGGCGTCGGTGGCGAGCGAGCGCCACCAATCGACCGCTTTGTCCCAATCGGCGCCGGTCGGCGCCATCGCGCGGCCCTTGAGATAGGCGAAGGTCGTATCGTCGGGCGCGATCATCCCGGCGCGCGCGCCGCCCTCGATCGACATGTTGGCGACGGTCAGCCGCCCTTCGAGCGACATCGCGCGGATCACATCGCCGGTATATTCGATGACATAGCCGGTGCCGCCGGCCGCGCCGATCCGCCCGATGATCGCGAGGATCACGTCCTTCGGGCTGACCCCGAAGCCGAGCGTGCCGTCGACGCGGACTTCCATCGTCTTGGATTGCGATAGCAGCAGCGTCTGGGTGGCGAGGACATGCTCGACCTCGCTGGTGCCGATCCCGAACGCCAAAGCGCCGAGCGCGCCGTGCGCCGAGGTGTGGCTGTCGCCGCACACCACCGTCGTACCGGGCAGGGTGAAGCCCTGTTCGGGGCCGACGACATGGACGATGCCCTGCGCGGGCGCGAGCGCGTCGATATAGGGAACGCCGAATTCCGCGACATTGTGGCGCAGCGCGGCGAGCTGGGTCGCGCTTTCCGGGTCGGCGATCGGCAGCTCGCGCCCGTTCGCGTCGACCCGCGGGGTGGTCGGCAGGTTGTGATCGGGGACGGCGAGCGTCAGATCGGGCCGGCGCACCTTGCGGCCGGCGGCGCGAAGCCCCTCGAACGCCTGCGGGCTGGTGACCTCATGAACGAGGTGGCGATCGATATAGATCAGGCAGGTCCCGTCGTCGCGCCGTTCGACGACGTGCGCGTTCCAGACCTTTTCGTAGAGCGTGAGCGGGCGAGTGGCCATGGTGCGAGACGCCTTAGAAGCCTAATCGCTTCAGGGCAACGTCATGATCGTCCGGTTTTTATGCTTATGGTGTAATGAAATTACGCGAGCCCTGCTCCCCTCCCTCGTGAAGGGAGGGGCTGGGGTGGGGCGGGTATGAAGCGCGCGCGCCGGTATCCTCGCCGGCCAACCCGCCCCCGCCCCCTCCCTTGCTCAAGGGAGGGAAACGAGAAGGATTAAGCCACGTATTTCGCGGTCGTCTTCGCCGCAACTTCCTCCGCACTCACCCCGTCGGCGAGCTCGACCAGCCGGAACGGTGCGCCCTGGCCGTCGCGCTGGAACACCGCGAGATCGGTGATGATCATATCGACCACATTCTTCCCGGTCAGCGGCAGCGTGCAGGCGGGGATGAACTT
>NZ_MKRR01000160.1:50011-50942 GCF_001897045.1 Sphingomonas sp. 66-10
TTGGCGATGTCGCCATTTTCGGCGACTTCCATCGCGCCGAGCACGGTCAGGTCGATGTGCCCGCCGCGGATCATCGCGAAGCTCTGCTCGGAGCCGAAATAGACCGATTGCGGCAGCTCGCTGATCGTCTGCTTGCCGGCGTTGATCAGATCGGGGTCGACCTCGTCGTCATAAGGGAAGGGCCCGATCCCGAGCATCCCGTTCTCCGACTGCAGCGTCACTTCCACCCCGGCCGGGATATGGTTGGCGACGAGCGTCGGGATGCCGATGCCGAGGTTGACGTAGAAACCGTCCTGCAATTCGCGTGCGGCGCGTGCCGCCATCTGGTTGCGATCCCAAGCCATCACGCATTCTCCCGCTGGCGGGTGGTTCGGAATTCGATCTTCTTGTCGTAGGGCGCGCCGACGATCAGCCGCTTCACGTAGATGCCGGGCAGATGGATCGCATCGGGATCGAGGCTGCCGACCGGCACCACTTCCTCGACCTCGGCGACGCACACCTTGCCCGCGGTCGCCATCGGCTGGTTGAAGTTGCGCGCGGTCTTGCGGAAGATGAGGTTGCCCGCCTCGTCGGCCTTCCAGCCCTTGATGATGCTGAGATCGGCGCGGATCCCGCGTTCCAGGATATATTCCTGCCCGTCGAACACCTTGACCTCCTTGCCCTCGGCCACCTGGGTGCCGACGCCGGTCTTGGTGTAGAAGCCGGGGATCCCCGCCCCGCCCGCGCGGCAGCGCTCGGCGAGCGTGCCCTGCGGGCAGAATTCGACCTCGAGCTCGCCCGCCAGATATTGCCGCTCGAACTCCTTGTTCTCGCCGACATAGGAGGAGATCATCTTCCTGACCTGGCGCGAGCGGAGCAGCTTGCCGAGCCCCTCGCCGTCGATCCCGGCGTTGTTGCTGGCGATGGTGAGGTCCTTGGTCCCGGCGGCGAG
>NZ_MKRR01000160.1:50997-52471 GCF_001897045.1 Sphingomonas sp. 66-10
ATCGGCGGTGACTCTCCGTTCGTCCGCGCCGCGATTAGCGAGGGTGGTGCGCCGCGGCAAGAAGCCAACTCCCCCTCCCCCTTCTTACTCCCCTCCCTCGTGAAGGGAGGGGCTGGGGGTGGGTGGGTATGAGGCTGGCGCAACGGTGCCCACGCAGGCCAACCCACCCCCGCCCCCTCCCTTGTTCAAGGGAGAAGAGAGATCGAACCCATTAATTTTACTTAAGAATACACCCGGCGACGCAACGTCACTCGTGTGAACTTCGTGAACTTTGGCGGCCTCAGAACAGCCCGCGCTCGATCCCCAGCGCGTCGGCGAGATCGTCGAGCGCCTGCGCCTCGCCCTCGACCTTGATCGCATGCATGCCGAGCTCGGCGGCCGGCTTGCAGTTGATCCCGAGGTCGTCGAGATAGATGCACGACGTCGCCGGCTTGGCGAAATGCGCGAGCATCATCTGGTAGATGCGCGGATCGGGCTTGCGCACGCCGACCTTGCTCGATTCGATCACGCAATCGAACCGCGCGAGCACCGCGGACACCGCCTGCGCACGCTCGCTGCTGCGCTCCATCCCCGCGCCCTCGCCCGACGGCACATTGTTGGTGATGCACCCGAGGTGATAGCCGTGGCGCTTGAGCCAATCGAGCGCGTGGACCATCCGCGGGCGGATATCCCCCGCCAGCACGCCGAGCACATCCTCGCCGCGCAGCTCGTGCCCCAAGGCCTTGGCCTCCTCGGCGAAGGCGGCGTCGAACCCGGCCGAATCGATCTCCGCCCGCTCGAACCGCGCCCAGGCATTGTCGTCGGGCGACAGCGCGTTGACCTTGCGGATGAAGTCTTTGGGCAGGCCGCGGGCGCGCTCCAGCCGGTTGAAAGCCTCGAACGGGGAGGAAGTGACCACCCCGCCAAAGTCGAAGATCACGGTATCGTGCTGCATCAACTTCGCCCCGTGCCGCGAGCCGGCGCGACGCGCAAGCCCCCCATCGCTACAAAGTTGCGCCCGCGATATGCCCGACGACATAAGTGACCAGCATCGCCAACGCCCCCCAGAAGGTGACGCGCAGCGCCCCCTTTGCCGCGCTCGCCCCGCCGGCCTGCGCCCCGATCGCCCCCAGCGCCGCGAGCAGCGCCAGCGCGACCAGCGGCACCGACCAGATCAACGTCGCGACCGGCGCGAGCAGCACGGTGAGCATCGGCGCCGCCCCGCCGGCGAAGAAGCTCGCGGCGGAGGCGAATGCCGCCTGCACCGGGCGCGCGGTCGCCGCCGCGGTCAGCCCCAGTTCGTCGCGGACATGCGCGGAAAGCGCGTCATGCGCGCTCATCTGCGTCGCGACCTGCTCGGCCAGCGTTTCGTCGAGCCCGCGCGCGCGATAGATCGCCGCGAGCTCGCGGTGCTCGCCGTCGGGATCGTCGGCGAGTTCGGCGGCCTCGCGCGCGCGCTCGGCGGCCTCGGCATCGGCCTGGCTGCTGACCGAGA
>NZ_MKRR01000160.1:52521-56727 GCF_001897045.1 Sphingomonas sp. 66-10
GATGATGCTCGATACCGAGAGGATGCCGTCATTCGCCCCCAGCACCGCGGCGCGCAACCAGCCGATCCGATCGACGACATGATGTTCGCGGTGGCGGGGACGCACGGGTCAATATTCCAGCTTGAGGCCGGGGCGCTTCCACCGCGTCTTCACCAGCCGCCCGGTCCCCGAAAGCGTGATCCACGCGTCCATCATATCCTCGCCGCCGAAACAGATGTTGGTGGTGAAGATATCGTCGGTCGCGACGAATTCGACCAGGTCACCCTCGGGCGAGATCACGCTGATCCCGCTTTCCCCGATCGTCGCGACGCAGACATTGCCCGACGCCTCGACCGCGAGCGAATCGAAGAATTTATAACCGGCGGGGCGATAGAGCGGGATCCCCGGTCCGCCCGGCCCCGCATCCGGCGCGACCTTGCCGGGGGCGGTGATGTTGAACTTCATCAGCCGGCAGGTGTAGGTTTCGGCGGCGTAAAGCGTCTTGCCGTCGGGTGAGAGCCCGCAGCCATTGGGGTTGTTCGACGGGAAGATCACTTCTTCCAGATGGCTGCCGTCGGTCTTGCCGTAGAAGATGCCGACGATGTCGTGGCAGCGCTTGGCGTAATCGACCTTGCCGTGATCGGTGAACCAGAAGCCGCCGAATTGATCGAACACGATATCGTTCGGCCCGCGCAGGATGCAGCCGAAGTCGCCCGATTTGTAGAGCAGCTCGACCTTGCCGGTCGCGGGGTCGATCCGCTCGATCCGCCCGCCGGAATAGTTTTGCGCGATGCCGTGCGGGGCGAGATAGCCGTTCGCCTCGTGATATTCGAACCCGCCGTTGTTGCAGCAATAGAGCATCCCGTCCGGCCCCATCGCCAGCCCGTTGGGGCCGCCGCCCGGCGTCGCGACAATTTCCTTGGCGCCGTCGGGGGTCACGCGGGTGATTCGCCCGGCCTCGATCTCCACCAGGATGATGCTGCCGTCGGGCATCCACACCGGGCCTTCGGGGAAACGCAGGCCATCGGCCACCAGGGTGAAATCGCTCACGCCGCTCTCCTTGCTCTCGTTTCGGCTGAGGATTGTCTAAGGCGCCCGACTTAGCAATAGCCGCCTTCCGCCGCCGCCGCTGCCCGGCTAGACCCCTCGCCTATGGAGAACAAAAACCGCACCGGAGGGCGCATCCTCGTCGACCAGCTCGTCGCGCAGGGCTGCGATCGTATCTTCACCGTGCCGGGGGAGAGCTTCCTCGCGGTGCTCGATGCCCTGGTCGACGTGCCCGCGATCGAGGTGGTGACGTGCCGGCAGGAAGGCGGGGTCGCATTCATGGCCTGCGCCGACGGCGCGCTGACCGGGCGGCCCGGCGTCGCCTTCGTCACCCGCGGCCCCGGCGCGACCAATGCCTCGATCGGGGTGCATGTCGCGATGCAGGACAGCCAGCCGATGATCCTGTTCGTCGGCGATGTCGATCGCGGCACGCGCGATCGCGAGGCGTTTCAGGAGATCAATTTCGAGGCGATGTTCGCGCCGATCGCCAAATGGGCGGCGCGGATCGACGACGCGCGGCGCATCCCCGAATATGTCGCGCGGGCCTATGCCGTGGCGATGAACGGCCGCCCCGGCCCGGTGGTGCTCGCGCTGCCCGAGGATATGCTGCTCGACGAGGTGGAAGCGATCGACCGCCCACGCGTCGAGCGCGTCGCCCAGGCCCCCGATGCCGCGGCGATCGACCGGCTCGCCGAGATGCTCGCCGCCGCCGAGCGCCCGATCGCGATCATCGGCGGCGCGGGGTGGGACAATGATGCCGCGCGCGATCTCGCCGCCTGGGCCGATCGCTGCGGGGTGCCGCTGGTCGCCGCCTTCCGCCGGCAGGATGCGGTGCCCAACGACAGCCCGGCCTATGCCGGCAACCTCGGCTATGGGCCCAATCCCAAGCTCGTCGCGCGGGTCAAGGCGGCCGACCTGCTGCTCGTCGTCGGCGCGCGACTGGGCGAGGCGACGACCGACGGCTATACGCTGATCACCCCCGATCATCCCGGTCAGCGGCTGATCCACGTCCACCCCGACGCCGACGAGCTCGGGATGACCTATGCCACCGATTTGCCGATCGCGGCGTCGATGGCCGCCTTTGCGGCGGCGGTCGCGGCGGTCGACGCCCCGGCCCGCGCCGATGCGGCAGCCGCGTATGACGATTATCGCGACTGGTCGACCCCGCGCCCGCGCGACGGGGTGGTGATGGATCTCGGCCCGTGCGTCGGGACGATGCGGGAAAAGCTGCCGGCGGACACGATCATCTGCAACGGCGCGGGCAATTTCTCGGGCTGGTGGCATCGTTACTGGCCCTATGCCGGGCCGGGGACCCAGCTCGCCCCGACCGCCGGCGCGATGGGCTATGGCGTGCCCGCGGCGGTCGCCGCCTCGCTGCGCCGCCCGGGGCGGACGGTCGTCGCGCTCGCCGGCGACGGCGATTTCCTGATGAACGGGCAGGAACTGGCGACCGCCGCGCAGCACGGCTGCGACCTGATCGTGATCCTGGTCGACAATGGCGCCTATGGCACGATCCGCATGCATCAGGAGCGCGAATATCCGCGGCGGGTTTCGGCGACCCGGCTCGCCAACCCCGATTTCGCCGCGCTGGCGCGCGCTTATGGCGGCTGGGCCGAGACGGTGACGCGGACCGCGGACTTCGCGCCCGCGCTCGATCGCGCCCTGGCCGAGCGCGGAATGCGGCTGCTCCACGTCAAGACCGATATCGAGCAGATCACCGCCGGCACCACCTTGTCGGCGGTCGCGAAGCGGTAGGGCCACGCCCTACCGCCCCGCTTGCATCAGAAGCGCAGCCCGACGCCGGTCAGGATGCCGTTGGTCGAATAGCCGTCGCCATAATTGGCGTAGCGATATTCGCTCTTGAGATAGGCCGTGGGCGAAAGCTTCACCTCGGCGCCGGCGGCGAGCAGCACGCCGTCGAGATCGCGCACCTGATCGACCTCGCGCACCTGGAGGTTGGAATAGCCGACCTTGCCGTAAAGCAGCGTATTGGCGGTGAGCGGCGTCCCGATCCGCCCCGCGACGTCGAATTCGCGCCGGCTGCGCAGCGCATCCTGGGCATAGGAAACGTCGGAGAAGGTCATCCCCGCCTCGGCGCCGATCAGCATATGCGGCGATACCGCTTTGTCATAGCCGAGCGCGAAGCCGTAACCCACGTCGCTCGCCTTGTCGCGCCCCGCGCCGCCGATGTTGCTGACGTCGAAACGCAGCTGATCGAGCCCGACCAGCGCCTCGAACCGCGGGCCCTGGAACGCGGTGGCATCCTGCGCGGCGGCCGGCGTCGCCGCGCACAGCGCCGAAAGCACCGCCAGCGCGGCAACCGGGGCAGGAAAATACTGGAACATCGTCTTACTCCTCGAAACATCGCCGCCCGCCAAAGGAGGCGGACGACGCACGAGGAAAAGCACCGCGGGCTCTCGCCGTTATTGCGCGGCGTTGCAGGAATAAGGCGCCTTTGCGGCCAATTGTCGCGATCGTTTCAGGAGTGACGCATGAAGTGAGCAAGATCGGGAACGACAGCCGCGCCGGCTTCCCATAGCGTCGCCGCGAAAGGAGACGAGCGATGCAGACCACCCAGCGTGCGCGTTATGCCGAACGGATCGAGCGAGCGATTGCGCTTCTGGAACGGCGAGCCCGCGCCGGCGAGCCGCCCGCGCTCGCCGATCTGGCGGCCGCAGCGGCACTGTCCGATTATCATTTCCATCGCATATTCCGCGTGATGACCGGGGAAACGGTGGGCGCCGCGGTGACGCGCGTGCGCCTCGGCGGAAGCTTGCCCGTGCTCGACAAAGGCGTCACGGCCGCCGCGGGTCATAGCGGCTATGCGACGGCCCAGGCTTATGCCCGTGCGCTGAAAGCGGCGGCCGGCACGACCGCAACCAATTTGCGCGACGATCGCAACCGCCGCGACGAGGTGGCGGCTGCGTTCGCTCAGCCCGCAATAAGCACATCGGAACCCGCTCCGCCGCTGACCATCACCATTACGTCCTTCGCCCCGTTGCGGCTGGCAGCGCTGCGTAACGTCGGCGATTATACCGAGCTGAATGGGGCCTATACGCGGCTGTACGAACTATTGATGGAGCAGATCGCACCGGAAGAGATTACCGGCATCTACGGCATTCCGCACGACGATCCACGCGAAGTGGCGGGCAAAGATTGCCGCTACGATTGGGCGTTTGC
>NZ_MKRR01000160.1:56737-72632 GCF_001897045.1 Sphingomonas sp. 66-10
CGGGCGACTATGACCTGATCGAGGCGAGTGCCGACGCGCTATACGCCGAGGCGGTGGCCGCCGACATACCGGTTAGCGCGGCGCCGTTACTGATCCATGCTCTTGACGACCCGGATGAAGTGGCCGCGGCGGATCTGCGCGCCACCGTCTATCTGCCCCTTCAGGCGTAACGACACCGAAGGGGCGTCGATCAGATATCGTCGCCGAGCTTTTCGCGTATCCTGGCGATCGATGCCGATGCCCTGCCTTTGCGTCGCTTAACCGCGTCGCGCGCCTCGTGATCGACTGGATTGCCGGGATCGGCACGAAGGATCGCCGGCTTGGCTATGCCGTCGACCCGGTTGCTCAGTTCGCTCATCGTCATTCTCCCGCGAACCCCGCAGGAGAACGAACGGGCGATCGGCCGCAACGGCTCCTCAGATCAGCCCGGCGAGCGGGCTCGACGGATCGGCATAGCGGCGCTTGCCCATGCGGCCGGCGCGATAGCTCAGCCGCCCCGCCTCGACCGCCGCCTTCATCGCCGCGGCCATCAGGATCGGGTCCTTGGCCTCGGCGATCGCGGTGTTCATCAGCACGCCGTCGCAGCCCAATTCCATCGCGCGCGCAGCATCGGATGCCTGCCCGACCCCGGCGTCGACCAGCACCGGGACAGTGGCGCCCTCGACGATCAGCCGGATCGTCACCTCGTTCTGGATCCCCAGCCCCGAGCCGATCGGCGCGCCCAGCGGCATGATCGCCACCGCACCGGCATCCTCCAGCCGCTTCGCCGCGATCGGATCGTCGACGCAATAGACCATCGGCAGGAAGCCTTCCTTGGCCAGCACCTCGGTCGCGCGCAGCGTCTCGACCATATCGGGGTAGAGCGTGCGCGCCTCGCCCAGCACCTCGAGCTTGACGAGATCCCAGCCCCCCGCCTCGCGCGCCAGCCGCAGCGTGCGGATCGCCTCCTCGGCGGTGAAGCAGCCCGCGGTATTGGGGAGGTAAGTGACCTTCTTGGGGTCGATGAAATCGGTCAGCATCGGCGCGGTGGGATCGCTGACGTTGACGCGGCGCACCGCAACGGTGACGATCTCCGCCCCCGACGCCTGGAGCGCGGCGGCATTCTGCGCGAAATCCTTGTACTTGCCGGTGCCGACGATCAGCCGCGAGCCGAAGGTGCGCCCCGCCACCGTCCAGGTGTCCTCGTCGAACGACGCGGCATGATCGCCGCCGCCGACGAAATGAACGATCTCCAGCTCGTCGCCGTCCTCGACCAGCACCGCGCCCAGCGTCGAGCGCGGCACGACCTCCAGATTGCGCTCGACCGCCACTTTCTCCGGCGCCAGCCCGAGTTCACTGGCGAGCCCGGCGAGCGAGAGGCCGGCCGTGACGCGGCGATGCTCGCCGTTCACGGTGATCGAGATGGTGCCGTCGGTGTGAGTCATGCCGCGCCATCTAGGGCCCAGACCCTTAGCCGGCAATGGTCTGGATCGCCCGGAGCAACCCGCTGGCAAGGAGCGCAGCGCAGACGCGTAGCAGTCGCTACGCGCAAGCAAGCGACGCCGTCCAGCAGGCTGCTCCGGGCGACCCCTTCGGGGCGGGCGGATTTTGGCGCCATGCGGCGTCGCGCGTCGATCACGATGCATGAGCATCGCTCTCTCCTTGCTCCTTGCCTGGCGCCAAAATCCGCTCCGTCCAGGCCGTTGCCGGCTAGGGGTCTGGGCCCTCGGGTTCAAATGCAATCAGGGCAACGCGGTGGCGGCAATGTTGCGCTCGGCGGCGTGCAATGCGAGAAGGCGCCGCGATGACCGGCCTTATCTATGTTCTCAACGGCCCCAACCTCAACCTGCTCGGCACGCGCGAGCCGGAAATCTACGGCCATGACACGCTCGACGATATCGCCGGGCGGCTGGAGGATCGCGCGCGCGAACTGGGGCTGGAGATCGACATGCGCCAGTCGAACCACGAGGGCCACCTCGTCGACTGGCTCCACGAGGCGCAGGCGCGCGATGCGCGCGCCGTGATCCTCAACGCCGCCGCCTTCACCCACACCTCGGTCGCGCTGCTCGATGCGATCAAGGCGGTGCGCACGCCGGTGATCGAGGTCCATCTGTCGAACCCTCACACGCGGGAGGAATTCCGCCATGTCTCTTTCGTCGGGCGCGCGGCGAAGGGCACGATCGCGGGGTTCGGCGCAACATCCTATATGCTCGCGCTTGAAGCGGCGGCGCGGTTCTGACAGAGCGCGCGCCCTGCACTTCCCAGGGGGGTTTTGGTCGCAATGGCTGACAATGAAGACAATAAGGGCGCGATGAAGGTCGATGTCGGGCTGGTGCGCCAGCTCGCCGAGCTCCTCGATACGACCCAGCTTACCGAGATCGAGGTCGAGGACGGCGATCGCAAGATACGCGTTGCGCGCAAGGTGAGCGCGGCGGCGGCACCGGCGGTGCATTATGCGCCCGCCCCGGCGGCGGCGCCCGTCGCGGCACCCGCGGCCGCAGCCGAAGCGCCGGCCGCCGCGCCGAGCCACGCCAATGCGGTGCGCTCGCCGATGGTCGGCACGGTCTATCTCGCCGCCGAGCCGGGCGCCGCGCCGTTCATCGCGGCCGGCACGCAGGTCAAGGCGGGCGACACCTTGCTGATCGTCGAGGCGATGAAGGTGATGAACCCGATCACCGCCCCGGCTGCCGGCACGGTGAAGGCCGTGCTGGTCGAAAACGGCCAGCCGGTCGAATTCGATCAGCCGCTCGTTGTCGTTGAGTGATCTTTAGCCCCGCCGTTCGGGCTGAGCTGGTCGAAGCCCTGTCCTTTCTTCCGATGAGGAAGGGCGGCCCTTCGACAGGCTCAGGGCGAACGGTGGGCATATAGGCTCTATTTTCCATGCCCCAGATCAAGAAACTGCTGATCGCCAACCGCGGCGAGATCGCGCTCCGCATCCATCGCGCCTGCCATGAGATGGGGATCAAGACCGTCGCGGTGCATTCCACCGCGGACGCCGATGCGATGCACGTCCGGCTGGCGGACGAGGCGATCTGCATCGGGCCGCCGGCGGCCGCCGATTCGTATCTCAACATCCCCAACATCATCTCCGCCGCGGAGATTTCGGGCGCGGATGCGATCCACCCCGGATACGGCTTCCTCTCGGAGAACGCCAAATTCGCCGAGATCGTCGAGGCGCACGGGCTGATCTTCGTCGGGCCGAAGCCCGAACATATCCGCATCATGGGCGACAAGGTCGCGGCCAAGCGCACCGCCGGCGCGCTCGGGCTGCCGCTCGTCCCGGGGTCGGACGGCGCGATCAGCGATGTCGAAGAGGCGAAGAAGCTCGCCGCGGAGATCGGCTATCCGGTGCTGATCAAGGCCGCGAGCGGCGGCGGCGGGCGCGGGATGAAGGTCGTGCCGAGCGAGGATCAGCTCGAAACGCTGATGCAGCAGGCGGGCAGCGAGGCCAAGGCGGCGTTCGGCGACGCGACCGTCTATATGGAGAAATATCTCGGCAACCCGCGCCACATCGAATTCCAGGTGTTCGGCGACGGCGAGGGCAATGCGATCCATCTGGGCGAGCGCGATTGCTCGCTCCAGCGCCGCCACCAGAAGGTGCTCGAGGAGGCCCCCTCCCCGGTCATCACCGAGGCCGAGCGCGAGCGGATGGGCGGGATCGTTTCCAAGGCGATGGCCGACATGGGCTATCGCGGCGCGGGGACGATCGAATTCCTGTGGGAAGACGGCGAGTTCTACTTCATCGAGATGAACACCCGGCTGCAGGTCGAACATCCGGTGACCGAGGCGGTGACCGGGCTCGATCTCGTCCGCGAACAGATCCGCATCGCCGAGGGGCATCCGCTCACCCTGCGCCAGCAGGACGTGCATATCCGCGGCCATGCGATCGAATGCCGCATCAACGCCGAGGATCCGCGCACCTTCGCCCCCTCGCCGGGGCTGGTGAAGCAATATCACGCGCCGGGCGGGATGCATGTCCGCGTCGATTCGGGGCTCTACGCCGGCTATAAGGTGCCGCCTTATTACGACAGCATGATCGCCAAGCTGATCGTCTACGGCACCACCCGGCAGGGCGCGCTGCGGCGGCTGCGCCGCGCGCTGGAGGAATTCGTCATCGAGGGGATGAAGACCACCATTCCGCTGCACCAGGCATTGCTCGACGATCCCGAATTCCAGCAGGGCCAATATACGATCAAATGGCTCGAGGAGTGGCTGGCGCGGCAGGGCGAATAGCCTCGTCGCGCCGCCCGCCCGCTTCGCCGCACCCGCAGTTCATGCGGATATCGGCATAGGTTATTGTTAATCATAAAATAACCGTCGTCGGCTGCCGGCGACGGACAGGGGTCGCATAACGCTCATCAGGAGATTTCGTTATGCGAAATTCGATCGGTCTTTCCGCCGCCATCTTGGCCGCCGCGATCGCGCCGGCCGCGGCGGACGCGGCGAACGTCATCCCGAGCAACTGGTCGTCCATCACCGCCCCGGTCGGTGACGGCGTGCTGCGCCCCGGTTCGCCCTGGGGGCCGGGCTCCAACGCGCCCGCGCTCGATAGGATCGTCGACGGCATATTCGCCCCCGAACAGCATCAGTGGAACAATGATTCCTTCTGGTGGGATCAGACGCAGACTGTCTCGCCTTATTATATCACGATCCAGCTCAACCACAGTTTCTCGTTCGACCGGCTCGTTTTGCAGGGCGACGACAATGACAATTATCTCGTCGAATATTGGAGCGGCGGCGCGTGGCATTCGGCGTTCACCGCCGCCGCGGTCAACAGCTTCGGGTTGATCACGCGCGACAGCGGCATCCTCCCGAGCTTCTCCACCGATCGCTTCCGCCTCTCCGCTTTCGGCGGCGATCAATATTATGCGATCTCCGAATTCCAGGCATTTGCCGGCGGCGGCGGCGTGCCCGAACCGGCAACCTGGGCGATGATGATCCTCGGCCTCGGCGCAATCGGCGCGGCGCTGCGGCGGCGACGCCCGGCGGCGACTGTTCGCTTCACCTGACCCCTTGCCTCTCCCGCGGCGCCGCGCGACGATGCGCGCGCGGCGCGGCTGGTGCCGTTCGGGGAGGCAAAGCATGTTCATCGGCCATTACGCGCCCGCCTTCGTCGCGGCGAGCAGCCCCAAATCGCCGCGGCTCGGCGCGTTGTTCGTCGCCGCCCAACTGGTCGACATCGCCTTCTTCGTCTTCGTGCTGGTCGGGGTGGAGCATATGCGCGCCGTTCCCGGCTTCACCGCGATGAACGCGATGGACCTTTACGACATGCCCTTCACCCACAGCCTGATCGGCGCGGCAGGGTTCGCCGCCGCCTGGGCGATCGGCACGCGATGGCTCGGCGGCGGCTGGCCGGCGGCGTGGATCGGCGCGGCGGTGGTGGTGTCGCACTGGCTGCTCGACTTTCTCGTCCACGCGCCCGACCTCACCTTGTTCGGATCCGGCCAGCGCTACGGGCTGGCATTGTGGAACCACCCGGCGATCGAAATCCCGCTCGAACTCGCGCTGACCTTCGGCGCGCTGCTGGTCTACCTCGCGCGTACCGAGGCGAAGGGGACCAGCGGGCGCATTTCGCCCGCGATCCTCGCGCTCGCATTGCTCGGGCTGCAGGCGTTCAACTGGCTCCAGCCGCAGCCGGCGGCGATCGTCGATCCGCTGCCCGCATCGCAGCCGGCGCTCGCGTTATTCGCTTATGCGCTGTTCGCCGCGCTCGCTTTCTGGGTGGCGCGGACGCGCGCGGTGAAGGGTGGACCGCGCGTCCGCCTCGTCTAAAATGCCAGCATGAAGGCAATCATCTGGCACAATCCGCGCTGCTCCAAGTCGCGCGAGGCACTCGCCCTGCTCAACGAAGCCGGGGTCGAGGTCACCATCGTCGAATATCTCAAATCACCGCCGACGCGCGACGAGCTCAAGCGCGTCTACGCGCGCGGCGGGATCGCGCCGCGCGACGCGATGCGCAAGGATGCACCCAAGTTCGCCGACAATGACGCCGCGCTCGACGCGATGGCCGCCGATTCCGCGCTGATCGAGCGCCCGGTGGTCGAAACCGAAAAGGGCGTCGTCATCGCCCGCCCGCCGGAAAAGGTGCGCGAGATTCTGTGAGGCCCCTTTTGTGCTCCCGCGAAGGCGGGGACACAAGGAGTTGTTCCGATCGGCTTTGCCTCGTAAGGCGCGGCGCATGACTCAGATCACGCCCGAGATCGTCGCCGAACACGGCCTGTCGCCGGAAGAATATGACCGCGTGCTCCACGCGCTGGGCCGCGAGCCCAATATGGTCGAGCTCGGCATCTTCTCGGTGATGTGGTCCGAGCATTGCAGCTACAAATCGAGCCGCATCCATCTGAAAAAGCTGCCGACCGAGGCGCCGTGGGTGATCTGCGGCCCGGGCGAGAACGCCGGCGTGATCGATATCGGCGACGGGCAGGCCGCGATCTTCAAGATGGAGAGCCACAACCACCCGAGCTATATCGAGCCCTATCAGGGCGCGGCGACCGGGGTGGGCGGCATCCTGCGCGACGTGTTCACGATGGGCGCGCGCCCGGTGGCGAACATGAACGCGCTGCGCTTCGGCCGACCCGATCACCCCAAGATGCGCCACCTGATTTCGGGCGTGGTCCACGGCATCGGCGGCTATGGCAATTGCGTCGGCGTCCCGACGGTCGGCGGCGAGGTCAATTTCCACCCGGCCTATGACGGCAATATCCTCGTCAACGCGATGACCGTGGGGGTCGCCGATACCGACAAGATCTTCTATTCGGCCGCGTCGGGCGTCGGCAATCCGATCGTCTATGTCGGCTCCAAGACCGGGCGCGACGGCATCCACGGCGCGACGATGGCCTCGGCCGATTTCTCCGAGGATTCGGAGGAGAAGCGCCCCACCGTCCAGGTCGGCGATCCCTTCACCGAGAAACTGCTGATCGAGGCGTGCCTCGAGCTCATGTCGTCCGACGCGATCGTCGCGATCCAGGACATGGGCGCGGCCGGGCTCACCTCGTCGAGCGTCGAGATGGCGTCGAAGGGCGGGGTCGGCATCGAGCTGGTGATGGACGACGTGCCGCAGCGCGAAACCGGCATGACGCCCTATGAGATGATGCTCTCCGAATCGCAGGAGCGCATGCTGATGGTGCTCAAGCCCGGCCGCGAGGGCGAGGCCGAGGCGATCTTCCGCAAATGGGAGCTCGATTTCGCGGTGATCGGGCATGTCACCGACACCGGGCGCATGGTGCTCAAGTGGAAGGGGGAGACGGTCTGCGACATCCCGCTTGGCCCGCTCGCCGACGAAGCCCCGCTCTATGATCGCCCGCACGTCCCCACCCCGCCGGCCAAGGCGCTGGTCGAGGTGCCCGAGAGCAAGGATATCGCCGCCGACCTACTGACGCTGATCGGCTCGCCCGATATCGCCAGCCGGCGGTGGATCTGGGAGCAATATGACCACATGGTCGGCGCCGATACGGCGCAGCGCCCCGGCGGCGACGCCGCGGTGGTGCGCGTCCACGGCACCGACAAGGGGCTGGCGATCTCGACCGATTGCACCCCGCGCTATTGCTTCGCCGACCCGATCGAAGGCGGCAAACAGGCGATTGCGGAAGCGTGGCGCAACCTCACCGCGGTCGGCGCGACCCCGCTCGCGGTGACCAATTGCCTCAATTTCGCCAACCCGCAGCGCCCCGAGATCATGGGGCAGATCGTCGGCTGTCTCGAGGGAATGGGCGAGGCGTGCCGCGCGCTCGATTTCCCGATCGTCTCGGGCAATGTCAGCCTCTACAACGAGAGCAAGGCGACCGGCGGCGGCTCGGCGATCCTGCCGACCCCGGCGATCGGCGGGGTCGGGCTGCTCAAGGACTGGAGCAAATCCGCGACGATCGCCTTCAAGGGATCGGGCGACGTGATCCTCGCGGTCGGCACGCGGCGCGGCGATCTCGGGCAGAGCCTGTGGCTGCGCGAATGCCATGGGCGCGAGGAAGGCCCGCCGCCGCGCGTCGATCTGGCGGCGGAAAAGGCCGCGGGCGATCTGATCCGCGGCGCGATTCTCGCCGGGCAGCTTTCGGCGGTGCATGACGTGTCCGACGGCGGCATCGCGGTGACGCTCGCCGAAATGGCGCTGGCCGGGGATATCGGCGCGATCATCGATCGCAAGCAGCCGTTCGGCTGCGCCGCTTCCTTCTTCGCCGAGGATCAGGGGGTCTATATCGTGACGGTGCACGATCATGCGCTGGCCGATTTCCTCCACAATGCGCTCGAAGCCGGGGTGGAAGCCGAGCCGCTCGGCCGCACCGGCGGCAAGCGGCTGATCTTCGAACGCCCCGATCGCGACGATGTGGTGACGCTCGACGCGCTGCGGACCGCGCACGAAGGCTTCTTCCCGCAACTGATGGGCGCGGCGTAAAGGACGCGGTCAAATAGCGTCCGGTCCCCGTTCGGGCGGAGCTTGTCGAAGCCCCGCCCTTTCTTCCTCGGAAGCAGGACAGCCCTTCGACAAGCTCAGGGCGAACGGAGGATAGCGGACGCGAACCTCGCAAAGGCGGGACAACCCTTGATCGCGTACCGTTGCCGGCGCAGACGGCGAGCATGATCCGCCGTTTCGCGCTTGCCGCCTTCGCCCTGCTGCTCACCGCCGGCCCAGCCGCCGCCGAGGATGCCGCCCAGCCCGATTTCTTCGCCGCGGCGATATGCCAGCCGCCTTATTCGTTCGACCATGCGACGACGCTCTACAATGCCGCGGAAAAGCTGACGAAGCCCGATATGTCGCTGTTCGGCGCGGCGGTTTATCACCTCCCGGCGGCGATCGCGCGCGACGGCTTCACCACGCAGGACATCTTGTTCGCCAATTCGGCATTCGGGGTGCTGATCGACGGCGACGTGGCGGCGAAGCTCGCCGAAACCTATCATCTCGCGCCGGAAAAGAGCCATTTGTTCGGCGCCTCGACCACCGGTTTCGCGCGGCAATTACCCGATGCCGAGCAGCCGATGAAGGCGATGGGGCTCGTCTCGCTCGTCGCGCGGCAGGGGCCGGGGCTCAAGGGCAAGACGATGCTGGCGTGCGAATTCGTCTCGCACGAGGATCGCGCCGGGCTCGAAGCGTTCGAGAAAGCCTCGGAGAAATAACCGGGCGCTTACGGCTCGGATAGAAAAGGGCGCCGGTCGTCTAGCGACCGACGCCCTTTTTCATCGACTCGATCGCCGACGCTCAATGCGCGTAGCGGAGCCGGCGGTTGCGGACGCGCAGCGTGCCGCCAATCGCGCCGAAGCCGAGGATCATCAGCGCCCAGGTCGCCGGCTCGGGCACCCCGCCGCCGATCTGGCTCAGGCCCTCGACGCGGAACTGCTTGGCCGTCGCGATCTGCGGATCGAAAGTGAACGATACGCTCTGGATGCCGGTGCCGCTCAGCGTGAACTGATTGTTGGCATTCTTCTTGGCCGAACAGATCACGCTGCAATTCCCCCCGGAGGTGAACAGCTCGACGCCGTTAACCCACATATTGAAGGTGAAAGCAGTGTCGTTCGAGAAGGCGAAGGTCAGATTGTCCCACGCCTTGGCGAAATCGACCGTCAGATTGGTCATCGTGCCGCTGATCGTGGCTTCACCGCCACCACCACCGCCAGTGATCGCATCGGTCGACGTGAAGGTGACGCTCGATCCGTCCTGATTGACGACCCCGCCCACGGTCGTCGAGTTGATCTGATTCTGGAAATGCACGCCGGTCTGCGCGCCGAACGTGCCGGTATCGAGCGTGAAACCGCCCGCGATAACCGGTGCTGCATATGCCTGCGGAATAGCCACAACGGCCGCCAAAGCGAGAGCGGTCGCCCCCGCACCCTTAATGTTCATGTCTCGTCTCCCAAAACGCGAATCGGTGGCGACCTCGCCCCACTGGTTTTTCCGTGGGCTGGAGACTCGGTTTAACAGGAAATTAACGACGTTTCAGTCGCCCATTTTTACAAGATTTTGCCTTTTGTACCATCGTGGAGCATGTCAGCGATGGCATTGGAACGGCTGTGGAATTCACACCGAATCGATAGACGTTACGGCGATGCGCTGCGCACCGGGATAAGCGAACAACAGGTCGCTCCCCGCCTCGGCATGAAGCTCCTCGCTTCCCGATATCATCACGCATTCGCCCGCGTGCCACGCGACCCCGCCGATCTCCCCGGCGCCCGCGATCGGCACCAGCCAGCCCGACACCCCGTCGGGCAAGGCGATCGCCCGCGCGCCCCCGGTCCACCGTTCGACCACGAATTTCGGCCCCTCGACCAGGATCGTCCGCCCCGGCGCGACCTCGCCCGGCATCGGCGGCGGCGACCAGGGTTCGAGATCGGCCACCGCCACTCCGTCGTCGAGGTGCAATTCGCGCGGGCGGCCGTAATCGTACAGCCGATAGGTGATGTCGATATTCTGCTGCACCTCGATCAGGGTCAGCCCGGCGCCGATCGCGTGAATCACCCCGGCGTGCGAATAATAGAAATCGCCCGCCTGCACTTTTTTCCAATCGAGCTTGTCCTCGATCGACCCGTCGAGCGCGCTGGCGCGCAATTCGTCGGCGGTCATCGGCGCCTTGGGCCCGATCGCGATCGTCGATGTCGGCTCGGCAGCGAGCACCACCCAGCATTCGTCCTTGCCGCGCGGCAGCCCGCGCTTGCGCGCCTCGGCATCCGACGGATGATCCTGCACCGACAATTTCTCGCTGGTGAACAGATATTTGATCAGCAGTTCCGGCGCCTCCGGGTGCGGTGACTGGAACCACACTTCGCCGATCGGCGCGCCCCCGGGGGCGGGATCGGGGAAACCGGGATAGAGCTGGTTCCGACCCCAGGGCTTCTCCACCCGTTTCGTCGCCAGCAAGGTCGCAGTCATAATCGTTCCCGAATAGCCCGTTGGACACGGTGCAAACGCGCGTCATGCGGATTGCGTTTCACCGTTGTTCGTCACTGCCCGCTTAGGCTAAAGGCTCGGTGAATGCGTACTTCTTTTCCTCGTTCGCTTGGCCTGGTGCTGGTCGCCGCGCTCGCCCTCCCGATCGCCGGCTGCGCGCGCAACCGCGCCAAGGGCGATTTGCCTTATGTCGCGCGCGACGTGGGCACCTTGTACACCGCCGCGAAGCACCGGCTCGAACAGCATCGCTACAAGGAGGCCGCCGCGCTGTTCGACGAGGTCGAGCGCCAGCATCCTTATTCGGTCTGGGCACGTCGCGCGCAGCTGATGGGGGCGTTCAGCCACTATCTCGCGCGCAGCTACACCGATGCGATCCAGTCCGCGCAGCGCTTCATCTCGGTGCACCCCGGCAACAAGGATGCGCCCTACGCTTATTATCTGATCGCGCTCTGCTATTACGAGCAGATCAGCGACGTGACGCGCGATCAGAAGATCAGCGCGCAGGCGCAGGACGCGCTGGGCGAGCTGATCCGCCGCTATCCCAATTCGCGCTACGCCGCCGACGCGCGGCTCAAGATCGATCTGGTGCGCGATCACCTTGCGGGCAAGGAAATGGAGATCGGTCGCTTCTACGAGCGGCGCGGCCAGTGGCTCGCGGCGACGCTGCGCTTCCGCAAGGTGGTGGATGATTACCAGACCACCACCCACACGCCCGAGGCGCTGATGCGGCTCACCGAGACCTATCTCGCGCTCGGCGTGCGCGGCGAGGCGGAAAAGGCCGCGGCGGTGCTCGGCGCCAATTATCCCGGCACCGACTGGTATGCGCGCGCCTATAAGCTGGTGAAGGAATATCCGCCGACGGCGATCGCGCCGCTCGCCCCGGGCCAGCTGGTCGTCCCCGTCGCGACCAAGCCCGCGGCGACCCCGGGCAGCGCGGCCCCCGCCGCGCCGACCGCAGAGCCGCCGGCCGCCCCGACCGCAGCCCCCACTCCGGCCCCCGCACCGGCGACGCCTTCGTCGGACGCGCCGAAGGCCTGACGGCATGACCCGGGCGCGGACCGCTGCCGCCCGGCTCGGCCCCGTGCCGCTGGAACATTGGCGATGCTGACCGCGCTGTCGATCCGCGACGTCGTGCTGATCGAGGCGCTCGACCTCGAATTCGGCCCCGGGCTCGGCGTGCTGACCGGCGAGACCGGCGCGGGCAAATCGATCCTGCTCGATTCGCTCGGGCTGGCGCTCGGCGCGCGCGCCGATAGCGCGCTGGTGCGCCACGGCGCGGCGCAGGCGGCCGTGACCGCGACCTTCGATCCCTCGCCCGCCGCGGAACAATTGCTCGACGCCAACGGCTTCGCGGTCGAGCCCGGCGAGCCGCTGATCATCCGCCGCATCGTCAAGGCCGACGGCGGCAGCCGCGCCTTCGTCAACGACCAGCCCGCCTCGGCCGGGCTGCTGCGCGAGCTGGGCGCGCTTCTGGTCGAGATCCATGGCCAGCACGACGAGCGCGGGCTGCTCGCCCCCGCCGGGCATCGCGCGCTGCTCGACGCTTACGGCCGGATCGACTCCGCCCCCGCCGCGGCGGCCTGGGCGGCGTGGCGCGCCGCCGAGGATGCGCTCGCCGCCGCGCACGCCGAGATCGACAACGCCGCGCGCGATCGCGAATGGCTCGAACATGCCGTCGCCGAGCTCGACGCGCTCGCCCCCGAGCCGGGCGAGGAACAGGCGCTGGCGGACAAGCGCCGCACGATGCAGCGCGCAGCGAAGATCGCCGACGATCTCTCGGCGATCGGCGCACATCTCGAAGGCAGCGAGGGCGCACTGTCGCATCTCAGGCAAGCGGCGCGGGTGCTCGAGCGCGTCGCCCCCGATCACGCCACGCTGGCCGAGGCGCTGGCGGCGATCGATCGTGCGCTGATCGAGGCGGGCACCGCCGAGGAGCGGCTGCACGATGCGCGGCTCGCGCTGGCCTATGATCCGCGCACGCTGGAAGATGACGAGGCGCGGCTGTTCGAGCTGCGCGGCCTTGCGCGCAAGCATCGCGTCCAGCCCGACGATCTCGCCGCGCTCGCCGATGAGCTGCGCGCGCGGCTCTTGCGGCTCAACGCCGGCGAGGAAGGCATCGTCACGCTCGAAGCCCGCGTCGCGGAGGCCGCCCGCGCTTATGACGCCGCCGCCGAGGCGCTCGGCGCGGCGCGCGCCGCCGCCGCCGCACGGCTCGACAAGGCGGTGGCGGGCGAGCTCGCGCCGCTCAAGCTCGATGCCGCGCGCTTCCGCACCGCGATCGCCCCCGCCGCGCGCGAGGCCTGGGGGCCGGCGGGCAAGGACCGCGTCGAGTTCGAGATCGCGACCAACCCGGGCGCGCCCTTCGCGCCGCTGATTCGCATCGCCAGCGGCGGCGAACTCTCGCGCTTCATCCTCGCGCTCAAGGTCGCGCTCGCGGCGGAGGGGAGCGCACGCACGATGGTATTCGACGAGATCGACCGCGGGGTCGGCGGCGCGGTCGCCTCGGCGATCGGCGAGCGGCTCGCGCGGCTCGCGGGGCAGGCACAATTGCTGGTGGTGACGCACAGCCCGCAGGTCGCGGCGCGCGGCGCGGCGCATCTGCTGATCGCCAAGAGCCACGACGGCATCGTCACCCGCACCGGCGTCACCACGCTCGGCGAAACCGAACGGCGCGAGGAAATCGCGCGTATGCTATCCGGCGCGACGATCACCGACGAGGCCCGCGCGCAGGCGGAAAGGTTACTGGAGGTCGCCTGATGGGATTGCATCACCACGGCCATGATCACGATCACCCGCACGACCACGGTCACGCGCACGATCATTCGCATGGTCACGGCCATTCGCACGGCCACGGGCACCACCACCACGCGCCGCCGATGCAATGGGATCGCGCCTTCGCGATCGGCATCGGGATGAACCTCGCCTATGTCGCGGCGGAAGGCGCGGCGGGCTTCATCACCGGATCGGTCGCGCTCATGGCCGATGCGGGGCATAATCTTTCTGACGTGCTCGGGCTCGCGGTGGCGTGGGGCGCGGCGGCGCTCGCCCGCGCGGCGCCGTCGAAGCGCTTCACTTATGGGCTCAAGGGATCGACGATCCTCGCCGCGCTCGCCAATGCGCTGCTGCTGCTCGTCGCGCTCGGCGCGATCGCGCTGGAGGCGGTGCAACGCTTCGGCGAGCCCGCGCCGGTGCCGGGGCTCACCGTCTCGATCGTCGCGGCGGTCGGGATCCTGATCAACGCCGGCACCGCGCTGATGTTCGCCTCGGGGCGCAAGGGCGACGTCAACATCCGCGGCGCCTATCTCCATATGGCGGCGGACGCGGCGGTCTCGGCCGGAGTGGTCGTGGCCGGCATCGTCATCTGGATGACGGGCGCGGCGTGGATCGATCCGGTGGTCAGCCTGGTGATCGCCGCGCTGATCTTCTGGCAGACCTGGGGAATGCTGCGCGAGACGGTGGAGATGTCGCTCGCCGCGGTGCCGCGCGGGATCGACTACGACGGGGTCGAGGCCGCGCTCGCCGCGCTGCCCGGGGTGCGCGAGGTGCATGATCTCCATATCTGGCCGATGTCGACCACCGAACCGGGGCTGACCGCGCACCTGCTGCTGCCCGACGGCCACCCCGGCGACGACTTCCTCTACGCGGCGCAAACGATGCTCCACGTCCGCTTCGGAATCGGCCATGCGACGATCCAGATCGAAACCGGCGCGGCCAGTTGCGGGCTGGCAAGCGCGGCGACGGTTTAGGACGCCCTCTCCTAGCTATTCCCCGTCATTCCCGCGAAGGCGGGAATCCATTCACGCTGTGGTTGCGGCTCGATTCGATAGGCCAGCCAGAATGGATCCCCGCCTTCGCGGGGATGACGGGTGGTTGGTTTGGTAAGGCACGCCCCGCCCCGATTGGCGTTCTATCCGCAACCGTCCTATGCCCTCCCCCACAACAACCAACCGGGTTCGCGGATCATGGCACAATCCTTCGCTTCTTCCCCTGCCCGCGCACGGATTGCGCGCGCCACTGTGGTTGCCGGCACGCTCGATATCCTCGCGGCGATCAGCCTCACCTTATTCTACGGCAAGCGTACCGTTTCGGAGATGCTGGCCTATGTCGCCTCCGGGCCGTTTCCCGGCGTCCCGGTACGCGGGCTGCCGGTCGCGCTGCTCGGGCTGGCGGTCCATTATGCGCTGATGGCGGTGATGGCGGCGGTCTATGTCCTCGTCGCCGATCGCGTGACCTGGCTGAAGCGCCAGCCGATCGTCGGCGGCGTCGGCTATGGCCTGATCACTTATGTGATGATGAACCTGATCGTCGTGCCGCTGCGGTTCGGCGCGATGCCCTCGACCCCCGCGGTGGTGACGCAATTGTTCTGCCATATCGTGCTGGTCGGGCTGCCGATCGCATTCATCGCGCGGCGGCGCTGACACGGGATCGTCGGCCTATCTCTTGCCGTCACGCCGGGCTCGACCCGGCATGACGATGAGCGTGTGAGTGTAGAAGAAGCCGAAGCGGGTTGAATGTCGATCGATCGTGAAAAGGCGGCGCCGGCGCGAATTGCGACGCTGGACGCGGTACGCGGGGTGGCGGTGATGGGCATCTTGCTGCTCAACATCGTTTCGTTCGCGCTGCCCGCTTATGCCTATGTCGACCCGCATTTCGCCGGCGGCGCGGAAGGCGCGAACTGGTGGAGCTGGGCGATCGTCTTCGTCCTCGCCGACGGCAAGATGCGCGGGCTGTTCACGATGCTGTTCGGCGCCTCGACGGTGCTCGTCGCCGAACGCGCGCTGGCGAGCGGCGAAAGCCCCGCGCGGGTCCATTATGCGCGCGCCGCGAGCCTGTTCGCGATCGGCCTCGTCCACGCTTATCTGATCTGGGCCGGCGACATATTGACGCTCTATGCCTTCTGCGGCGCGCTCGCCTTCGTCGCATGGCGCTGGCCGGTGCGCATGCTCGCGAGCCTCGGCGCGCTCCTGCTGCTGTGGCAGCTCGCGCTCGGCCTGCTCGTCTATAACGACACCCGCCGGTTCGAGGCGGCCGCCGCCACGCCCCACG
>NZ_MKRR01000160.1:72650-83274 GCF_001897045.1 Sphingomonas sp. 66-10
GAGCAGATCGCAATCTATCGTGGCGACTGGAACACGGTCACCCGCGCGCGGGCGGAAGCCGCCTTCGAGATCGAGACTCAGGTGATGCCGTGGATGCTGCCCGAAACGCTCGGGCTGATGCTGCTCGGCATGGCGTTGTTCCGCGCCGGCTTCTTCTCGGGCGGCTGGGCGCGACGGCATTATTGGGCGGTGGCGGCGGCCGGCGCGGGGGTGACGATCCCGCTCTATGTCGCGCTGGCCGGCTGGATGAGCGCGACGCATTTCGATCCGATCCTGCTGCTGCTCACCGAGCCGCTCCACCTCACCCTGCTGCGCCCGGCGCTGGCGATGGCGGAGGCGGCGCTGGTGATCCTGTTCGTCACCTCGGGCCGCGCGCGCTGGCTCGCGGCGCGGCTCACCGCGGCGGGGCGGATGGCATTCAGCAACTATCTCGGCACCAGCATCGTCTGCACGCTGATTTTCTACGGCTACGGCCTCGGCTGGTTCGGCCGACTGGAACGCTGGCAGCTCTACCCGGTGGTATTCGCGATCTGGATCGCGATGCTCGGCTGGTCGCAACCCTGGCTGGAACGATTCGCCTATGGCCCCGCCGAATGGCTGTGGCGCAGCATGGCACGCGGCCGGTGGCAATCTCTTCGTCGCATTTGAGCGTCGCGCAATTGCGAACCAGCCGCAAAAGCACTTGCGAGCGCATCGCAATAGCCCTAGATCGCAGGGCGAGCGAGGGAGATCCGCATGGTCGTCTGCGTCTGCAATGCCATCCGTGAATGCGAAGTGCGCGAGGCCGCGCGGCAGGGATCACGGACGGCGTGTCAGGCCTATCGTTCGCTCGGGCGCCAGCCGAAATGCGGCCAGTGCGTATCGTTTGCGCGAGCCATTATCGATGAAGAGCGCGCTGCTGCATAACGCTCGCAGCAACGAAACCCGCAGAAATCCGCCATTTTTTGGGTTGCCCGCGCTGCATCAGGCGCGGTAAAACATCTGCCTAACCGAAAGGCAGAAGACATGAAGGGCGACGCGCGCGTCATCGAATTGCTCAACGAGACGCTGAAGAACGAGCTCACCGCGATCAACCAATATTGGTTGCACTATCGCATGCTCGACAATTGGGGCGTCAAGAAGCTCGCCGAATTCGAGCGGCACGAATCGATCGACGAGATGAAGCACGCCGATATGGTGGCGGATCGCATCCTGTTCCTAGAGGGGCTGCCCAATTTCCAGCTGCTCGGCCGGCTGCGCGTCGGCGAGACGGTCGAGGAAGTGCTCAAATCCGATCTCGCGCTCGAGATGGAGGCGGTGGCGCAATTGAAGGGCGCGATCGCTTATTGCGAGGAAGCCAAGGATTACGTCAGCCGCGACCTGTTCACCAAGATCCTCGAAAGCGAGGAAGAACATGTCGACACGCTCGAACGCCAGTTCGAGATGATCGAGCGGATGGGGCTGCAGAATTACATCCAGCTCAACGCCAAGAGCGAACACGAGAGCTGAGTTCAGCGTCTCGCCTGGGGCTTACCCCTCCACCAGCCTTCGGCTGGTCCCTCTCCCCTCCGGGGGAGGAACGGGGGACCGAACAATTCCTCCCTCGGAGGGGGAGGGGGACCGTTGCGAAGCAATGGTGGAGGGGTAAGCCCCAAGCGAGACGCCAGCGATATATTGGCCGCCTCTCCGCCAGCGCCCTCCCCCTCAGTCCGATTTCGGCCCGAACGGATTGCGCGGCGCGCGCAAGGTCAGCCGCACCGGCACCGCGCCGAAGCCGAGATCGCGGCGCAGGCCGTTCATCAGATAGCGTTCGTAGCTCGCCGGAAGCTGATCGACCCGCGTGCCGAAGATCACGAAGCTCGGCGGACGCGTCTTGATCTGCGTCACATAGCGCATCTTGATCCGCTTGCCGCCGGGCGCGGGGGGCGGATTGGCCTCGATCGCGCGCTCGAACCAGCGGTTGAGCTCGCCGGTCGGCACGCGGCGCGACCAAGCCGCGCGCGTCTCGAACGCCGCCGCGATAAGCTGGTCGATCCCCTTCCCCGTCGCCCCCGACACGGTGAGCAAGGGCACGCCCTTCACCTGGCTGAGGCCGTCCTCCAGCGCCTTGCGCACGCCGTTGAACAGCGAAGAGGGGTCGGCGGCGACATCCCATTTGTTGAGCGCGATCAGCAGCGCACGCCCCTCCGACAGCACCTTGTCGGCGATGCGCAGGTCCTGCGCCTCCAGCCCGAGCGTCGCATCGAGCAGCAGCACCACCACCTCGGCGAAATCGACCGCGTGGAGCGCATCGGCGACCGACAGTTTCTCAAGTTTGTCCTGCACCTTGGCGCGCTTGCGCATCCCGGCGGTGTCGATCAGCCGCACCGGGCGCGGGCCTTGCGGGCCGTGCCAGGTCCAGTCGATCGCGATCGAATCGCGGGTGATCCCGGCTTCCGGCCCGGTGATCAGCCGATCCTCGCCGAGCATGCGGTTGATCAGCGTCGACTTGCCCGCATTGGGGCGCCCGACGATCGCCAGCTTGAGCGGGGCATCGTCGCGCTCGTCTTCTTCCTCGCCGGCGGAGGCTTCGACCTCTTCGTCGCGTTCGAGATGCGGCAGCAACGCCTCGAACAGATCGGCGACGCCCTCGCCATGTTCGGCGGAAAGCTGCACCGGATCGCCGAAGCCGAGCGCGAGCGATTCGAGGATACCCTGCTCGGCGGCGCGCCCCTCGGCCTTGTTGGCGACGAGGATGATCGGGGTGGTCGATCCGCGCAGCCAGCGCGCGATTTCCTCGTCGAGCGGGACGATCCCCGCACGCGCGTCGACCAGGAACAGCGCGACATCGGCCATCTTCACCGCCGCCTCGGTCTGGCGGCGCATCCGGCCGGGGAGCGTATCGGGATCCTCGTCCTCATAGCCCGCGGTATCGACGACGCGGAAATCGAGCCCGAGCAGATGCGCGTCGCCCTCGCGCCGGTCGCGGGTCACGCCGGGGCGGTCGTCGACCAGCGCCAGCTTCTTGCCGACGAGGCGGTTGAACAGGGTCGATTTGCCGACATTGGGTCGGCCGACGATCGCGACGATAGGCAGCGGCATCGCGGCGCAATAGCCGCAACGCGCGCCGCCGTCACCTGTGGCGTCAGTTAGATCGGATTTCAGCCTACCACCCCGGCCTTCGCCGGGGGGGGGAAGCGTGCTAGCGGGCGATGCTCGCGCCGCCCCTCACCGGTAAGCGGTCACGCGCCCCTTCTGATCGAGCACATAGAGCGTGTTGTTGGCGACCACCGGCGGCAGCCCGAATTCCGCGCCGTGCTTGATCGTCGTCTCGACCTTGCCGTCGGCCGGCGAGACCGCGACGATCTCGCCGCGGGTGTTGGTCAGCCACAATTTGTCGCCCGCCATCACCGGCCCGAACCACACGTATGGGCCGGACTTCTTCTTGACGTTCTTGTAGCCGCGGAGCTGCGCGATCCAGCGCACCTTGCCGTTGGCGCGCGACAGGCAAATCAGCCGCGCATCGTCGGTGACGACGAACAGCCATTCGCCCGCGAGCCACGGCGTCGAGGTGCCGGCGAGATTCTGCTCCCACAGACGCTGGCCGGTATCCATTTCGATCGCGACCATGCGTCCGCCCTGCCCGACCGCATAGACACGGCCGTCCGCGATCACCGGATCGGCATCGATATCGGCAAGGCTCGACACCGAGGTCGACATTGCGGTGCGCGACAGCGCGTCCTGCCACAAGGTACGGCCGTTTTCGTAGCGATAGGCGTTGAGCTCGCCCGACGAGAAGCCCGCGACGATCGTCCCCGAGGCCGCCGCGGGCGCCGCGACGCCGAACACGCCCTGCGATTCGATGCTGCCCGATTCGGCCCATTGCACCTTGCCGTCGGCCTCGCCGAGCGCGAACAGCTGGTTGTCCTGGCTGAGCACATAGACCTGGCCGTTGGCGACGGTCGGCGCGCCGCGCAGCGGGCCGCCCGGCTTGGCGCTCCAGATCACCTTGCCGTCGGCCGCGTTCAGCGCGGCGACCTGGCCGAGCCCGTCGGTCGCGAATACCTTGCCGTCGTCGAAGCTCACGCCGCCGCCAAAGCGCGCCGCGCGGTTCTTCTTCTCCGTCGCCATCGGCGTGGTCCACAGCGACGCGCCGGTATCCGCGCGGAAGGCATGGACCACCGCATCGACGTCGACCACGAACAATTTGCCGTCAGCGACCACCGGCGCCGCGCCGAGCCGCTGACGGTTCGATCCGCCGTCGACCCGCGCACTCCACGCCCGCGCCGGTGCGGCGCCGAGCGCGAGATTGCCCATATTCTTGGAAGGGTTGCCGCCGGGCTGCGCCCAGGCGTCGTTCGGCGCCGCGGGCGGGACGGTGACGGCGACCCCGGCGAGCGACGGATCGACCGCCGCGCCATTCTCGGAGACCAGGATCGGGATGCGCTCACCGAGCGTCGGGGTCTTTTTCGGGCCGTGGCCCTTGAAGATGCCGCACCCGCTCAATCCCACCAGCGCCGCGATCACCAGCGGCGCGGCCAGAACCTTCTTCATTGCTGCTTGGCCTTCTCGTTACCGGCGGCGCCGCCGCTCTGCGCGGCGCCGGTATCCAATACCGCGCCCATCTGAACCGCGCGTTGACGGAGCGATTCCGGCACCGATTCGGTCGCCGCAATCTGGTTGTAGAGCCGCATCGCGAGATCGCGCCGGCCCTGCTTCAAATAAGCCAGCGCGACCAATTCGCCCGCGCTGCCGAAATAGGGATTGCCCGGCGCCGCCAGCCCGCGCAGCCGGCTGACCACCACATCGGGCTTGAGCGTATCGAATTCGGCCATCGTCTGCCGGATCAGCGCGAGATCGCGGAACGGCTTGGCCATCGACTGATCGCCGGCGATCGCCGCGAATTGTTTCGCCGCGCCCTTCAGGTCCTCCTTGCGCAGCGCGATATCGGCCTGCGAGAACAGCGCGGCGGCGCGATAGCCGTCCGACTTGGACTGGGCGAGCTCGGCCAGCGCCTTGGCCGAGGCGTCGAGCTTGCCCGCGGCGAGATCGTCATAGGCGACCTGCAATTGCTCGCCCTCGCGCTCCGCGGCCTTGTGCTGGCGGTTCTGCCAGAACAGATAGCCGCCGAAGACGGCGAGCCCGCCGACGATCGCGACGATCAGCAACCGGCCGTAGCGCCGCCAGAAATCGAGCGCCTGATCCTGGCGCAGCGCATCATCGACTTCGCGCAGGAATGCTTCATTGCTTTCGGGCGACAGGGCCAAGGTGAACTCCGGCTACTGGAAAAACGCGCCTGTTTAGCCGCGCCCCCGGGGAAACGGAAGCGGCTTGGACGTCCTATTTGGGCTGATAGACCTGCTCGACACCCGGAAAGGCGCGCGAGCGGACCTCATTGGCATAAGCTTCGGCGCGTTCGGAGATGTAACCAGCCATGTCGCCGTAGCGCTTCACGAAGCGCGGCACCCGTTCGAACATCCCGAGCATGTCCTCCGCCACCAGCACCTGACCGTCGCATTGGGCCGACGCGCCGATGCCGATCGTCGGGCAATCGATCGAGCGGGTCAGCTCGATCGCGATCGGCTCGATCACGCCCTCGACGACCAGCGAAAAGGCGCCCGCGCGCGCGATCGCCTGCCCGTCGTCGATGATCTTCGCGGCTTCCTCCTGCGTCCGCCCGCGCGCGCCATAGCCGCCGAGCATGTTCACCGCCTGCGGGGTGAGCCCGACATGCCCCATCACCGGGATCCCGCGCTCGACGAGGAACTGGACGGTCGGCGCCATCGCCACCCCGCCCTCCAGCTTCACCCCGGCCGCGCCGGTCTGCTTGAGCAGCCATGCGGCGCTCTCGAACGCCTTTTCGGGCGAGGTTTCGTAGCTGCCGAACGGCATGTCGACCACGACCATCGCATGATAGCTGCCACGCACCACCGCCGCGCCGTGCGCCGCCATCATCTCGAGCGACACCGGGACGGTCGAGGGCAGCCCGTAGATCACCTGCCCCAGGCTGTCGCCGACCAGCAGCAGATCGCAATGCGGATCGAACAATTGCGCGGTGCGCACGGTATAAGCGGTGAGCATCACCAGCGGCTCGCCGCCCTTGCGCTTGCGCACCGCGGGGACGGTGACGCGCTTCATCGGCGCGGACACCGGGGTCGCGCGGCTGGTGGAGCTGTCGATCGTGAAGGTGGTGGACATGGGCGCGACGCTTAGAGGCTTGCCGGCCCGAAGGCCAGTCTAACGCGCCCAGCGATTGCGGATCGCGACCCCGGCGAGCCGCACCTCGATCAGCGCCACCGCGAAGATGAACAGCGGGAAATAGGTTACCCAAATCCCCTTGGTGGCGATGATATCGGTGGCGGCGAAGAGATAGCCGAACTGGACGACGATCGCGACCAGCGAGATCACGAACAGCGGCCGCGCCACCGCCCTGCGGAACAGCAGCGCCAGCGCCCCGAGCAGCCCGCTGCCCACCGCGAGCGCATAGACCCAATTGTACCAGGCGGGGAGCGACGCATAGAGCGCGCGATCATAGGCGCTCGTCTGCCCCATCGCCTCCGCGCCGAGGCGGAATTGCTGGACACAGGCGAACACGCCCATCGCGCCCCACAGCACCAGCAGGATCGCGACGATACGAAACCAGACCGGCACCGGCCGCGCGAACTCGCTCATCCACTCTCCCCTTTCGTGGGCGGGGATTGTGCGTCGTTATCGATCGTTACACAAGTGTTTGATATTGCGCCGCGTCGAACCCCACGACCAGCGTGTCGCCCTTCACGGCCACCGGGCGACGGATCGCCGACGGATTGGCGAGCATCAGCGCGATCGCCTTTTCCGCATCAAGGTCGACCTTCGCCGCGTCGGGCAATTTGCGGAATGTCGTGCCGGCGCGGTTGAGCAATTTCTCCCAGCCGAGCCGCGCCACCCAGCCGCGCAGCGCGCCCTCGTCGACCCCGGCCTTTTTGTAATCGTGAAAGGCATAAGCCGCGCCGTTCGCGTCGAGCCACACGCGCGCCTTCTTCACGGTGTCGCAATTGGGGATGCCGTAGAGTGTGATCATGCCCCCTCAATCGAGGAAACGGCCGAACACCGCAACCGGCTGATCCGCGAAACCGAGCGCGCGATAAAAGGCGTGCGCGTCCTCGTTCCCGGTGCGGACCATCAGCTGGATCTTGGGCACCTCCCGCGCGCGCAGCCACGTCTCCGCCGCGGCCATCAGCGCGCGGCCCAGCCCGGCGCGGCGCGCATCGGGCGCGACCGCGAGATAATAGACCCAGCCGCGATGCCCGTCGTGCCCGACCATCACGCTGCCGGTCAGGGCGGCGTGCTCGTCCCCTTCGCGGGAGCACAAGGAGGACACGACGTGATCGCGATCCAACGCACGATGCTCCGGCGCGACCACGCCCCGCGCCACCAGAATCGTCGAACTCGGCCCGGCGAGCGCGAAGGCGATGTCGCGCGCCGGCGGGTTCCACGCGCGGGTCAGCCCGCACGCCTCCCACAGCGCGATCAACGCCGCCTCGTCGCCTGCGGTCGCTTCGACGATCACTTCGCCGCCTGCTCCTGCTTGGCGAGATCGGCGGCGAAGGCGGTGCGCGCATTCTGCACCAATTTGGGCAGCGCGGTCGCATCGACCAGCGCCCCGCGTCCGGCGCGTTCGCGCAGCTCGGCCGCGACGGTATGGAACGGCAGGACGATATCGGCCTTGATCGCGGCGAGACGATCGAAGCTGTGCCGGAAATCGCCGACGATCCCCGGATAGGCGCGATTGCCGACCAGCCGGTTGCCCGCGACGGTGATGCTGCAGGCGAACAATATGTCGCGCGGCGTCCCGCGGTCGACGACGCGCATCCGCCAGCTCGTGCAGCCGGGGGTATGCCCCGGGGTGGCCACCGCGGTCAGCGTCACCCCGCCGAGCGTCACCGTCTCGCCGTCGCGAATGCCGCGATCGACCGGCGCGGCGGGGAAGCGGATCACGCCGTAATCGACCTCGCCCGGCGGCGTCCCGGTCTCCACCGCCTGTTTGTCAGCCGCACCGACCACCAATCTGGCGCCGGTCGCCTTTTTCAATGCGGCGAGGCCGCCGGCATGATCGAAATGCGCGTGGCTGAGCAGGATCAGCTTGACGTTGCGCAGCTTGTCGCGCGCGGCGATGTTGCGTTCGAGCGCTGCAACATTCTCCGCCATCGGCGCGTCGATCAGGATCGACCCCGCGCGGGTGTGGATCAGATACGACCCCAGCCCCTCGGTCCCGACATAATCGATCGGCCCGATCACATGGAACGGGGCGGCCGGGCGGGTCCATTCAGGCGGATCGGCGGCGCCCGCGGGGGGCGCAAGCACGACAAGCAGCGCAGCCGCTGCCGCCAGTTTGACCCGAATCGCTCCGACCCGAGTGCTCAGGATCAACATGCTGGAATCCCCTAGGAAAACGAGTTTCAGCCGAAGTGTAGCGGCGCCACGGCTGCGAGGAAACCACGGTTATGCGCGAGATTATTTGGTCGTTTTCGGCCCGAGATGCGTGCTCCCCCAAAAGCCTTCGGGCAGCGTGTCGAGCCCCTTCAGCCCGGCGCGGGTCACCGCCAGCTCGGATTCGCGCTGCGCGGCGGTGAGGATCTTTTCCTCGTCGGCGGTCAGCACCTGTCGGTCGCGCATCAGCACGCGGCCGTCGACCAGCACGGTCGAGACATCCTCGCCATTGGCATAATAGACCAGCCGATAGACCGGCATGTTCATCGGCACGAGATGCGGCTTGAACCAGTCGACCAGGATGATGTCGGCCTTCTTGCCGGCTTCGAGCGAGCCGATGTCCTTTTCCATCCCCAGCGCCTTGGCGGCATCGATCGTCGCCATTTCGAGCACCTTGCCCGCCGGCAGTACCTTCGCATCGTGGAAATAGAAACGGTGGTAACGCGTCGCCTGGAACATGTGGCGGAACATGTCGAAGCTGCGATCGGGCGCCACCCCGTCCGATCCGAGCATCACCGTCGCCCCCGCGTCGATCAGCTCGGTCGCCGGGTTGCGGCCGTACATCGAGAAGATCGCGCTGGGATTGTGCGAGATGCGCGTGCCGGTCGAGGCGATTAGCTTGATCTCCTCGTCGGTCAGATTGGTGGCGTGCGAGAAGATCGCATCGGGGCCGAGCAGCCCGAGCACGTCATTGGCATATTTCACCGTGCCGCGGGTGTGCCCGTCCTGCAGGAACAGCACCTTGTAACGCTTCGACAGATCGCGCGCGGCATGCGCCTCGCGCACCATTTCGTCGAGCGCGGCGCCGGCGAGCTTGTCGTCCGGGCTGATCGTCGGGAACACCACCGCCATCCTGATGCGGCCGTCGGCGGTGCCGTTCCACTTGCGGATCAATTCCTCCGACACCGCGAGCTGGCGATCGAACGGCACCGTAAAGTCGCGCTTCGCCGCACCGGTCCAGTCGGTGAACCCGCTGGGATAAGGGCCGCGGCGCGGGCCGACCCCGAGGAACCAGCGCACCCCGATCTGCCTGACCCCCTCGAAATAAGCGTCGCCATATTTCGCGTCGTCGACGCGATAGACGTCCGAACCGCCGCCGAAGAAATTGACCGAGGTGGTGACCCCGGACTTGAGCCGCTCGAGCCCCGCGAGCATCGCATCGGCGCGCCAGAAATCGGGGGTCGAGCCGTGCGCGTACATCCGCTCGACATTCTCGTTCCAAGTGTCGCTGTCCGCACCGAGCGTCTTGAGCAATGCGTGCCCGGCGTGGCCGTGGCCGTCGATCAGCCCCGGCATCACGATCTTGCGCCGCGCGTCGATCGTCTCGCGCGGGCTGAACCGCGCCTTGAGCTCGGCGGTCGTCCCCACCGCGGCGATGCGGTTGCCGACGATCGCCACCGCGCCATCGTCGATCACCCGCCGCGCGGGGTCCATCGTGACGATCGTGCCGTCGGTGATCAGGATATCGGCCGGCTCCGTCCCCGCGGCATGCGCCGGCGCATAGGCCGCCGCCGCCACGCCGAGCGCGACGACCAACGCGCCCCGCCGCGTCGCGACGCGATCAAACAACATGATGACCTTGCGCATCGCCCAGCCCCTCTCCCCTTTCCGCCGAGCGCCTATCGTTAGGCAGCCGGTGCAGCATTCCAAAATTAAATGCCTGCATGAAGATCATTGCGATCGCAGATCGTCAGGCGGCGTGCTTCCTGTGCAAGGCGAGCGCGGCGAGCGCATAATGCACGCCGCCCCATAGCAGGAAGGCGGTGGCGACGAGCAGTCCCTCGCGGGTCGCCTGCGCAAGGACATCGTGGCACGCGGCGACGAGCTCGGCCGACGCTCCCGCCGCGGCCTTGCCCGCCGGGCACAAGGTCGCGAAGCTTTGCGTCGCGACCGGCAGCAGCGCGAATTTCGCCGCCGCGAGCCGGTCGATGATCCAGCCGATCAGCGGCGGCCCGCCCCCCGCGGCGATCAGCGTGAGGAACAGCAGCATCAGCGCGCTCGCCGTCGCGCGGCGGTGCGCGGGAAAGGCATTCTGCACCGCGCCGAATGTCGGCCCGTGCGCAAGGTATTGGAACAGCCCCGGAAACAGCAGGATCGCCGAGGCGATGCGCCAATCCGGCTCGGTATAAGCGAGATAGTAAAGCGGCGCCGCGATCGCGAGCCCGATCGCCGGCACCAGCCCGCGCCACGCCGCGTT
>NZ_MKRR01000160.1:83281-96623 GCF_001897045.1 Sphingomonas sp. 66-10
GCCACTCGTCACCCCGAAGATCACCCCTACCGTCGCCAGATCGAGATCGAAGGCGCGGATGAAATAGGCCGGCGAGAATTGCAGCATGCCATAGGTCGCGACCGACGCGAGGGTCAGGCCGAAGATCATGTTGCGCACGTCCGACTGGCGCAGCAGCGATCGCGTCACCGCGGCCAGCTCGGCGAATTCCTCGCCCCGGTCGATCGGCCCCGGCGCCGCTACGGGCACATTATCGGCATCGAGCGCGCCCCGCACCGGCTCGCGGATCACCGCGCGGATCAGCAGCGCGACGACCACCCCGGGGATGCCGACCGCGATGAAGGCGATGCGCCAGCCGAAATGCTTCGCCACCCAGCCGCCGAGCGCCGCGCCGATCATCGTCCCGATCGCGCCGCCGAGCATATAGATGCCGATCGCCGAAGCGCGGCGGTTGGGCGGATAATAATCGGCGATCAGCGAAAAGGCCGGCGGCGACAGCCCCGCCTCGCCCACCCCGACCCCGATCCGCGCGAGCAGCAATTGGGTGTAATTGCCCGCGACGCCGCATGCGGCGGTGAACCCCGACCAGACGACCATCGCGATCGAGATGATCGATACGCGATGCCACCGTTCGGCGAGCCGCGCGACGGGCAACCCGAGCACCGAATAGAGGACCGCGAAGGCGAACCCGCCGAGCAGGCCGAGCTCGGCATCGCTCAGCTTCATGTCGATCTTGATCGCCTGGCCGACGATCGCGATCATCGTGCGATCGAGGATGTTGAACGCATAGGCCAGCACGAGCAGCGCGAGCACGCCATGCGCGTAAAGCCGTGACGGCGCGGCATCCCCCGCGCGCGGGATGCGGCCGGTCACCACCGCCCCCGCGCCGCGGCGCCCCTGCTCCCGGCAGGACATGCCCGTGCCAACATCCCGTGCTCTCCCGATGATATTTATTTAGAATGCTAAGCATTCATCAGGAGCAAGGCAAGCCCGTCACTCGTGTGAACTTCGTGAACTTTGGCGCTTCAAACGCCGTCATGCCGGGCTCGGCCCGGCATCCAGAGCCACAAGCACAATCGCCCGTCACTCTGGATGCCGGATCAAGTCCGGCATGACGATGTAACGGAGCGTCAGCGCCCCGCGATCATTGCGCCGACTTGCCGGCGTCGAGATGATCCCAGTTGATGATCGCGTTGAAGCCGAGGAAATAGCTCCCCTGCGTCTGCCAGCGCCAGAAGGGCCGCAGCGCATAGAGCACCATATGCCCCTTGCCCTGCGGCACATCGACCAGCAGCGCATTGTTCTGCAACGCCTCGCCGCCGCTGAGCATCCCGCTGAGCAGGATATCGTCGGCCTTGGCCGGGAAGGACATCACGACGCGCGGGTGCTGGGTCGGCTCGGCGCCGCCCGTCCGCGACACCGGCAGTGCCGAGCCGAACGGCGAATTGGGCACATCGGCATTGGCGGGCTTGGCCGCCTTCGCCTGCTCCGGCTCCCACGGCGAGATATGCGCCGGGGTCTCGTTCGGGGTCACCTTTTGCGCGATGTTGCTGCCCGGCGCATTGGGATCGAAATAGGCCATCCCGCGCCCCGCGCCGCCGACCTTGAGCACCGGCGTCTGCGAGAAATAGACCGGCATCTCGCCCCCGGCATAGCCGTAAGCGAGCGGGCTGGCCTTGTCCTTGAACACCCCGCGCATCACCGCGCCCTTGGTATAGAGCTTGGGCGTCTCGGCGACGCTCACCCCGGCGGCGATGCCATATTGCGCGAGCATCTCGACGGTCGATCCGTCGCCGATCAGCGTCCCGCCCTGCTCGACGAACTTCTTCAATTCGGCGAGCCCGTCGGCGCCCAATCCGCCGCGGATATCGTCGGCCGAATCGAGCGTGCCGAGGTTCGGGGTCAGCGCGCTTTTCTTGTACGGGATCGGCTTGGTGCCGTTCATCGCCACCCCGACCACCTGATCCTGCGCCGACGAGCCGACGTTGGGATAGACGATCACGTCATACTTGGCGCGCAGCCCGCCCGCCCGCGCCTTGATGTCGGCGAAATAGGTGTACGGAATCCCGTAATGATCGAACGCCGCGCGCCACCAGCCCTCGTCCTGGGTGCGCAGCCAGGAGTGCATGTAGCCGATCCGCGGCACGCTGAGCGCGTGGCTCGCCACCGACGGGACCGCGCCGACCGCCTCGGCCGACAGCCCGAGATCGGCGACGACCTTCTCCACCTCGGCGCGGTTCGCCGCGGGGAGGATGAAGGTGCCCGCGGCATATTTGCGGCCGCCGACCTCGAACGGCGCCTCGGCCGCGAGCATCTTCGTCTTGGCGAGGCGGAAGCGGAACGAGACCAGTTCGTTGTCGCCGCTGTGGTTGACGAGGATCACCGGGCCGCTGCCCGAAACCACGCCCCTCGGCCGCACATCGTCCGCCAGCAAGGTCAGCGGCTGGTTGAACACCCCCGGATCCTTGACCGTCTTGACCGTCAGGTTGCGCAGATACTGCATCGTCCAGCCGGTATCGTCATAGGGACGCGGGTTGGCGACGGGATAATTCTGCACGCCGAGATACATGTCGACGAGCGTGCGATACGGCTGGTCGGCGCGGATGACATAATCGCCCGCCGCGACATTGACCCCGCCGGCGGTGAACGGCGCCCCCGCGACGCTGATCTCAACGCCCTGCTGGCGCAGCCCGTTGACCATATCGACGACGTTGAGTCTGGCGGTCTGCGCCGCCGGGATCACCCAGGCGTTGATGTCGCCGGTGCGCCCGATATCGACCGCGTTCTTGTTCTTGATCCAGTAATTCTCGAGATAGGTTTCGCGATCGGTCGCCACCTTGTTGAGCGCGAACAGGATCGCCGATTCCTGGATATTGGTGTTGTTGCGCGGCCCCCAGTCGATCGTCGGCAGCGGCGGATTGGGGCGGAACCATTCGCGGCTCGTCACCGACGGCGGCAGCTTGAGCCCCTTCTGGATATCGGGGCCATAGCTCTGCACTTCGTAGAAGCGCCCGAAGCTGTTGTGGGTCACCGCGATCCAGAACAGGTAGTTGGGCACCCAGCCGTCGTAGAAACCGTAGGTGAACACCCCGGGGACGTTGCGCTTGGTCATCTCCATCACTTCGGTCTCGGCCAGCAGCCACCATTCGTTGCTGGCGATCGGATCGAGCGAGGGATTGTACGGCCCCGTCCCGGTCGAGACGTACAGATAGGATTGCGCCTCGTGCAGATCGTGGAGCACCGTCGGGTGCCATTCGAGCGTGCCCTTGGTCAGCGCCTGGGTGAGCCTGAGATATTGCCCCATGCCGTCGCGGTTATTGTCGTGCGCGACATATTTGCCCCAATACATCATCGGCGGGCGGGGATTGCCGGTCTTCTTGCCGTAATAATAAGTGTCGACCATCTTGTCGCGCCCGTCGACTTCGAGGACGGGGGTGATGAAGGTCACCATATTGTTGCGGATTTTCTGGATGAAGGGGGTCTCCTCCACGGCGAGGCGATAGGCCAGCTCGATCAGCATCTGCGGCCCGCCGGTTTCGGGCGAGTGGATGCCGCTGGTGATCCAGTAGAGCGGCTTGGCGGTCTTGATCAGCTTGCGCGCCTCGGCCTCGCTCGTCCGCCGCGAATCCCCGAGCGCGGCGAGCGCCGCCTTGTTCATGTCGAGATTCTTGAGCGTCTCCTCGTCGGCGATCGCGATCACGACGATATCGCGGCCTTCCTCCGATTTGCCCACCGTCCAGAATTTGACGCGCGGCGAGGTACGCGCCAGTTCCTTGTAATAGCGTGCGATATCGCCCGAATATTCGAGCTCGCCGGGCTTGCCCGGAATCCGCCCGAAGAATTTGAGCGGCGACGGCACGGTGTCCGACGCGGGCATATGATCGACCAGCTCGGTGGTGAAGCGCTTGTCGACCAGATATTCGTTGATCAGCCGGCCATATTCCTCGTCCTGCCGCTGGACGGCCGCCGGCGCGTCGGCGGCGGGCGCCGCCTGTGCGGTGGCGACGGTGGGCACCGCGGCGGTGCTCGCGAGCAGGGCGAAGGTGACGATCCTCGGCGTGCGCATGTCTATGATCCTATCGGAACCTGTGGGAGGAAATCGGGTGGATGCCGCGGCTCAGCGCAGCATCTGCCCGTCACGCTTGAACACTTCGCCACCCTTCATCACGAACCGCACGCGCTGCAGCTCGGTGATGTCGGCCAGCGGATCGCCCTTCACCGCGATGATATCGGCATAGCGCCCGGGCTGGACCGAGCCGATGTCATTGGGCGCGCCGATCAGCTCGGCGGCGTTGCGGGTGGCGGTGAAGATCGCCTCCATCGGCGGCAGCCCGGCCTTGACCAGCAGCGCGAATTCCTCCGCCTTCTCGCGGCGCGAGCTCGCCGACTGATCGGTGCCGAACGCGATCTTCACCCCGGCGCGATAGGCGCGGCCGGCGTTGCCGATCATCGTCGGGGTCACCGCCTTGGCCTTGTCCGCCACAGTCGGCGGCAACAGCTCGGGATGATTGACCGCGACCTGATAGATTTCGTCCGCGACCAGCAAGGTCGGCACGAGGAAGGTGCCGTGCTCCTTCATCAACTTATAGCTTTCGGCATCCGAATAGGTGCCGTGCTCGATCGAATCGACCCCGGCGAGGATCGCATGATCGATCGCCTTCTTGCCGTGGGCATGCGCGCCGACCTTGAGATCGAGGCTGTGCGCGGTCTCGACCGCGGCCTTCATCTCGGCGTCGGTCATCGTCATGACATTGGGATCGTCGCCGATCGAGCCGACCCCCCCCGAGGGCATCAGCTTGATGACATTGGCGCCGCGCCGGCGGTGCAGCCGCACCTGCTCGGCGGCGGATTCGGGGCCGTTGACGATGCCGGATTCGCTGTCGGGCATGTCGAGCCCGGGGCGCAGCCCGTTGTTGCGATCCGAATGCCCGCCAGTCGCGCCGAGCGGCTGCATCGCGGTCCACAGCCGCGGGCCGACCACCTTGTTCGCGGCGATCGCGCGCTGCAGCGCCGGGCCTTCGTACAGCCCCGACCCCATGTCGCGCACCGTGGTGAAGCCCCAGCCCAATTCGGTCCGGGCATTGACCACCGCGTTGATCACCGAATCGCCCTCGGTATCGAAGAAGCGCGCGAGCGGGCGGCGATCGCCGGTGCTGGAGATATGATCGTGGCTTTCGATCAGCCCGGGGAGCACGGTCGCGTCGGAAAGGTCGATCACCTCGGCCCCGGCGGGCGTCACGAACCCCTTCTGCACCCCGGTGATACGATCGTCGCGGATCAGGATCGACATCTTGTCGAGCGGCTTGGCCGACACGCCGTCGATCAGATGCCCGGCATGGATCACGACATCCTTCGCCTGAGCGACATAGGCGCCGAGACCCGCGGCGATCGTCAACGCCGCGGCGGCGCAACGATAGGCAACACGCGCTTTCATGCAGTTCTCCCCCTGAATTTACGTCGGAATCTCGACCCTACGCCGGGGCCGGACACCCGCGCGGCACGGCCCCGAATTTCATTTGTTACTATGTTTTGTTATCTAATTACCTTCCCGCGTGACGATGTCAAACGGCACGACAACGCCGTGCCCGCTGCCAAGAAAAATCGGCTATTGAACGGGTTGCGCAAAAGGGAGCGCGGTATCGCACGGTTGCGCGATCGGCGACCAATAGAATACTAAGTTTCTCTCGGCCCCAAGAACGGCCGGACGATAAGGGAGAGCAGGATGGCCGCACCGGATGACATATGCCTGCGCGGCGGGGTCGCCACATTCGGCGCGCAATTGCGCCGCGGCGAACTCACATCGCGCGATCTGACGCTGGCGTTTCTCGATCGCATCGACCGCCTCGACCCCGGCCTCCGCAGCTATGCGCGGGTGATGCGCGACGACGCGCTCGCTGACGCCGAATGCGCCGACCGCGAAATCGCGGCGGGGCTCGATCGCGGCGCGCTCCACGGCATCCCGGTCGCGATCAAGGACCTGATCGACATCGCCGACGCGCCGACGCTCGCCGGCATGCCGTTCCGCGCCGACCATAAGGCCGCGCGCGACGCGACGATCGTCGCCCGGCTGCGTCGCGCCGGCGCGGTGATCCTCGGCAAGCTGTCGATGACCGAGGGGGCGACGATCCTCCACCACCCGCATGTCCCCGCGCCGGTCAACCCGTGGCGCGCAGGGCATTCGTCGGGCTTTTCATCGAGCGGGTCGGGGGTCGCGGTCGCCGCGCGGCTGTGCGTCGCCGCGCTGGGATCGGATACCGGCGGGTCGGTGCGCATTCCCTCGGCGTTCAACGGGGTCACCGGCGTCAAGACCACATGGGGCCGGGTGAGCCGCGACGGCGTGTGGCCGCTGGTCGAGGCGCTCGACACGATCGGCCCGATGGCGCGCAGCGCAGCGGATGCCGCGGCGATGCTCGGCGCGATCGCGGGTGCCGATCCGCACGACCCCACCGCCGCACCCGCGCCGGTGCCCGATTATCGGCGCGCGCTGGACGAGGGCGTCGACGGGCTGACGATCGGGGTCGACTGGGATCGCATCGAGCGCGAATGCGATCCTCCGGTGATCACGGCCCTGCGCCACACCGCAGACATGCTCGTCGCGGCGGGCGCTCGGCTCCGCGCGGTTACGCTGCCGGCAACCCATACCGCGGCGTTCGGCGCGATCCTCACCGCGGGGGTCGCCGATGCGCATCGCGAAACCTTCCCCACGCATGCCGCCTCTTACGGCCCGGGGCTGGCGGCGATGCTCGCCTCGGCGACCGAACTCGAAGCGCGCGATGTCGCGGCGGCGATGAATGCGGCTGATCGCTATACCGGGCAGATCAACGCGCTGTTCGAGGGTATCGATCTGCTGCTGGTGCCGGCCTTGCCCTATCCCGCGCCGCCCGCTGCCGTGCTCGAAGCGACGTTGCTCGCCGGGGGCGAGGCGTTCGAGCGGTTCTTCCTCTATACCTTGCCGTTCAACATCTCACGCCACCCGACGATCACCTTTCCCGCCGGGTTCAGCGACGACGGCCTGCCGTGCGCGGCGCAACTGGTCGGCGCGCATTTCAGCGAATCGACGCTGCTGCGCGCCGCGCATCGATTCCAGTCGATGACCGACTGGCATACGCGGCATCCAGCGATCGGTTAACTGCTCCTCCCCTCCCTTGAACAAGGGTGGGTCGGGGGTGGGTTGGCCCCGCGAGGCAGCGTCGCGCGCGCCTCATACCCACCCCACCCCCAGCCCCTCCCTTCACCAGGGAGGGGAGCAGGGTATCAGGACGCCAGAGCGATCGCCTTTTCCTCGTCGGACAGATTGAGCAGCCGCCAGTCCTCGCCCTTGGGGAGCATCCCCTCGAACGACATCAGCCCGCCCGCCGGCACGCGCGGTTCGACGGTGCCGATCGCGGGTTCGCCGCGCGCCACCGCCTGCGCCGCGCGATACATCTGGGTGCGGAAGGTGAAGATCGCCTTGTCGCTCGATCCCAGCCGATCCTCGCTGCGATCGGCGATCGGCCCCATCGATTCCCACATCGCCATATCCTGCGTCGGGATGCCATAGATGCCGGTGAAATCCCCCGCCTTCATCGCAGCGCGATCCTGGAGATAATCATTGTCGGCGTTGCGGCGCTTGCGGAAGGTCAACGGCTCGACATCCTTGCCGATCTCCGCCCCGCAGAAGCGCCGCCACGCATCCTGCGCGATGCCTTTCTCCGGGTGCCAGGCGATCCAGTAGAACATCGTGTTCACGTCATCGATCGGCACCAGCATCTGGCTGAGATGATATTGGTCGGTCGACGGGATGTGGACGGTGAACGGCGCGACGAACAACGTCATCCGCACATAATCCTGCTTGTCCGCATCGACGATCGGGGTGCGGATCGCGACATAGCGGAAGCCGAACGGGGTCTTCTGCACCTCGAGCCGCGGCGCTTTGTCGGCCGAGGGCCGCAGCCACGCGCTGTCGGTCGCGGTCGAGCCCGCCACGGTCGCGGTCGGCATGTTGGTCGAATGCAGGCTCGAACTATGCGCCGAATCGATCGATCCTTCGAGCACCTGCGCCCAGTTGCACGCGGCATGCATCTTGACGATGCTGATCTTGTCGGCCGGCGCCTTGGCCCAATTGGGCGGGTCGAATGGCGTCACCGCCGCGGCGTCGCCCATCCACACCCACACGAACCCGCCCGCCTCGTGGACGGGATAGGCCCTGGCCTTCATCGTCTGGCGCAAGGCGGCGTCGATCGGCTCGGACGACATGTCGACCGCATTGCCTTCCACGTCGAACTTCCAGCCGTGATAGAGGCAGCGCAGCCCGCATTCCTCGTTGCGCCCGAAAGCGAGCGAGGCGCGGCGGTGCGGGCATTGCTCGTCGAGCGCGCCGACCCTCCCGTCGCTGTCGCGGAACACCACGATATTCTCGCCGAGCAGCCGCACCCGCAGCGGCGTGCAATCGGGCGCGGCGACCTCCTCGATCATGCACGCCGGCAGCCAGTGCTGGCGCATCAGCCGGCCCATCGGCGCCGCGCCCTCGACTCGGCACAACAGATCGTTCTGTTCCGGCGTCATCCTCTCATTCCCCTTCGAATCCCGCGGAAATCCGCGCTCCATTGAAAATACTTTTATATCGAAGTATTATTTGGTTCAAGGCGGGGAGAGGGCGCAATGGACAGGATCAGGCTGGGGGTGGTCGGGCTGGGACGCGGCTTCATGCTCACCTTGCCCGCGCTGACGGGCGACGAGCGGATCGTGCTGGCGGGGGCGTTCGATCCGCGTGCCGAGGCGCGCGAACGCTTCATGCAGGAGTTCGACGCCCCCGCCTTTCCGACCCTGGGGGCGATGCTCGGCGCGCCGGATATCGATGCGCTCTATATCGCCTCGCCGCACGAACATCATGCCGCGCAGGCGATCGCCGCGATCAAGGCGGGCAAGCATGTGCTGGTCGAAAAGCCGATGGCGGTCACCGTCGCCGATTGCGCGGCGATGGCGGAGGCGGCGCGCCGCTTCGATCGCGTGCTGGTGGTCGGGCCGAGCCACGGGTTCGACGCGCCGGTGCGCGCCGCCGCCGCTCTGATCGCCTCGGGCGATCATGGCGCGCTGCGCCAGATCCTGACCTTCAACTTCACCGATTTCGTCTATCGCCCGCGCCGCGCGGAGGAGCTCGATGCGGCGCGCGGCGGCGGGGTGATATTCAGCCAGGGCGCGCATCAGATCGATGTCGTGCGGCGGCTCGCGGGGCAACCGATCCGCACGGTCCGCGCGGTCGCCGGCAATTGGGACGAAACGCGCCCGAGCGACGGCGCCTATACCGCGCTGCTGGCGTTCGAGCACGGCGCGGCGGCGTCGCTGACCTATAGCGGCTATGCGCATTACGACAGCGACGAACTGACCGGCTGGATCGGCGAACTCGGCCGCCCCAAGGCACCCACGGCACATGCCGACGCACGGCGTACGCTCGCGCGGGACGAAGCGGCGGCGAAGCTCGCGCGCACCTATGGCAACGGCGCGCCGCCCCCACCCGCGCCGCACCACGAGCATTTCGGGTTCGTGCTGGCGAGCTGCGAGCGCGCCGACATCCGGCTAACCCCGACTGGCCTCGCGCTCTACGCCGATCACGCGCACGAATGGCGCCCGCTCGATCCCCCGGCGGTGCCGCGTCGGGCGGTGATCGACGAATTCGTCGCCGCGATCCACCGTACGAGCGCGCCGATCCACGACGGGCGCTGGGGGCTCGAAACGATGGCCGCCTGCGCCGCGTTGATCGAATCGAGCCGCCGCGGGACCGATATCTTCCCCGCCACGATCATCCACGACGCGCTGGAGCAGATTGCCCTATGAGCCGCCTTCCCCTTTCCTTTGCCTGCTGGAATTACGACCGTACCGAGGCGCTGCAGACCGGACGGGTGCGCCCCGACGGGATCGACCTCAATTTCCAGGCGCTCGACGTGGAAGAGACCTTCTTCCGCATGCTGCGCCACCGCGAGTTCGACGTCGCCGAGCTCTCGCTCTCTTCCTATTGCGTGACATTGGGGCGCGACGACCCGCCGTTCGTCGCGATCCCGGTATTCCCGTCGCGCTTCTTCCGCCACTCATGCATCTTCGTGTCGAAGGCGAGCGGGATCGAGACGCCGAGCGACCTCGTCGGCAAGCGCGTCGGGGTGCCCGAATATCAGATGACCGCGCCGGTGTGGATCCGCGGCATCCTCAGCGACGAATATGGCATCGACCCCGCTTCGGTCACCTATGTCACCGGCGGCGAGGAGGAGCCAGGGCGCGAGGAAAAATTGAAGCTCGATCTGCCGCCGCGGTTCAGGGTCGAGGCGATCGGCCCGACCCAGACGCTCGCGCGGATGCTGGCGGACGGCGAGATCGACGCGCTCCACACCGCGCGCGCGCCGTCGACCTTCTACAGCGAGCCCGACAAGGTCGCGCGGCTGTTCCCCGATTTCGTGCCGATCGAGAAAGCCTATTATGCGCACACCGGGATTTTCCCGATCATGCACGTCGTCGCGATCCGCCGCGAAATCTACGAGCGGCACCGCTGGATCGCGCGGTCACTCTATACCGCCTTCGTCGCGGCGCAGCGGCTGAGCTACGACCAGTTGCGCGTCTCTGCCTCGCTGAAGACGATGCTGCCGTGGCAGATCGCCGCGGTGGAAGACACGATCGCGACGATGGGGCCGGACTGGTGGCCGTATGGCATCGAGCGCAACCGGCAGGTGATCGAGACCTTCGCGCGCTACCACCACGAACAGGGCCTGTCGCCGCGGCGGCTGACGATCGAGGAGATGTTCGCGCCGGAGACCTTCGCCGAATTCAGGATTTGACGGTGTCGTTAACCCCGTTCGGGCTGAGCCTGTCGGAGCCCTGCGCTTTCTTCCGAAGAAGGGCAGCCCTTCGACAAGCTCAGGGCGAACGGGTGGCCTAAAGCCTCGCCCTATTCCGGCAGATCATCCGCCAGATTGCGCGTCACCTGCGCAAGCAGTTCGCGCAGCAGCGCCACCCGCTCGGGCGACATATCGCGCACCGCCAGTTCGTTGACCGCGGCGACGTGCGGCAGGAGCTGCGGCTCCAGCGCGCGCGCCTTTTGCGTCAGGTGGATATGCACGCGCCGGCGATCGGTGCGGCTTTGTTCGCGGCGCACCAGCCCCTTCTTTTCCATCCCGTTGATCGCCGCCACCGCCGCCGGCTCGTTGAGCCCGGCGCGGCGGCTGAGCTCGCGCTGGGTCACCCCGTCCTCCGCCCAGAGCGCGCGGAGGAAGCGCCACTGCCCCGCGGTCACGCCATAGGGCAGCGTCCGCCGCTCGAGCGAGCGGGTGAAGGCGCGGAACGCCATTCGCGTGAGATAGCCGATGCTGTTCGACGTCTCGGCGTAGAAAGCGACCGGATGCATGTTCGTGCCCAAGGGAACCTCCCGCCCGTTGCGGCCGGGCGCTGGCCAATCGACAGCAAGTATCTTAGCAGCCTAAGGACAAGATTATAGGCCAAGAGTGGATGACAGCATGAAAATCGGCATGATCGCGGCGTTCACCGCGCTTCCCGGCAAGGCCGAGGCATTGCTGCAGGCGCTGCGCGACAATGTCGCCTTCGTGCGCGAGCGCGAGCCCGATCTGCGCTGTGACATCTTCGTCGCCGAGGATGACGCGCACAAGATCTCGCTGGTCGAAGTCTATGCCTCGCAGGCGGCATATGATCTCCACCGCAACGCGGCTTATGGCGCCGACCTGCTCGCGCGCGTCCAGCCGCATATGGACGGCTGGCCGAGCGGCGCGCGCTTCCGCGTCGACGACTAGGCCCTAATCAGCCGCTTGCCTCCACCCCCGAAAAGACGATACTAGTTAGGAAACTAACAATACCGCGAAGACGGAGGGGTAGGATGATGAACGCAGCCACATTGCGGCGCTGGGCGATCGTGTCGAGCGCGCTGGCGCCACTCACCGCACAGGCGCAGGAGGCGCCCCCCGCCGCCCCGGCGGAGGCGCAGGCGGCGGGCGACATCATCGTCACCGCGCAGCGCCGCGAGCAGCGGCTGCAGGACGTGCCGGTCGCGGTCACCGCATTCGGCGCCGATCAGCTCAAGAGCAACAATATCGAATCCGTCCAGGATATCGCCACCCGCACCCCCGGGCTCAGCATCGGCCAGGTCGATCCGATCAACCAGAATTTCTCGATGCGCGGGATCGGCAGCGCCTCCGGGATCAGCCAGAATGCCGGCGGCGACGCCTCGGTGGTGGTGTTCGTCGACGGGGTCTACGCCGGGCGCGGCGGGATTCCCGATCTCGATTCGCTCGATCTCGAACGCGTCGAGGTGCTGCGCGGGCCGCAGGGCACGTTGTTCGGCAAGAATGCGATCGGCGGGCTGGTCCAGTTCGTCAGCCGGCGGCCCTCGGCCGACCCTTCCTTCCACATCGAGGGCGGCTACGGCAATTACAACCGCTACAGCATCCTGGCCTATGGCAATACGCCGATCACCGACACGACCTTCCTGTCGGTCGGCTTCTCGCACAAGCAGCGCGACGGGTTTGAATATAACGAGACCACCGGCAATCGCGTCAACAACGAGAATCTGACCACCGGGCGCGTCGCGCTGCGCTTCGTCCCCACCGACGCGCTCGATATCGTGCTGCGCGCCGACTGGGCCGATCAGAACCAGCTCGGCAATCCGCGCCACAACAATTGCAACACCGCCTTTGCCGGCGGGGTGCATTGCGCCGGGATCAACCCCGATCCGCGCACCGTCAACGCTTATACCGACGGCTATATCAAGCGCTTCATCCAAACCTATAGCGCGGAGATCAATTATGATACGCCGCTCGGCAAACTCACCTCGGTCACCGCGGTGCGCAAGGTTGATTTCCGTTTCCTGACCCCGTTCTTCAGCAACCCGGTCAACCCGCCCAACCAGATCGAATCGACCGATTTCGGGCATGAGTGGGACAATCAGCTGAGCCAGGAACTGCGGCTGGCGTTCAACGCCTTCGGCAACAAGCTCCACGGCCAGACCGGCATCTATTATCTGCGCGAGCACAATAACCGGATCGAGGGGCAGATCCAGGATTTCGCCACCCCGGCGATCAGCGGCACCGCGATCTATCCGCAATATGCCCGCGCGCGCAGCTTCGCTTTGTTCGGGCAGGTCGATTATGACATCCTCCCGACCCTAACCGCCACCGTCGGCGCGCGGATGACGTGGGAGCATAAGGAAGGCGAGTTCGCCGGCTATAAGGTCAGCGGCCCCGGCTTGCCGCCGCCGCTGGGTTCGCTCGCCGGCTATGACGTCCACGGCGCCAAGAGCTGGAAGGCATTCACCCCGCGCTTCGCGCTCAACTGGAAGGTGACGCCGGACGTGATGCTCTACGGCTCGGTCGCGCGCGGCTATAAGAGCGGC
>NZ_MKRR01000160.1:96651-102867 GCF_001897045.1 Sphingomonas sp. 66-10
GACCTTCAACCTCGCGCTGTTCCGCACCGATTATAAGGATCTGCAGGTCTCGCAGCTCATCCCCTTGTGCTGCGTGGTGGTGAGCAACGCCGCCAAGGCGCGGCTCCAGGGCGTGGAGGTGGAGGCGGTCGCCCGGCCGTTCGCCGGTTTCCAGCTCGACGGCAGCTATTCCTATCTCGACGCCAAGTTCACCGCTTATTCGATCCCCGGGCAGAATTACACCGGCAACCAGCTGCCGCGCTCGCCGAGGAACAAGTTCAACGTCGGCGCGCAATATGAGCTGCCGCTCGGCGACTGGTCGGCCAAGGCGCGGGTCGATTATGCCTGGGTCGGCGACGCCTATTTCGAGGCGTCGAACATCCCGCAACAATTGTGGCCGGCGCATGAGAATCTCGACGCGCGGGTGTCGCTGCGCGCGCCCGGCAAGGCATGGGAGCTCTCGGTGTGGGGCAAGAATCTCACCGACGCGCTGGTGCCGACCTATGTCACTTACTTCGGGCCGTATCAGCAGACGTTGGTGCCCTATGCCCCGCCGCGCACCTATGGCGTGACGCTGGCGTTCGATATGTGAATTGCTCCCCTCCCGGGAAGGGAGGGGAGATCAATTCAAAACCGCGGCAACGGCATATCGCCCGCAACGCCGCAGGCGACCGCCGCCGCACCGACGCTGAGCGGGATATTCGCATCGCCCAGCGCGGCGGAGATGCGCAGCAGATCGCCGAAGGTCATCGGCCCGCGGCGATAGCCGTCGCGGTGCTGCACCGCCGCGCGCGACAGCCGGTCGAGCTGACGATCGCTGAGATGGCCGTGGAGGAAATCGCTGGCGCAATCGGCGCGGCGCTGATCGAGCCCGTAATCCTGCAAGGTCAGCGAAATCCGCTCGCGCGAGGCGGCGCAACCGGCCAGCGCCAGCGACAATCCGGCGGCGGCGATCGACGCGCGGGCAATAACGGACGAACGCTTCGTCATTGTTGGTCTCCTGTCGCTCCCGGCAAGATCACGATTCAGCGGCAATTCTCGCGCTCGATCGCGCGGCCGGCAAGTGCACCCGCGCCGGCGCCGATGATCAGCCCGGTCGTGCTCGGCTCGTTCCAGCGCCCGCCGCGCCCGATCTCGCGCCCGAGCAGGCCGCCGGCGACGCCGCCGATGATCGCCCCGGTCGTCCCACCGCAGCGACGACGCGAATATTCACGGTGGCGATAGCCGTAGCGGCGATAGCGGACGTCCTCGAACCGGGCGCCGTTGCGCTGATAGCCATAAGGGTCGGCGGCGCGCTCGAAGCCGTCGCCGCGATCGACGAACAGACCGGCCGAGCGATAGCCGCCGTCCTGCGCCAGCGCAGGGGTCGCCGCCACGCCGGTCATCACGGTGATCGCCGCGAGAATGGGGGTCAATTTCTTACGCAACATTACTACCTCCCTCGGAATTGGTGCGGGAGGTGCCATCGGAAAAGTGAGCCGCGGCTGAACGATTGCGCCATCCACACGACAGGCACGGCCGCCAGATATACGGGTTCGGCGCACCCCTCCACCGTTCGGGCTGAGCTTGTCGAAGCCCTGCACTTTTCTTCTGCAGAAAGACAGGACAGCCCTTCGACAAGCTCAGGGCGAACGGAGCGAGGGCGCGCCGCCGCCGGTGCTATTTACCCCAGCGATCCGCGCGCGCCTTGGTCTCCGCGGCGCGATCGAGCGGGTCGCCGGCGATGATCGACTGGATGAACGCCATCTGCGCCGCATCGCCCCCCGCCTGACGGTAATCGCCGCCTTGCGTCGTGGCAGGCACGGCGTAACGCAGCCGCCAGCCGCCATCCGCGCGACACGCGACGCTCGCCATCCCCGAAGCGGTGAAGCCGCGGCACAGGCTGCCGTCGCGGTCGCGGAAGGTCATCGCCACGCGCACCGCGCCCGCGTCGCCCGACAATTGCCGGTCGAGCGCGGCGACGGTCGGCGCGGGCAGCGCGAGCGCGTCGCGCGCACCGCCGGCACCACCACCCCCGACATAGCCGTGCCCGACGAGCACCCCGACGAGCAGGCTCGCCGCGATCGCGCCGGGCGCCATCCAGCGGCGCGGCGCGGGGCGCGGGGCCGCCGCCGCCTTCGCCGCGCGCGCCTTCCGCGCCGCCGCCAGCGACACCACCTCCGCCGCCGGGCGTTCGGGCGCCGGCGCGTCGGCCAGCGGCGCGAAAGCGGCGGCGAAACGCGCTTTCATCCGCCGGTGCCGCTCGGCCAGCGCCGCCAGCGCCGGATCGGCGGCGACCGCGCCGGCGACACGCGCCGCGGCGGCGTCGTCGAGTTCGCCGTCCACCCAGGCGATGATCCTTGTCTCGTCGATCGTTTCAGCCACCGGTCAATCCTCCAGCATCTTCATCAGCGCCTGCCGGCCGCGCACCAGCCGGCTGGTCAGCGTCCCCATCGGGATATCCAGCACCTCGGCGGCCTCGGCATAGGCCAGCCCCTCGATCATCACGAGCGCCACCGCCTCGCGCTGCTCGTCGGGCAGCCGGCCCATCGCGCGCATCAGATAGCCGAGCTCGACCGACGTCTCCGCCTCGCCCGGCGCGCCGACGCTCAGCCCCTGCTCCTCGTCGACCAGCACGCGATCGCGCCGCTGGCGCGCGCGCGTAGTATCGACCCACAGGTTGCGCATCACGCGATAGCCCCACGCAGCGAAATTGCTCCCCGGCTGCCATTGGTCGCGCGCCTTGAGCATCCGCTCCGCTGCGGCCTGGGTCAGATCGTCCGCGTCCGCCGCGTTGCGCGCGAGGCCGTGGGCAAACCGCCGGAGCCGCGGCAACAGGCTTGTCAGATGCCGCTCGAACTCGTCCAAATATCCTCCGCTGCTCGTTCATGCGGATGAAACGTTCCCCGCCCGTCGTTTCATCCACCGAGCGAGACGAAAAAGGAAGATGGCGATGAACATGGGGATCAAGGCGGCGATCAAGGCCGGGGCACTGGCGCTGGCGATCGGCATGACCGCGCCGGCTCCCGCGCAACTGCTCGGCGGCGGCGGGCTGGGCAATACGCTCGGCGGGGTCACCGGCGGGTTGACCGGCGGGCTGCTCGGCACCCCCGCCGGCCCCAACGGCAGCATGATCGGGCGGCTCGACGCCCCGCTGTCGGCGATCGGCAATACGGTCAATTCGCTCGCCCCGGCCGACCTCCTCTCGGCGCGACGCCAGCGGCTCCGCACCCTGGTGCGCGACAATCGCACGGCGCTCGACGTCGACGATCAGGGCAATCCGATCCGCCGCGACGAGATCATCGGCATCAACCTCGCCCCCGATGCGCTGGCCAAGGCGAAGGCCGCGGGCTTCACGATCACCCGCACCGAGCCGATCGACAACATCGGTCTCACCGCGACGATCCTGGCGCCGCCGCGCGGCAAGCCCGCGCGCAAGGCGATCGAGGCGCTGCGCGGGATCGATCCCGCCGGCGATTACACGCTCGATCACGTCTATGAACCCGCACGCGCGCCGCTCACGCCGATGCAGGGCCCGGCGGCGGGCGGCGGCGCAACCGGGGGCGGTGGCGGTGCGCCGATCGGGCTGATCGACGGTGGGGTCGGCAAGCATCCCGCCTTCGCCAATGCAGCGATCGAGCAGCGCGGCTTCGCGGGCAATCCGCATCCGAGCGGGCACGGCACCGCGGTCGCCTCGTTGCTCGTCGGCAATGTCGGGGCGTTTCGCGGCGCGGCGCCGGGGTCTCCGCTGCTCGTCGCCGATGTCTATGGCGGCGCGGCGGGCAACGGATCGGCGGTCGCGATCACGCGCGCGCTGGCGTGGCTCGCGCAAAAGGGCGCGCGGGTGATCAACATCAGCCTCGTCGGCCCGCCCAACCCGTTGCTCGCGGCGGGGGTGAAGGAGGTGCTGGCGCGCGGCATCGCGGTGGTCGCGGCGGTCGGCAACGACGGCCCGGCCGCGCCGCCGCAATATCCCGCTTCCTACCCCGGGGTGGTCGCGGTGACCGGGGTCGACGCCAAGGGACATGCGCTGATCGAGGCGGGCAAGCCGCTCCATCTCGATTTCGCCGCGCCCGGCGCCGATATGGCCGGCGCGCTCCCCGGCGGCGGTTGGGAGGCGCTGCGCGGCACCTCCTTCGCCGCGCCGCTCGTCGCCGGCCGGCTGGCGCGCGCCGGCAGCCTCGCGGCGCTCGCGGCGGAGGCGCGCCCCGGCAGCGGCCGCGTCGGGCGCGGCATCGTCTGCGGCGACTGCCGCACCCTGCCGAAAAGCGTCGGGCTGAAATAATTCTTAGGCCCGCGGGATTAAACCGGATCGCGGCGTCGTTGCTCTTGTCGGAAGCCGGGTGGAACCAGCCCCGGCCCGCGACGAAAAGGAGACAGATGATGATCCAGAAGATGCGGACCCGCCTGATGGTGGCGGCAGCGATCATGGCCGGCATGACGGCCGCGGCGCCGGCGTCGGCGCAATTGCTCGGCGGCGGCGGCGGCGGTGGCCTGGTCGGCGGCGTGCTCGGCGGCGCCGGCAATATCGGCGGCACGGTGACGGGCACGCTTGGCGGCGCCGGCAACATCGGCAGCACGATCGGCTCGGCGACCGGCAGCGTGTCGAACAGCGTCACCGGCTCGGGCAGCGCGAACAGCAGCCATTCGGTCAACACCAAATCGGGCAATGTCGCGGCCGACGCCGGGCTCGCCGGGACGATCAGCCACAGCACCGACGCCGCGCTCGGCGCGACCGGCGCCAACGGCAATTCACTCGCCGGCAACGTCAGCAATTCGGTCTCGGCGAGCGCCAGCCGCAATGTCGGCGCCCATGCACAGCTGATCGGCACCGATCAGGTCGCGAACACCGTGAGCAGCGCGCGCGGCGCGGCGACCGGCGCGGTGGGCCACGCGCGGAGTGCGGCGACGGGCGCGGTCCAGGCGGCACATGGCACCGCGAGCCACGTCGCGAGCAACGTGCGCGATCGTGCGGGCGCGGCGGCGGGCCAGGCACGCGACGCCGCCGGCGCGGCGAGCGGCGCGGCATCGGGCGATCTCGCCGGGACGATGTCGGGCGGCGCGGGGTCGCTCAACGCCAGCGGGTCGGGATCGGCCAGTGGCGCGGGTTCGGCCAGCGCGAGCAGCACGCCGCGCTGATCGGGCGATCGGTTGAAAGGGAGGGCCGCCGGGCAGCGATGCCCGGCGGTTTTTTGTTGGGGGCTATCGGGCGGGTCGGCGATGCGACAGACGCAGATATCTACATTACCTTTAGTAGCATTCACCGCCCCTATTCCTCTGATATTATCTTATTAGTTCAGTCTATTTTGACAGCGCCGCGTTGATTTTTAAGGTATAATAGAAGCAGTTTAACTAAATTTACTTTAAATGTTGGATTTGTTCATGAATTGTTCCTTACGCAATAGCGGGGGACATCATGACCGACCGGCAGATTCTCACCGAGAAAAAATCACCTGAACGCATTGCCTTCGAACATTATATTCGAACCGGCAGGCGTCTATCTCCGCAGGGGGAACCGGAGGTTGAACTCAAGTTCAACCCCTATCACGACCCGCGAAACGGCCGCTTTACCTTCGCCCCCGGCGGCCCGCGATCGCTGAGCGATGTCATCATTTCCGACGGCCATCGCGGCGAGCGACGGGTTTCGCGTTCGACGGCAGCGGCTGCTGCGCCCGAGGCACCGGCGGCGTCGGCAGACTCACCTCAAGCTGGTTCGCTAACCGACGCTGTCTACAGGCCGGACAAAACCGCCCCCGCAATTCAATCGGCTCAGTATCGCCCCAATTTTCGGGGCCGCCGGGGCGACAATGGCGGCCCGTCACTAAACGATCCGCTGACGCTCGATCATGTTTTCCCCGCTCTGCGCAATTCGCCCGGCGGGTCGCTAATCGCGCTGGCGGACAATATCTTCGATCTGACCGGCCCCGCTTCTCGCGCCACCACCCCGGTAATGGAAAACCACATCAATGCGCTGATTCAGCAGATCAAGGGTGTCGATCCTAGCTTTCGTTTGGAGTCGCTGGGGTTTCCGAAAACACTCAAAGGACAGGGAAACCTCCTCCGCCAACTCCTGTTTGATCGAGCGGCAGCCGTCTATCGGATGAAGAACGATGTCCGGTTGCTGCAGGTCGAGATGGTGCGCGTAATGCAAGAAACCGCAGACAGCGCGTAAGCGCTAAAACTGCCCCACGTGGTTGCGGGGCGACGGCGGCGACGTGGACGGCGTAATTTCGGCGATCAGGCGACGCTGGCGAGATT
>NZ_MKRR01000161.1:0-2024 GCF_001897045.1 Sphingomonas sp. 66-10
CCGCCCCGCGGAACTGGCCGATCAGGGCGTCGAGGTCGCGGGTCAGCGCCTGGCGATCGACATCGGTTTCGCCGGACCATTGCAGCAGCACGTCCGTGACCGACCGCGTATCCTCGCTTGCGATCGCAAGGATGAGCGTGACGACCTCGTTCCTCCGGGCGGGGCTGAGCACGCCGACCGCGCCGAAGTCGATGAACGCGAGCGAGCGATCGGCAAGGACAAAGACGTTGCCGGGATGGGGGTCCGCGTGGAACCGGCCGTTGAAGATGATCATCCGCAGCACGGCATCCGCGTAGCGGCCGGCGACCTCCACGCCCCCCTCCTGCGCCCCGTCGATAATCTCGCGGACTGGCACGCCGTTGAGCCGCTCCTGCACGTTGATCCGGCGCCCGACCTGATCCCAGTAGAAGGCGGGCGTGCGGACGCCGAGCGGCTGCAGGAAGGCCCCGATGCTCTCGCAGGCTGCCGCTTCGGCACTGAGGTCCATTTCCTGCGACAGACTCTCCGCGAAAAACCGGAGCAGGTCGTCAGGTTTGAGGCGCCGTATCTCCGGCGAGTGCCTCGCGGCAAGCCGCGCGATGCGGCGGAGCAGCCGAAGGTCGGCATCGACTCGTTCCGCGATCCCCGGCCGGCGTATCTTGACTACGACTTCGGTTCCGTCGCGAAGGGTGGCGGCATGAACCTGCGCGATCGACGCCGCGGCGATCGGGTCGCGGCCGAAGCTCGCAAACACGTCCTCGATCGGGGAGCCGAGCGCGGCCAGGATCGTCGGCTCCAGCGCCTCGAACGGCAGCGGTGTCACGCGATCCTGCAGCGTTGCCAGCGCACGCACCCATTCCGGCCCTAGCAGGTCTTCACGGGTCGCGAGCACCTGCCCCAGCTTCACCGCGACAGGTCCAAGGTCCCGCAGCAGCGCGACGACCCGCTCGGGCGTACAGACGTCTGCCGGCTGCTCCGAGCGACCTGGCAGCAGACCCAGGCGAGCGGCCAAGCCGTTCAGCCCGTGGCGGCCCATGATCTGGATGAGTTCGGCAAGGCGCGCGCGCTCACCGAGTTGAGGCTCGTCGTCGTTGACGAGCATCACATGGTCCCTTTGTCGACGTGCCGCGGACGGCAGCCGTCGAGAAACAGATCAATCACGCGCAAGATACGTTCGCGAGCTGCATCGTCGTACGCGGGAGGAGACAGCCCGAGCGCCGCGCGGCGCATGGGCGCGACGACGACGAGCGTGACGAACTGCTCGGCAGCGAACACCGGGTCCGCCAGCGACAGCTCGCCCTTGGCATCGGCATGGGCGAGGATGGAGGCCACCCATTGGACAGCCCGCTGATAGCCGAAGTCGTGGATGTTCGCCGCGAGCGCAGGAAAACGCACCGCTTGGGCAATGACGACGCGTTCCATCGAGGCGATCCGAGGCGTCAGGAGCCACTCGAGCAGGCGATCGGCGATGACGCGAAGGCGCGATGCAATGTCGGGTTCGTCGCTGCCGGAGGGTTCGAGCGCGCGCAGCTGCGTATCGATCTCGTCCAGGATGACAGCCTCGAACACGCGAGCCTTGCTGCCGAACCGCGCGTACAGGGTTCGCTTGGAGATGCGCGCCTGTTCGGCGATCATGTCGGCACTGGCGCCGTCGAAACCGTGCTGGAAAAACAGCTCGCGGGCGCTCTTGAGGATATGCGAAGTCAGTCGGAGCGCGTCCTCGGTCGTCGGTCTGCCCATCTTCCCTGGGCGCCGGCTCTTCTTCTCGTCATCGCTCAATCTCGTTCTCCTGGAGCGAGGGTAGCGCGATCCGGACCCGTTGACGAGGATCACGCCGGGACGGTCGGTTCCTCGCCTGCCAGCCCGCTCTCCGACCAGAGTTGTCCTATCGTGTCGCGGTCGATCACTGCCGCGACCCCGGCTTGTAGGTCGGGAGGGACGGTGCACCCACACCCAGCCCTTCCTGATCGAGGCGAACGGCCGTATCTCTGACAGCGCCTGCCTTCTTCCTTGCTGAACGAACGGTTTCACGCAGTTGGGCCTCT
>NZ_MKRR01000161.1:2051-2920 GCF_001897045.1 Sphingomonas sp. 66-10
CGAGGACGGTTGCGCGGCTTTCTACCACAGCGCTCCCCAACCGTTCGGCGCTTTCGCCGGATCGCTGCAAGGCGTCCCCCAGGGCCACGACACGCCCGCGGGCGCCGGTAAGCGCGTCAGATGCCGCTCCAGCCTTGTCTGCCCAGCCTGCGGAACTCTCCGCGAGCGCCGCCAGCCGATCGCTGGCCCGCTGCTGTTGGGCGGCATCGAGGTTGCGCGACACGGAGTCGACTGTCCGGCTGATCTTGTCCACGAGCGCGACTGGATCCCCTCCCCCGCCAAGAAGCCCACCCTCCTTGGCGGGGATGATGGGAAGCTCACCGACCCTCGTCGCGACGATCGGGGATGCACCGGACTTTGCGCCGTCGAGACTGATGTTGGCCGTCCCTGCCAGTGCGGATCGCGCGATCGTTGCCTTGACACCTGTGACGATGGGGGTTCCCGGTTCGAGGCTGATGGTGACGAGAACCGCTGAGGGATCAGCTCCGTCAAACCGTATGGACGTGACATGGCCCGCCGGGACGCCCGAGAACGTCACTGGTGATCCCTTTTCCAGGCCGGCGACGCTCCCGGTGAAACGGATGAGATACGGGTTTCCGTCTCCACTTCGCGCATCGAAAAGCCAAAGGGTGAAGACGAGAAGCGTGCTCAGCAGAAGGCCGGTGACCGCGAGCACAAGGAATTTGTTGGATCGCGTTTCCATCGCAGGATGCAGACGTTAAGGCGAAGAAGTTTGTAAGTAAACCGTACCGTTTTCCTGTGCTTGGCTTGTGGACGCGGCGGGGAACAGGAATCGTCTGGGCAGGGAGGGGTTTTATGGTTGGAGACTTGAGCTTGCGACCGGGCGACATACCGTGGGGCAATCGGCT
>NZ_MKRR01000161.1:2972-8822 GCF_001897045.1 Sphingomonas sp. 66-10
CTCATCGATCAGGCCTGCGGCGTTGCCGTGATGTCTCGATTGGGCAGACGGCTGGCGATCTCCACCCTTAACCTGAAGGTGGACCATGTGCGATCCGCCGAGGCGAGATGCCCCGCGACGGCGTGGGCTCACTGCTACGACGCGACCGAGCACCGTGCGTTCGTACGCGCCGAAGTCTGGGATACAGATCCGTCTCACCTGATCGCGACTGCCCAAGGCGTCTTTTCGATCAATCGGGCTGTCGCCCCATGAACGAAGGCGCGATCGGGGCCAGTACCGGGCGGAACGGCTTTGCGAAGCTACTCGGTACCATGATGACGCAAAGCGGTGAAACGTTCACGCTGATCCCCACGGAGGAGCTTGTCGGGAATCCCATTCTGCCCGCCTTGCATGGAGGCGCGATCGCGTCCTTTCTTGAGCTGGCCGCACAGCTTGCTCTCTCCCGCACACTCTCGCCAGGGCAGTCCTGCCGGCTGATCAGCATGAACCTTCAATTTCTCGCCCCGGTCAGACTGGGCGCAGTCAGCACGACGCCGACGCTGGTGCGCGTAGGGCGTCGTGTCGCAGTGGTGCATGCCGAAGGCGTCGAGCGAAACGGAACCGGAAAACTGTGCCTTGCGCAGCTGGAATTCGCCGTCGGACAATCCTCCGGAGACGAGGATCACACCCGACATTCCTGATTGGTTCAGCGGGCCGATCTCCAGAGAGCAAGGATGCTTCTGAGCGCCGTCGCGAAGGCGAGCGGCTCATCCAGCATCAGGTGATGGCGCGCGTTGGGCACCGCGACGATCGGGATCGCGCCGGCTCCCAGTTCGCGCAGATATGCCGCGGAATCCCTGCCGAAGAGCGCGCTGTGCTCGCCGTAGATGATTGCCAGCCGACCGGGCGCCGCGGCGACACGGCGACCCATCGTCATCCATTCGTCCGCCGAGTTGCCGCGCGCGAACACCGCGGGCGAGAACTTCCACGTCCACGCGTCCCCGTCCCGCCGGAGCGAATGATAGGCCATGTAGTCCATCAGGAACGGCTCACCCGCGGGCTGTGGCGGCGCGAGCACGTAGCGCGCGCGTGCGGTCGGGTAATCGGGATACCGGCTGGCGGGCTTGTTCGGGTCGCCCGAGCCGGGGCTGCCGCGTCCGCCACGCCAGTAGGCGGCAAGCGCCTCCGGCCGCATGATCATCAGGTCGCAGATGATCGCGCCCGCGAACCGTTCGGCCGCGATCGTCATCGCGGTCACCGCGACCCCCGCGCCGAAGCTGTGGCCGATGATCACGGGCGGCGCAGCACCGTCGAACAGCCCGGTCGCCTCCGCCACCGCGATCATCTCGCGCCCGCGGCCGTCACCATCGATCCCCACGCGCGCGTCGCTGTCGCCCATGCCCGCAAGATCATAGGCGACCACATGGTAGTCCGCGGCGAGCAACGGCGCGATAAACGCCCAGCAGCGCGCATGGGCAAGAAAGCCGTGCGCCATGAGCACGCCCGGCTTTGCGCGGTCGCCCCAGCGCAGGTAGTGGATCTGCGCGCCCTCTACGGTGACGAAGCCTTCTTCCCGCGGAACGGCCAGCGCATCGACGAACCAGTCCGGCAGGTGCGACCCGTCCTCGGCCCATATCGGGTCGATGTCCGACGATCCGGTAGCCTCGGCGGCGCTCATGCCGACAGCCGGAAACCGCTATAGCCCGCCTCGGCGACCGCATCGCAGATCTCGGCATAGCCGACCACAGACGGATAGTTGAGTAGCTGACGCGGTTTGCCTGGGATGTTCGCTCCCATGTACCAGGAATCGGCCCTGGGAAAGAGCGTCATGGCGGCGATCTCGTCGATGTGGCGCGCCCATGCCGCGTGCGCGTCCGGCTCGGCCTCGAAGCGGGACCACCCGCCCGTGCGCAGATGCTCGAGGAACCGGACGACCCAGTCACCCTGCACCTCCGCGGCAGTCGGACCATTGGAGAAGCCGGACGGGCTCTGCGGGCCGTAGAGGAACACCATGTTAGGGAAGCCCGAAACCGCGTAGCCGAGATGCGTGCGTGCGCCTTCGCCCCACGCGTGCGCCAGCGTCGCCCCGCCGCGCCCGCGAATGTCCATCTGCATCAGCCCTCCCGTCACTGCGTCGAAACCGGTCGCGAGCACCAGGACGTCGTGTCGGCGCTCACCGACGCTCGTGGCTATGCCGTCGGGCAGGATCCGTTCGATCGGCTCTTCCCGCAGGTCGACGAGTTCGACGTTCGGCTGGTTGAAGATGTCGTAATAAGTCTGCTCGAGCGACGGCCGCTTGACCCCGAACGGATGCGGCGGGTCGCTGGGTGCGAGCTTCTCCTGCAACGCTGGGTCGGTGATCCGCTCGCGCACCTTGTCTCGCCAGAAATCGTAGGCCAGCCGGTTGGCGCGCTCGTCCACCAGGATGTCGGCGTAGTTGCCGACCCAATAGTGGAAGCCGCCCGCCGCCCACAGCCGCTCGAACGCCGCGGTGCGCTCCTCGCTTGACACCTCGAGCGCGGACTGGTCGAGCCGCAGGATCTCGAACCCGCCGCTGCTCAGTCGGCGTTGACGGAAGATCTCGGGGTAACCGGGCTTGGCCTGCTCCTGCTCAGCCGCGGTCAATGGGCGCTGGCGCATCGGCAGAGCCAGTATAGGTGTGCGCTGGTAGATCGTCAGCTGCGCAGCCTCGCGTGCCGCCTCCTGAGCGACCTGCACACCGCTCGCGCCGGTCCCGATGATCGCGACGCGCTTGCCGCCAAAGTCGATGCCCTCCTGCGGCCAGTGGGCGGTGTGGTGGGCCGGGCCGGCAAAGCTGTCGAGTCCCGAAAGTGACGGGATGTACGCCTTGGCCGCAAAGCCGGTACACGGTAGCAGATAGCGGGTGGTCAGCCGCTCTCCATCGGCGAGTTCCACTCGCCAGAAGCCGGCATGTTCGTCGAACACGGCGGAGCGCATCCTGACGCCGAGCGTCATTGCAGGCCAGAGGTCGAGAACGTCGCAGGCATGTCGGAAATAGCGACGCAACTCGCGCCAGCCTGGGAAGCGTTCCGACCAGGTCCAGTCGCGCCACACCCGCTCGTCCGAGAACTCGTAGATCGGAACATGCGAATCGACTCGCGCGCCAGGGTAGCAGTTCCAGTACCAGATGCCGCCCGGCTCCGCCGCCGCATCCACCAGCCGAACGTTGAAGCCGTTCTCGCGCAACTTCCCGAGCAGGTAGATCCCGCTGAAGCCCGCGCCGATCACCAGCGCGTCGATGTCGGGCACGCCCGTCATCGCGCAGCGACTGCCGCGACGGCGATGTCGGTCGCCGCCTTGTAATCCGCCTTGCCGTTCGGCGCGCGCAGCGGTCGGTCCGTGACGACGATCGCTTTGGGCGTCTTGTAGCCGGCGAGCGCGGCGCGCACGTGAGCGCGCACCGCCGCCTCGTCTACTGTCGCCCCCGGTGCGGCATGGACCACCGCCGTCACCGCCTGGCCCCATTTCTCGTCGGGCACGCCGACCACAAGCGCGTCCGCGACCGCTGGATGCGTCTTCAGCACCTCCTCCACCTCTTCCGGATAGACCTTCTCACCCGCCGTGTTGATGCACACGCTGCCGCGCCCGAGCAGCGTCAGCGTCCCGTCCGCGGCGACGGTGCACCAGTCGCCAGGCATCGAGTAACGGACGCCGTTGATGGTGCGGAACGTCTTCGCGCTTTTCTCCGGATCCTTGTAGTAGCCGATCGGGATCGCGCCCTTACGCGCGATGAAACCGGGCGTGCCGCTGCCCGGCACGACCGGCCGGTCATGCTCGTCGAACACGTCGCACAGCCCGCCGATGGTGAAGCGTGCGGTCGCCGTCTCGCCCGCCGCGCTGGTGACCGACAGGCCGAACCCCAGCCCTTCCGACGCGCCGAAGCTGTCCATCAGCACGACTTGCGGGATGTGCCGGATCAACCCAGCCTTCACCTCGCGGCTCCACATCACCCCGGATGAAACGATCGTGACGAGGCTGGACGTGTCGTAGCGCCCGGGCGCGGCATCCAGCGCGGCCAGCATCGGCTTGGCGAAGGCGTCGCCGACGATCGCGATCGATTCGACGCGGTCGCGATCGACCGACCGCCACAGCTCGTCGGCATCGAACGATTCACCGCCGAGCGTCACGATGCAGCCGCCGCTCATCAGCGTGCCGATGGACGTGATGAAGCCGGTGCCGTGCATCATCGGGCAGGCGGGCATCGTACGCCGGCCCGGTCCGTCGCGCGCGGTCAGCGCCGCGGTTTCTGCAAGGTCGGCGGGCGTCGGCCCCATCAGCCGCTGCGCGTCGAGTTGCGCCTCGCGCATGTCGGTGTGCCGCCACATCACGCCCTTCGGCATCCCCGTCGTGCCGCCGGTGTAGATGAACAACTCGTCGTCGGGCGAGCGCGCGATGCCGAGCGGCGCGCCGTCGCCCTCCCGCGCGAGCGCCTCGTAGGGCAGCGCGAACGAGGCGCGCTCCGCCTCAGGACCGATCTCCACGAAGGTATGCACCTTGCCGAGCCGGCCGTGCAGCTCCTCGATGCAGGCGCGGAACTCGGCGCTGTAGACCACGACCTCGCTGTCGCTGTCGTCGAAGATGTAGAACACCTCGTCGGGCCGATAGCGGTAGTTGATGTTGACGTGGGTCAGGCGTCCCTTGAAGCACGCCGCCATCAGCTCGCCGTATTCGGGCCGGTTGCGCATATAGAAGGCGACCTTGGCGCCCGGTCCCGCGCCCCGCGCACGCAGCGCCCGCGCGATGTTGTTTGAACGGCGCGCCATCTCGGGCCAGGTGATGACCCGGTCGCCGTGGATCAGCGCGGGGGCGTCGTGGGGCATTACGGGCTCGATCGCGTCGAGGATGTCGCCCAGGTTCCACTGCGTCATGCCTGCTGCTCCTCGTCTCAGGCGGCGCGTTTGCCCCAGCCCTGCAGCGCGGCCGCCTCCGCGCGCACGATCTCCGGCCCGCCGAGCAACTGCCGGTCGAAGCCGATGCGCTTGAACCAGTAATGGAGGCCGAGCAGGTCGGTGAACCCCATCCCGCCGTGGACCTCCGTGGCGGTACGCGCGACGAATCGGCCCACCTCCCCGGTGTGAGACTTGGCATGACATGCCATCAGCAAAGCCTCATCCGGGACCGCGTCGAACGCATGCGCCGCGTACCAGACGAGCGATCGGCACGGCTCCAGCCGCGCCGCCATCTCGGCGCACATGTGCTTGACCGCCTGGAAGCTGCCGATGACGCGCCCGAACTGCTCGCGCTCCCCGGCATAATCGACCGCCCGCGCGATCATCACGTCGCCCGCGCCCACGCTGTCCGCCGCGAGCAGCACGCGGCCCGCGGCGACAAGCCGGTTGGCGGTCCCGCCGTCGTCCTCGCCGAGCGGCTCGGCCGCGACGCCGTCGAGCCGCAACTCTCCCACCGACCGCGTGAGGTCGATCGTGGACAGCGGAAGGCGTTCGAGCCCGTCCGCCTCGCCGGCGACCAGATGCAATTGGCCGCCCTGGTCGGCGATGACAAAGGCATCGGCGTCGGCGCTGTCGAGCACGAACAGCGCGGAGCCGCTGAGCGTGCCGTCCGCGGCCGTGACGCCGCCGCCGTCGCGACGGTTGACGACCTCGGTCAGCCCGACGCCGAAGCGCGCGCTGCCGTCGGCAATGCGCGGCAGCCAGCGCGCCTGCTGCGCCGGCGTGCCGGCAAGCCGCAGCGCAAGCGGGGCGAGGACGCAGCGCGCCACGAACGGCACCGGCGCCACCGCTGCGCCGAGCGCCTCCGCCACTACTAAGGCATCGAGCAGGCCCAGGCCGAGGCCGCCGTGCTCCTCGGGCACCACGATGCCGGGCAGGCCAAGCTCGGCCATTGCCGCCA
>NZ_MKRR01000162.1:0-5073 GCF_001897045.1 Sphingomonas sp. 66-10
TCAGCCGCAGCCAATCGGGGATATGGTTGTGGAGCGGGCAATGCACCGAGCAATAAGGCACCCCGCATTGCGAGCAGCGCGACGCCTGATCCTCGGCCGCCGTCTCCGCATAGCGATCGGCGATCTCGCGAAAGTCCGCCGCACGCGCCGCCGCCCCGCGCTTGTCCGGATAGGACTGCGCCTTCGCGACGAATCGAAGCATCTTTTCAACAGCCATAAGCCCTCCGCCGGCTGCGTTCTCACAGCCGGGTCGGGACAACAAGTCAGCATTGCTGACCTATATGGCGGTTTGGCCCTTTTATCGGGTCGAAAAGAGCGAATAACGCTCCAATAAAGCGTCCGTATCGGTCTTAATGGAGGAAAATTGCGATGAGCGCAACGGCGCCGGCAACGATTCGATACCAGGCGAAGGGCTGGAAGCCATGTTTCGCCACGATCGACATGAACCAGCGGATCACCACCATCGCGACGAGGAACGAAACGACGAACCCGATCGCGATCGACCCGACATGTGCGCCGCTCAATTCGTGACGGCTCTTCCACAAGGTGAGCGCGGTCGCGCCGAGCATCGTCGGGATGGCGAGGAAGAAGCTGTATTCGGCCGCGGTCTCGCGCGAGACCCCCATCGCGCGCGCGCCCATGATCGTTGCGCCCGAGCGGCTGACCCCGGGGATCATCGCCAGGCATTGCAGCACCCCGACGCCGAGCGCGGTGCGCCACGACATATCCTCGACCATCCCGCCCTTCGACGGCGGGGCGAAGCGTTCGATGACGAGGATCGCGATGCCGCCGACGATCAGCGCGATCGCCACCACGGTCGGGGCGATCACCGGCGCCTCGAGCACCGCCTTGATCGCCTTATAGGCGACCGCGCCGACCAAAGCCGCGGGGAGGAAGCCGAGCAGCACGTTGCGGGTGAAGGCGATCGCTTGCGGCTCGCGGCGCAGCAGCCCGCGCGCGACGATCATGAAGCGCCCCCAGAACAACACCACCACGGCGAGGATCGCGCCGAGCTGGATGACGATATCGAAGGTCGCATCGGCCTCGGGCAGCCCGAGCAACGCGCCGGCGAGGATCAGATGCCCGGTGGAGGAGACGGGCAGGAATTCGGTCACGCCCTCAACGATCCCGAGCAGGATCACGATCAGCAGGTCGGTCATGTGGGGATGGTCCTCGCGTCGGCGCCCCGCGCGAGCGAGGCGCGCGGGATGAAATCAGGCCTTGGCGGTGACCGCGAAACGACCGGCGCGGCGATAACGCACCAGCCAGTCGGGGGCGACCGCCGCGAGCGGGGTCGGGGTGACGCCCAAGGCGGCGAGCCCCGCCGCACCGGGCGCGACGACGGTGTCGCGCTGGAGCAACTTCCACTGGTCGGCGGTGAGCGGCGCGCCGGGTAGGAAGCCGAACATCGCGATCGCCTGCCCGGCGATATCGGGCAGCGCGGGGAAGGCGGGGTCGCGGTCGATCGTCCGTGCGATCCACTCGTGAAGCCCGAGCATCGTCAGCACATCGGGGCCGCCGAGTTCGTAAACCTGCCCACCGAACCGCGCCGGATCGGCGAGCGCGGTGGCTGCCGCCGCCGCGACGTCGCCGACGAACACCGGCTGGAAGCGCGTTTCGGCGCGCAGCACCGGCACCACGGGGAGCCGCGCGATCATCGCGGCGAAGCGATTGGTGAACTGGTCCTCGCGGCCGAATACGGTGGCGGGGCGCAGGATCGTCGCCTTGGGGAAAGCGGCACGGACCGCGGCCTCGCCCTCGGCCTTGGTGCGCGCATAGGAGGAGGGCGATTCGGCATCGGCGCCGATCGCGGAGAAATGGACGAGCGATTCGGCACCGCTATGTGCGGCGGCCTGCGCGATGGCGCGCGCGCCCTCGACATGGATGCGCCCGAGATCGCCGGCGAAGCTGCCGACGAGGTTGACGACATGATCGGCGCCCGAGATGGCGCGCGCGATCGTATCGGGGCGGGTGACGTCGGCGGCGACGAATTGCGTCTGGCCGAGCCCGCCGAGGGGTTTCAGGAACCAGGCGTCGCGCGGATCGCGCTGCGCGACGCGGACCCGCGCTCCCGCCGCGAGCAGCGCCTGGGCGACATAGCGGCCGATAAAGCCTCCGCCACCGACGAGCGTGACCAACCTGTCCTTCATGCGCGAGCCGTCCAAAAAAGATTTTCGATGCCTGAGCGCCTAGCCCTGAGCGAGCCCGGTTGACAAGGCCGGGCTGCCTCCCCTAGAGGCGCCGGCCTACCCCGTGCCCAGATGGCGGAATTGGTAGACGCACCAGCTTCAGGTGCTGGCGCTCGCAAGGGCGTGGAGGTTCGAGTCCTCTTCTGGGCACCAGTCAACCACTTTATCGTGTTGTTTTTACACGATAAAGTGGAGACCTTAGAAATCCAATACCACACATACTCCCACAATATTTGTGGGCTTTTATGAAATGATCCGGAACATAACGGGACACTTCCGGTCATTGGTTTCGCGACAAATTCGCATATCGAAGCGGACTGGCCGCGTGCTAACAAACAAGCGCCGTAGCGGCCAGCCGGCTTCGCGGGCGTGCTGCGAGCGATCCGATCAAGATTCTGGTTTCCCGATCCTGATGGTGCATTTGACCGGCCCCTTGGCCTTGGCGGCGGTGCGTTCGCACACCGCGATGGTGTCGCGGTTATCGCGCCGTATCTCGGCGGCGGCGGTGATCCCCGCCCATGCGTCGGGATCGCCTGCACGCATCAGGCGGATGCCCGCATCCCAAGGCGTCGCTTCCCCGACAACCCATGCCGCCATGTTTTCCGGCTGATGCCAGCTTAAGGGCATGATGCGCAGGAACATGACCGGCAGGAAGATGCCCGCCAGAAAGGCGACGGCACCCACGCCGCCGCACCAAAGCTGCAAGGCGGTCTTGTGCTGCTCCTTGGTCTTGGCCGTGCCGATGATTCCATTGACCTGCTCGACACGGGCATTCAGGATTTTATCCCATTCGCGGAACGAGGCGTCATCGGCTAGGCGCGATATGGCCGCCGCCTTCGCGATCCGCTGGCCCATATTCTCCGGGGTAAGCTGCTGTGCGGGGGATTCTTCGATGGTTTTAAGCCGTCCGGCAAAGGTAGCCAGCCGCCCGTTCATCTCGCCAAGGGTGGAGGTGTAATCGGGTATCTCGATGGCCTGCTTTTCCCGCACGACATTTTCAACAGCGCTGGTCAGCAACTCCATACGCCCGGCCATACGGTCGTCCATTCGCGTCACCTGTTGCGCCAGGTGCGCGAACGCCTCGGCGGCGGCGTTGGGCGGGGCTTGGGGTTCGCTCAACAGGGCTTGTTCTTCGTTCATATCATATGTTCCTTTCTGCTAGCGGCTCATGCCGAGGCCGCGACTGATCTCGCGGCCAAGGTCGTGGGGGATGCTGTCGGCAAGGGCGGTGGACAGGCTGCGGCTCATCCGCTCTGTCGCTTCCAGCCCAAGGTCGCGGCGGTCGCGGCCTGACAGCACCGATTCAAGCTGGGGATCGCGCTCAAGGCTCTTGGCGAGGCCACGCATCTCCTGCGCGGCGGCGCGTGCGCCCCGAAAATCGCCATCGCGGACAAGCTCGTGGTGCTGGCGCTGCAACTGCTGCCAGCCTTCCACGAACCGGTCGGCGCGGGCAAACGGGTCCATGCGGATTTCCGCCTCAAGCTGCATCGCCTGCATGGCGGCAAGGCCGCGCCCACCCGCCGCCTCGCGGATTAGCTCGGGCTGGCGCTCGAACGCCGCGCGCAAATCGGTGGTGCCTTCGGGCCGGATCGCGTCGAGCGCATCGCGCGCCCGCTCGAACGCCTCGCGCTGGTGGGGCATGGCGTCCAGACCCTGCGCGCGGGTCTGCTGGATCGCGTCCATGGCCTTGGCGTAGCGCTCCACCGCGCCGCGCACGCCGCCCGCGCGGGCGGGCTGCATATCGTGCGCCGGTTGGCGCTGGGCGCTGTTCTCCCGTTCCGGCTGCTGCGGGACCGACTTGGGCTGAAAGCCCGCGAAGATGTCGCGTTCCTGTGCCGGGGTGTTGGGCCGGAAGGTGTCGAAGATCCCGCGCGCCTTCTCGACCACAGGACGGACGATCTCGGCCACCCGCTCGCGGAACGCGATGCCGCGCCGCTCGGCGAACTGCTGTGCCGGATCGGCCTTGGCGTAATCGGTCGCCATGTCCTTGGCGCGCTCGCGGCCCAGCGTGCGGACAAGGCGGGACTCGTCCTTGAAGTCGTCGCGGCCATAATGGAGGTCCACGCCGTCGCGGTGACGGGACAGCGCGACATAGGCACCGTGGCGATCCATCCCCGGCGTCGCCAGCACATGCGCCCGATCCACGGTCATGCCCTGCGCCTTATGGATCGTGGCGGCATAGCCATGATCGAGGTCGCGATAATCCTTGAGGTCGAACGATATGCTGCGCCCGTCATCGGTGCGAACGGCCATATGGCCGGCGCTGACCTGCTCGATGGCCGCCAGCGTGCCGTTCTTCACGTCAAGGCTGCGCTCGTTACGCAGGAACATCACACGGTCGCCAGCGGCGAAGTCGCGTTCGCCGCGCTCCACCTCCCAGCGAACATCGCGGCCTAGCTCGCCCGCCGCGCGCATCCGCTCGCGCGCCGCGTCGTTGAGGTCGCGCACCTCGGCATTGGTGTGGGTGAGGATGATGCGCGATTGATCGGGCGCGGCGATGCGCTCGCGATCCCAACGCTCGACAAGCTCACCGCGCGCCTGTTCGCGCGTCTCGGCCTGATGCACCATGCCATGATCGGCATAGGCCCGGATCGACTCGCCGGTGCGTTCGGTGGCAAGGTGCCGGGTGGCATCCTTCTGCCAGCCTTCATGCTGACGGCGAACATCGGTGATCTCGACGCCGCCATGCCGCTCATGGATCGAACGGAACGCCGCGCCTGCCTCGATGGACTGCAATTGCTGCGGATCGCCGACCAGCACGACCTTGGCCCCGGCCTCGGCGGCATGGGACAGCACACGCTCCATCTGGCGCGTGCCGACCATGCCCGCTTCGTCGATCACCAGCACGTCGCGCGAGGTCAGAAGGTCGCGGCCCTGCGCCCAG
>NZ_MKRR01000162.1:5180-5581 GCF_001897045.1 Sphingomonas sp. 66-10
TTCCCAAGCCTCGCGAGCCACGCCCAGCATCGCGCTCTTGCCGGTCCCGGCATAGCCGACGACCACGCTCATATCCCGGCCATCGGTCACATGGCCGAACGCCGCCCGCTGCTCACCCGACAGGTCCAAGCCTCGTTCCGACGCGCGCGCCAGCGCGCCCTCCCGGTCGTTCTCACTGACGCGATGCCGCTCGCGCTCGGCCATAAGATCAGCGGCGCGGTGCATCCGCTGTTCGGCTTCGATCATGTCGCGGCTGGTGAACCGATCTTCGCCGCGTCCGTCCTTGCCCAGCGCGATCAGGTCGGGCGAGCCGCGCACCGCGCCCATCGCCGCGTTGAACTGGTCTTGCCCGTCGCTGTGCCGATGCACGAACATCGCCATGTCGCGATGGGTGAACGTCG
>NZ_MKRR01000162.1:5616-8126 GCF_001897045.1 Sphingomonas sp. 66-10
CCTCGGCGCGGTCGGCAAGCTGTCCTGCCAGTTCCATGCGCTGCGCAGGGCCGCCGATCTTGCTTTGCGGCTCAAGGTCGATGCCCTGCGCGTGCAAGCTCCGGTGGTCGATCCGCGCGTCTATGTCGAGTTCAGCCAGCCGCGCGTTGACGTGATCGGCCCAGCGTTCGCGCCATCGCTCGACATTCTCATGATCGTTCCAGTCGCGCACCTTCGCGCCGAACCCGTCCGGGCCAACCTCGCGCATGGTGAGCATGACATGGGCGTGGGGCTTGGGGCTTCCGTCCGCGCCCATGTCCCAATGGACATTCAAATCCGCGATCATGCCGCGATCGACAAACTCGGCAGCCACGAAATCGCGGGCAAGCTCGATGCCCTCGGCCTTGCTCATCTCGCGCGGGATGGCGAACTCAACCTCGCGGGCAAGCTGCGCGTCCTTGCGCTTCTCGAACGCCTCTACGTCATTCCACAGCCGTTCCCGGTCGCGCCATTCCTCGCGCGCGCCCTCCGGCAACATGATCTCGCTATGTTCGACACCGGCGCGGGCGCGGAAATCATGGTCGCGATCCAGCCGCTCGTCGTGCAGCCGTTCGCCCGCGCGATAGGCGGCGGCGGACACGGCGGAGCGGCCCGCCGCGCGACTGATGACTTGCACGCTGAAATGGTATATCGCCATAGCGGCATACCATTTACACTACGAAGCGCACGTCGGAACGACGTATAAGCGCGCCCTTCTCGAAAATTTCTCGGACGGGACTATGGCGTTCCAGACAGTCCCGGCGACTCTACTGCATCGCGGGCGGGTTCATCTTATCATCGCCGCATCGTCACTCAATGAAAGACTTTGCGATGCGTAAACCACGGGATTTTGATTCGGAACTCAAGGCGCTCGCCGACAAGGCCAAGGCGCTCAAGGAACGCCGCGTGCGACAACTCGGCGAACTGGTGACGGCAACGCGTGCCGACGCGCTCGATGCCGATGTGCTGGCCGGGGCGTTGCTGTATGCTGCCACGGTGAAGGATGCCGCGACACGGGAGGGCTGGCGCAAGGCGGGCGCGGCCTTCTTTCTCGGCAAGAGCGCCAAACCTGCGGGCGGACCTGATGCTCTCGGCCAAGGCGTTGCGGCGGACGCAGACCATGCGCAACAGGATTGAGGCCAGCAAGGCGCGAACCGACATGCGCGAGTGGCAAGTCCAGCGTCGCGAGCGAACGCGGCATCTGATCGAGTTGGGCGGGCTGGTCATCAAGGCCGGGCTGGTCGATCTGACCGACGATGATCGCGCCACCCTCTATGGCGCGTTCCTCACCGTCGCGGACAGACTGCGCGGCGACGAACGCGACAACGCGCTCGCCTTGTGGAAGCGCAAGGGCAATCGCGCGTTCGAGGCGGAAACAACGGTCGGGGAGGATACTGCGACATAAGATGACAACCGGCTTCGCGCCGAGCGGAATGCCCTTCGGGTCGGCGTGGCGCGGGCGAATCGGCGCGGCTGCGACGGTTGGCGGCGCTCGGTTCAGAACGCCCGTTGCGCGTTGCTCAGGAGCCGGGGTCAAGGATTATGACACTGACGCAGACCAGCAGGAAGACCGGGATGAAGTTAGCGACGCTGATCGCCGATGCGCATCGTCTCGCGCCACGCGCCTGAACGATGCCGAGAGCAGCAATGAAGCAAAGAAGGACCATGGCCCCATACTGGCCGATCATCATCCGTTCCCGGATGTGCGTGCCGACCGCATGATGGTCTATCACGAAAGGACCCAAGAAAATCGCGAGACCCCACGGTATAATCATGAACAATAGGGCATTCAGACGACGCCGTACCTCCGGTGCCTTCGGAAAGGAGCGGACGACGATCACAACAGATCCGATCCACGCGAGAAGCAGGACCCAAATAAACATAGGGAGTTGTCGCCTTCCTGTCCTGGCGATCGGTGATAGACCACCGGGAATCGGCCTTTTAGCGATGTGGGCAATCAGATGATTGCCCCTCACCGCTTCGCATACATTGCTCTTAGCGCGTCAAAAAGCCGCCCGAGAGCCTCGCGATTGGCGACAGGCTCGCTGTCATCGCGGCGAATGTAGGTGGTCAGCAGCAACCGCTTCGTGCTGTTGGCGGTCATGGTGCAGATGCCCTCGTGTGACACCTTTATTGGAAACGCGATGCACCACGCCGCGGGGCCTTTGCCCGTGCTGCTGGTGCGCGCGAGTTCTCCGATCGGCATGTCGATGAGCCGGTTGGATTTCCATGCCAGCATCGACGCGGCATCTTCCGGCACGGCATTGGCGGGAACGACCGGGTCATCGAACAGATAGACGTCGATCGGCCTTGCACCCGCATAAACCACTCGCGACCGCGCGATCCATTTGGCATCCTGGGGCGGGTCGAGATTAACCTCGTGCTGCACCACACGTTCGGGACCGTTGCCGCTGCCGATCGGCGGGAGGGTGCTGGCGAGCGCGCGGGCGGTAAACGACCGCTCGCCCTCGGACATTCCCGGCGTTTCCTGC
>NZ_MKRR01000162.1:8134-9516 GCF_001897045.1 Sphingomonas sp. 66-10
GCCGATATCGGCGCGGGCGTCGAAGCCGCCGGCAAGGGCATTGGTCGCGGCAAAAGGTTCGGTCGTTTCCTGCGATCGGTTTTCCCCTTCCACCTGGGTCGCGGTGTTCGAGCTGTCCGATGGCCGATTGCACCCCGACAGCAAGGCGATGGTCAGCAGCGCCAGACGCATCTTCATCCGACTCGTCCCCTATCTCTTTTGACAAAACTATTGTTGCAAGAAGCCGCGAACGTGGCAAGGGAAAATATGCGCACCGTCGCCGCCCAAGTTGCTTTTCACAAATCATGTGTTAAAAGGGGTCGATGGCGATGCTGGAATGGCCGGGTCGTCCGCAAAGCGGATCGATATGCTGATATCCCATGAAACTCGATGACCTCGCCGCCGCGACAGGCGCGACGGTGCGCCAGATCCGGTTCCTGATCGGCGAAGGCTTCGTGCCCCCACCCGAGGGCGGGCGGACCTATGCCCGCTACGGCGACGCGCATGTCAAGGCGATCCGGCGGTTCCAACGCCTCAAGGATCTCGGCTTTCCCAACGCGGCGATCCGGTTGCTGCTCGACGCCCGCGAAGGCGTGCCCGTCCCGGTCGTCGAAGGTGTGACGCTGGTCATCGCACCCGAGCTTCTGGGCAGTGATGCGGCGGTCGATCAGATCGTCGAGCGGACGGAGGCGCGGTTGCGGTCCGCCCTGTCCAGCGGGGCGCCGAAGCCGCGCCGGCGCGCAGCGGCCGGGGGCGCAGGATGATCGAGCCGACCGGCCCCGGGCTGACCGATCCGCTGCTGCCGCTGTTGCGGCCGGCGGCGACACCTCGTCCGCCGTTGCTGCTCGACGCCACCGACATCCGGCTCCGCATCGTCCCGCCGATTGCCCGGCTGATCCTCGTGCGCACCTTCACCAATCGCGAAGCCGTACCGATCGAGGCGGTGCTGACGATGCCGCCAGCGCTCGCCGGGGCCGTCGTCCACGACATGACGGTCAGCATCGGTGACCAGCGCTGGAGCGCGCGCGCGCGTGCGCGGCGTCGCGCCGAAGCAGCCTATGACGGCGGTGCGATCGACGGGAACCGGGCGATCCTGCTGGAGGAACTGAAGCAGGGCTGGCAGGCGCTGTCGGTCGCCGGCGTCCGTCCGGGAGAGACAGTCGCGCTCCGTTTCGAAAGCGTGATCGGTCTTGGGGAGACGGGCGCGACGCTGCGCCTGTGTCCGGGTGTCGATCCCGATCGCGCCGTGCCGGCGCTGCCCGATCATCTGCTGCCGCGCCACAGCGGCGTATCGCATCCGGTCACGCTGACGATCGAAGGCGCCGATGCGATCCGGGTGCTGGCCGCCGGTCGCGATCTGCCGCCGAAGCAGCGGATCGACGGGCCGCCGATGGTGCTGGAGG
>NZ_MKRR01000162.1:9568-10110 GCF_001897045.1 Sphingomonas sp. 66-10
CGGCCGGCGGCAAGGTCGATCGCGCGCAGGTGCGCGATCTGGCGATGAAGGGCAATCTGCTGACGACCGAAACCAGCCTCGTCTTCGTCGGCCCGGAGGGAGAGGCGTCCGGCGTCCTGCCCGCGATGCGCAAGCTCGCGCTGGTCGATGCGCGGCCGGCCGAGGTCCAGCCCGTTCCCGATGCGATGCCGCCGGCCGCCGAACCCGTCGCACCGGCCATTGAAGCGCCGCCGTTGGGCGATGGCGGAGAAATCCGGCCCGGCCGGCGAGGCAGGACGTTGCCGAGGCTTCCGACCCCCAACGCCGGCGCGCCATGGACCGTCCGACTTGGCAACTGGCTGCGCGATCATCTGCGGCCACGGACACGGCCGCTCAACCTGCCACTGCTCGGCCGCCTTCTGCGGTCGGCGGCCGGACAGGTGCTGTGGCGTCAGGACGGGATGCTGGCGCTGCGCTCCGGCGATCCCGCGCACCTGCCGGCGGCGGCGGCGGCGCTGGTGCGCGAGGTCGCCGCCGTGCCCGTCGTGCGCGATACGGCAGCC
>NZ_MKRR01000162.1:10147-31256 GCF_001897045.1 Sphingomonas sp. 66-10
TGGAGCTTGGTGCATGAGGTATCTGCTCCCGGTGGCGCTCCTGCTCGCGGCGCCATGCCTCGCCGCGCCCGGACCGTTGCTCGCGCCGTGGGGCGCCGAACGCGCCGAGCGGTTCGCGCTGGACGATGCGCGCGGCCCCTGGGCGCGGCGCTGGGTCGGACGGAGCGACGGGGCGCGCATGATGCTGACCTTCTACCGATCCGCAGAGGATGCGCGACGGGTGGCGCTGCTGTCGCGCGGTCTGGGCGATGGATCGCAAGACGATCACGATCGCGCGTTCCTGCGCGGCTTCCTGCCGTCGGGCTGGCTGGCGAGGGGCGGTCCGATCCGGTCGGTCGCCTATAGCGACGTCGCGCGCGGCCTGTGTGTGGTGTTGGAGGCACGGAGCAAGGCATCGCGGCTGTGTATGGCGAGTCGCCCGGACAGCGCCGTGGTCGCGACGGTGATGACAGGGATGCGACGCGATACCGCGCAGGCAGCCGCGAAGCTGCTCGCGCGCCATGCCGCGCGCCATCCGCTGCGCACGGCGCGCGTCACCGCTGATCGTTCGAGCGGTTCATCTCTTGCAGGCGCCGGTCCAGCAGGTCGCGCGCCTCGGGGCTGAGGCCCTGATCCTCGTCGCCAGTGGCGGTCGTGGGTGTGGCGCCCGGCGTCCCGGCCCGGTTGCCGGAATGCTCGGCCAAGTAGCGATCGAGATAGCGATGCCCGACCGGCGAGCTGGTTATGGCGTCGAGCGGGTTGTGCCCGTTTTTCAGTACGCCGCCGACGCCGGGAAACGCCTCGCTCCGAAACGCCTCGCTCTCCCTCCAGACGTCGTCGGAGATATCGACCGTGACCTTGCCCTGGATGATGCCGATGACGCCCGGCTTGCACGGGATCGGTTCGGCGCGCGTACCGTTGATCCAGTGGAGCGGCCAGTCCCACCCGGTCGCGATCCAGTCGAAGACGCCGAACGCCTCTTCCTCGGTCGCCTTCACCGGATAGCAGTGACGGTCGCCCGCCTGCGCGCGCGCGCCCCAGAACCAGACGGCAAACAGGACGATCAGCCCGATCTTGAGCAGATTGCCCGCCACGCTCGATACTTTCCCCGTCATCGCCCCTCCCGCTCCGTTATTCACACGCGCCGGTTCGTTTCATTGCACTACGGTCTTCGGCCCGCCGTCCCAGCATTGATCACCGGGTGAGAATCCGCCCCTCGCGCACGGAGGTAGGAACCACCCGTTCGCTTCCCCTTCTTGCAAGGGAGACGGCGCGGTTGGTCGCGCACGTGCGCGTCTGACTTGGGCAGCTCGCCGTTCGTAATTGGCGACATCATCGCCGAACAGCGCGCGGCAGTCCCGCGTCGCGCCCTGCGCCACGTCATAGCAGATGTCGCCGCGACCGCTCGCCGTCATCGGCCGCCCGAACACCCACCACAGTCGCGCGGCATCCCCGTTTCCCCACCAGCGCAGCACGGCGGGGCCATCGTCGCGGCCACCGCCCGCGACCGACGGCAGGTCCATCGCCGTGGCCGGGATGGCGTGCGCCGTACCGGTCGCATCGCCTGGATAGGTCCGGCCGGACGGCAGTTGCCCCCTGGCGGGATCGAACAGCATGACCATCGTCACGTTCTTCTGCGGCGAATAGAAGGACGGGACGATCACCGGGCTCGCGAAATCGCCATCATGCGGTCGCGCCTCCAGCGCGCGCAGTTCGGCGTCGGGCGACCAGGCGCGCGCGACGGCCAGCGCCAGCGCGACGTTGGAGGCCATGTCCTTGCCCGTCCTCGCCACGCTGTCCGCGACGGCTTGCACCTGTCGCCCGGCAATCGGCCCCATCGGTTGAAATAGCAGGATGCGCTGTAGCATCATCGCGACTATGCCGCCGCCCTTGACCGGCAACCATTGTCCCTCGTCGTTCCATCCCTGATCGGACACGAAGCGCAGCCCGCGCCCGCTCGCCGCCAGTTGCCCGCGATCGATATGAAACTCGTAGCCATCGTCCGCCAGCCCGTCACGGACGAGCGCAAAATAGCTGCCGTCGGGCATCACCGCCAGACCGATGGTCCCCGACCTGCCATCGCCATCGGGCTGACGCACCGTTACCAACCAACTGCCGCAGAAATGTCCGATCCCGGACCGGTCGCCGGCGTCGGCGGGTCGCGCGACGCCTCGGCGCATCCGGTCGACCCAGAAATCGAAGCGCTGCCAGCGCGTGTCGTCGAGCGCGATGCTCTCGGCCCCTGCCACCGGCGAAACGACGCAATCGCCCGACTGTTCGAGCTTCCCGGTCGATGTCCGCACCTGCTCGGCATTCGTATCTGGTTTGGCGCTCTCATGCTGAGTGCTTGCATTGGAGCCGCAAGCCGCTGCCAAAAACGGCAGGAGAGCGATCACCGCCGTCTTCCATCCGAATCGCCGCATCGCCGAGCGCCCCTTTCCGAACTCCCTCTATCAGCGCAGCTTCCTTTTGCCAACAGACATGTTAAAAGATTGGAGCGTCACGACGTGATTGCGACAGGAGGCAGCGATGGGCGATGACGGACACACCGACGAAATGAAGGTCTACTTCGTCCGCATCAAGGATACCGGCGCGGCCATCGGTATCTTCTGGTCGGACTGGAGTGGCCTTGATCTTCTGATCCAGAATCGGGTTGATCCATGGAAATGCGAAGCCGCCGAGATCGGCCGGCTGGTGCAGCCGTCCGGGGGAGTGATATTCGAGTACGGCCCGGTTCTGCATGAAGGCATCGTCGAGTATCCTGGTCCGCACCGGTGCGTGTTGACGAGCGGACTGGCGCAGATGCTTTTCGATAATGGCCGAGGCGAGGATCCGACACCGCTAGACTTCACGCCACTTCATGTTTCGTATCCTGCATGGCTCGGCGAAGGGGATGACGAAAAACCATAAGTCGATGCGGCTACGCCAAACCCATCAGTAGTGTCTGCTAAGCGCCGCGCCCGGGGCGCGACGTAGGTTCGCTGATCGTTCACGTCTGGCGTAGCTACGCCACTGCCTGCAACCCTTTACGCTGGATGATCGACAGCAATCGCAACGCAGGCCCACCGGGACGCTTCACGCCACGTTCCCAATCCGACACCAGATTGCGCGATACGTTAAGATAGGCGGCGAACACCGGCTGCGAGACATGCTCGCGCTCGCGGATTGCGCGGATTTCCTCGCCTGCCAGCGCCGGGGCCGGGGCAAGGCAGGCCTCATCGAAATTCCGCAGCGTCGCGCGCGACACTACGCCCGCGTCATGCGCATCGCTCATCATCTCGTGGATCGCGCCCGCGATCTCGCTGCGATAGCTCTTATCCTTCACCGTCGTTCCCATCGTCGATCTCCACCAGCGTTCCGGACGCCACCAGCCGGTCCAGTTCCTCGCCGCTCCATCCCAGCGCCTCGGTCGCCGCATCACGCAGCAAGGCGATGTCCGCCTTCGATATGTTCGCCTGCGCACTCTTGGCGAAGCCGAACGCGAAGATCGCCCGGTCGCCGTGCCGGAACAGGATCAGCGTGCGATAGCCGCCCGACTTGCCTTGTCCCGCCCGCGCCACCCGCTGTTTGATGACACCGCCGCCAAGGTCGGCATCGACCAACCCGCTTTCGGCGCGCTCCACGGCATCCCTTAGCGCCGAATCGAGAATCCGCTCCTTCCGCGCGAAACGCTCGAACCAGCCATTTTTGAAGATGCGTGCGATAATGGCTCTCCTGCCGAGAGGTTTATATAACACTTAGCATTATATTTCAAGTGACCGGTCGGAACTGAAATGCCAGACCGGCACTGTAGTGCCTACTTCCGGCAATCCACTTCCTACCCCCTTGCATAGCCGGAAAAACAGGCACAGCATCCAACGCGGAAGATTTGAGGGAACCCCGTTAGGACGATTTGGCGGATCGTCATTGGAAGGCCGCCATGTCGCACGACTCGAACAGGTCCAAGGCTGCTCTCGCATGGGTTGAACGCCCGCTGCATCGCATGGGAAGGCCACGCCGTCCGCTTGGCTGGCAAAAGCTACTCGCCCACTGCCGCCTATGCCCACCCGTGGCCCCCTATCGCCGCCGATTGCACGCCATGACCGCCGTTTACCGACATTTGCCGCCGTAAGCGCGCCATAGCCCTATGCGTGCGAAAACGTCCTTGCGGGCTGGCGTGCCGCGCGCATTCTTCAATTCTGAGGGGAGAAACTGCAACCGAAAGACGATGGAAATCCTGCCATGTCGAACAATGATCGCATCATCCGACTGAAAACCGTTCTGGCCCGCACGGGTCTTTCCCGTTCCACCCTTTATCGCAAGATCGCGGACGGCACTTTCCCTGCGCAAGTCAGGATCAGCGTTCACGGCGCTGGTTGGCGTGAATCCGCCATCAACCGCTGGATCGCCAATCCCGTGACATACTGCGAGGATCAGGCCGGAAGGGAGGTGCTGTGACCACGCCGCCCGAACCGCTCTGTGTGCGGGTCAATGATGCCGCGCGCATGATAGGGGTGGGCCGCACCAAGCTCTATGAACTGATCGCGGCTGGCGAAGTGGAAACGGTGAAGCTCGGTAAGGCCACCCGGATCACCACCGCCAGCCTGCATGATCTTATCAGGCGGCAACGCGGAACGCTGTAGGCTCGGACGCCGGACGGGCGGCGTCCTTGCTCTCCTGCGCGGGTGCCTTATCCAGAAACTCCGCCCATCGCGCCATGAGGCTGCGCCGCTTCTCGAAGAAATCGGTGCGCCGGTAGGCCGCCTCAACTTGGTTAGGCAGCTTGTGGGCCAGCGCCTTGTCCGCGACCTCCTTGGGGAAGCGCGTGCGCTCCGCTGCCCAGTCCGTGAAGGCGGAACGGAAACCATGAACGGTCACCCCCTTGATGCCGTCATCACGCAACAGCTTGGTCATGGTCATGTCGCTGATCGGCTTTTCGCCATCTTTGCTGAATACAAGGCCGGTATCGCTGGCGCGCTCATTCCATCGCCTGCGGAGCAACGCCACGGTGGGCGCGGACAGCGGCACGACATGGGTTTCCCGCGCTTTCATGCGTTCGCCGGGGATCGTCCAGATAGCCTTGTCCAGATCGAACTCCGTCCACACGGCAAAGCGCGTCTCGTTCGACCGCACGGCGTTATAGATCGTGAAGCGCAGCGCGTCGCGTCCGGTCGTGGGCGATGCCGCCGCCAGCTTCTGCATCAATTCGGGCACGTCTGCGAAGGACATGGCTTCCAGATGCCCGGTCTTGCCTGTCTGACGGGGAAGCCCCTTGCGGACAGACCGCAGAGATACCTCTCCCGGTAGCCATCCCTTGATATGGGCGTAGTCCAGCACCGCGCCAACGCGCTGCAATATACGGCGTGCCGTTTCGGGGATTTCAAGCCAGATGGGCGACAGCACCTCGACCACGGCGACACTATCGACCTGATCCACGAGCCTTTTCCCGATCACGGGAAAGACGTGATTTTCAAGGCTGGAAATCCAGTTAGCGTGCCGCTTGTTCTTCCAGCCTTCTTTCAGAGCTTCGTAGCAATCGCGCGCTGCCGCCTCGAAGTTGGGCACAACCTTCCGCGCTCTGCGCCGCTCGGCGACCGGATCGACGCCCTCACGCACCTTTCGCCGTAGAGCCGTCGCCGCCTCGCGGGCTTCCGACAACGAGACGTCGAACGCCGATCCCAGCCCGTAGTCGCGCCGTCTGCCGTCTTTCTGCATCCGCAACACCCATGTCCGCGCGCCGCTGTCTTTCACCAGCAGGCAAAGCCCCCGGCCATCAACATGCCGACCGGGCTTCGCATTCTTCACCTTCAAAGTCGTAAGCGCCATAAGTTCGAGTCCCTGTTGGGGAATTTTCGCGGTTCGTTCCCACACTTTCAGGTGGAAAATGGCCCCACAATTATTCCCACATTTCGACAAGAATTCAGGCAAATCAGGGCGACCGACCGCGAATAACATACAAGACAAATCGTTGATTTTACAGTGATGGTAGGAACGCCCCGGCATTGCTTGAGACGAAAGTTCTACACATCTTCTGGGCACCATTTGTTCTCCTGGCAACGTCCAGGGACATCCAGCAAGAGGCTGGTTTTTCAGCATTTTCTTGGTGAGAATCGCCGGCAACCGTCCGGGACGATCCGCCCAAATCCGGCACGAGACCAACAGATTTGTTGGTGTTTTTGTTGGTGCTGGAGCGGCCCGGCAAAGCTGGGACCAACACGATGCTGACTCATATCCAGGTCGCTTCCGCCAAGCCCGCGGCGAAGCCCTTCAACCTTGCTGATGCCCAAGGTCTCGTTCTGACCGTCAAGCCCAACGGCTCGAAGCTGTGGCGGCTCAACTATCGCTATCTCGGTCGGCAGAAGACTCTTCATCTCGGCCCCTGGCCCGAGGTGAGCCTCGCCGATGCCCGGGTGCGCCGGGATGCTGCACGCAGGCAGGTCGCCGCCGGCCTTGATCCTGCCCAGGAGAAGAAGCGTGCGCGCGTCACCGAAAAGATCGCCGCCGCCAACACCTTCAAGGATGTGGCGGAGGAGTGGGTCGCCAAGTGCGAGCGCGAGGAGCGTGCGGCGATCACGCTCGACAAGATCCGCTGGCTGCTCGGCATGGCCTATCCGATGATCGGCAGCCTGCCGATCTCGAAGATCTCGCCGCAGGAAGTCCTGGCGGTGCTGCGCAAGGTGGAGGCGACCGGCCGCTACGAAAGCGCGCGCCGCATGCGCAGCGTGCTGAGCCGGGTGTTCCGCTACGGCATCGCCACCGCGCGGACCGACCGCGACGTCGCCGCCGACCTGCGTGGCGCGCTCATCACCCCGAAGGTGAAGCATCTCGCCGCGATCACCACACCCAGGGAAGTAGGCGGGCTGATGCGCGCCATCGAAGGCTATACCGGGCACGGGATCACCGCGATCGCGCTCCGCCTGTCGCCTCACCTCTTCGTGCGGCCGGGTGAGCTGCGGCAGGCCGAGTGGGACGAGTTCGATGTCGACAAGGCCATCTGGTCCTTGTCGGCCGAGAAGATGAAGATGCGCCGCCCCCATCGCGTGCCGCTCTCACGCCAGGTGCTTGCGATGGTCGAGGAGCTGCGTCCTCTCACCGGCGACGGGCGATTCCTCTTTCCGTCGTTTCGATCGCCCCGCCAGTGCATGTCGGAGAACACCATCAACGCCGCATTGAGGCGGCTCGGATACGGACAGGAGGAAATGACGGCCCACGGGTTCCGCGCGATGGCCGCGACCCTGCTCAACGAGATGGGTATCTGGAACCCCGACGCGATCGAGAAGCAACTCGCCCACCTCGACACGTCGATGGTGCGCCGCGCGTACACGCGCGGCGAATATTGGGACGAGCGCGTGCGCATGATGCAGCACTGGTCGGATCATCTCGACCAGCTCCGCAACGGCGCGAAAATCCTCCGCCCACAATTCGGCAAGAACCGAGACAGGGGAACATGAGCCCCTGTCGTTTGGTCTGGTGTCGGCTGCACCAATGTGATCAAACAATCACAGATATTCTATGCGATCGAACGCTCTCATTTTTATGTTGTGATCGAACGGTAACATGGGTACGAAGTGAGCGTTCGGTAGCAGGAGGGCATCGTGCACGTTCGCACGGCCAGGGACATCGGCACGTTCATTCGTGACCAGCGCAAGCGACAGAAGCTCGATCAGGCAACGCTGGCGTCGCTCATCGGCGTCAATCGTCGCTGGGTCATGGAAGTCGAGCGCGGCAAGCCACGCGCCGAAATCGGGCTGGTGCTGAAGGCGCTGGAAGCCTTGGGCCTCGATCTCTCCGTCGATCGACGCGACGTGTCCGGCTCCACCGCAGACGCGCTCGACATCGTCGACATCGATGCGATCGTGCGCAACGCGAAGGGGCCTGCTGCGTGAGCAAGGAGCTCTTCGTCCTGCTCTCCGATCGCGTAGTCGGCCGCGTGACCCAGGACGATCGCGCCAGATTCTCGTTCATCTACGACGAGGGCTGGCGCGATGTCCGGGGCACATACCCCTTGTCGCTTTCGATGCCGCTTGCGGCGATCGAGCACCGGCACGAGGCCATCAGCGCCTATGTCTGGGGCCTGCTGCCCGACAACGAGCTCGTGCTCGATCGGTGGGCGAAGCGGTTCCAGGTCTCGGCCCGCAACCCGTTCGCGCTGATCGCCAATGTCGGCGAGGATTGCGCAGGCGCCGTGCAGTTCGTCCGCCCCGAGCGCCTCGATGCCGTTCTCGCCGGCGAAACCGGTGACGTTGCCTGGCTCGAGAACGCAGAGATCGCGGCCCGCATCCGGCAGCTCCGCGAGGATCAATCCGCGTGGCGCCGACCCGGCGATACCGGACAGTTCAGCCTTGCCGGCGCTCAACCGAAGACCGCCCTTCTCCTTCAGGATGGCAGATGGGGGGTGCCGTCCGGCCGCATCCCGACGACGCATATCCTCAAGCCCCCGAGCGCGGACTTCGATGGTCATGCCGAAAACGAGCATTTCTGCCTCGCGCTCGCGCGCGCCCTCGGCCTCCCCGTGGCGACCTCGACCGTCATGCGCTTCGAGGACGAGGTGGTGTTCGTGGTGGACCGCTACGATCGGCAAGCGACCGATCGAGGCGTCATTCGCATCCATCAGGAGGATATGTGCCAGGCGCTGGGCGTGCCGCCGACGCACAAGTATGAGAATGAAGGCGGCCCAGGTGTATCGGCGATCGCGGGCCTGCTGCGAGAGCATTCGCGAGCATCGGCGGAAGACGTCCAGACGTTCCTCGATGCCCTTGCGCTCAACTGGCTGATCGGCGGCACCGATGCCCATGCGAAGAACTATTCCATCCTGATCGGCGCCGCCGGTCGGATTCGCTTGGCGCCGCTCTACGACGTGGCGAGCATCTTGCCCTACGGTGACTTCGACCCGATGCGCGTCAAACTCGCCATGAAGATCGGAGGGAAATACCGCCTTCGCGACATTTCTCCGCGGAACTGGGAGAAGGTCGCCGACGAATTGGGACTGGATCAAAGGGCAATATCCGAACGCATCCGGGCAATGGCCGATGCACTGCCGGCTGCGGCCGATGGCGTCCAACGTGACATGCGCGATGCCGGCATGGCACACGAGATCGTCGACCGGCTGGCCGATATGTTGAAAGATCGTGCCGCGAAGAGCTCGAAGCTGTTTGCCCTCGCGGAAAGCGTCGCGGCGGCGATGGGCGATTCAGCCGCCGGCATCGCCGACGACTAGCGCTTTCAGGCTGGCGTACTGGACGAGGGTCGTCCGGCCGACCTTCATGATCTCGAGGTCGCCCGATTGGATCAACTCGTAGATTCGCGATCGGCTCAAGCCCGTGATGCGCACCGCGGTCGAGATACGCACGGTGAGCGGCTCGACGGCGCGCTCCCATGCCCGTTCGATCATTTCTGCCCCCGCAGCCGGGCGTCGCGCTCACGAACGAAGGCGCGGTCGCTCTCGAGAAATGTGGCGAGCATGGCAGGGATTAGTTCGGCCATCGGCTCGTCGCGCCCGTAGGTTTGGGCGTAGAGCGCGGCATAGTCGGCCAGCGCCTGGTGGAGGTCGGGCAGCACCGAGATGCTGAGCTTGATCGGCGTGCGATCGGGCAGCTGGGAGAGCTTGAGGTCCGCCATGTCAGTCCTCCTTCCGGCTTGGGGGCGCAAGAACCAGATCCTTGTGAACGACCAGCCGCACGGGCGTGCCGGGTCGCACGGTGATCGTCGGCTGGACGCCGAGATTGCGCTGGGTGATCTGGTCGCCAGCGCGCGCGACATTGTCCTGCGTCGACATGCGGATCGCCTGGACGAGATCGCCCTGTCCGGAGAGCGCCAGGTCGGAGCTGACGCCGAGCAGTGTAGAGAGCGCCACGCCCTGCAGCAGCTGCCAGGTATGGAAATCGACCTTGTCGGCGAGGCCGGCATAGCCCGAGGGATCGGTCGCCGGCACGTTGTCGATGCGGAGCGAACGTCCGTCCGGCATGATGATGCGCTGCCAGACGATCAGCGCCCGCTTCTGCCCGAAGGCGACGACGCTGTCATAGCTGCCCACCAGCCGGGCGCCCTGCGGCACGAGCAGCAATCGGCCGGTCGCGCTGTCGTAAGTGTTCTCTGTCACCTGCGCGGTGACGAGGCCGGGCAGGTCGGACCGCAGCCCCGTGATCAGGCTGGCCGGGATCACACTGCCCGCCGACAAGGTGTAGGGCGACGGCAGCGCCGTGAGCGCGTGCGGGTTCACGTCGCCTTTCGGATCCAGCGCCGCCACGAATGCGGTCTTGCGCCCCTGGGCATTGGGATCGCCTGTTGGGTCGAGCGCGACCTTGCCTGGCTCGCTGGCGGGCCCCACCGCTGGCACCGCGATGGCTGCTTCGGCGCTCGGCTGGCCCTGGCGGGCCTGCACCAGCACGCCGGACTCGCGGGCGGCTTTCTGCTCCGCGAGCCGACGCTCGCGCTCCGCCGCTTCGGCCTGCTGCAGCTGCGGGTCATTCGGACCGCCCGGCGTCGCAAGCTGCTGCTGCCGCTCGAGGATCGGCTTGCCGAGGTCGCCCGGGAGTGGCGGCCCGAGGCGCGGCACGTCGCCATAGGTGGCAGGCGCGCTGCCCAAGCCATCGCTCGCCGGTCGTACATTGGGTTGCGACAGTTCCTGCTGGGTATCCCCGCGCTGGAGGAGCCGCGGTTTCAACGCCATCCACGTCACGGCGATCAGGCTGACCGAGCCGATCGCCGCGATCGCGATGATCACGCCGCGCTTGAAGCGGATCGCGCGCGGTGGTCGCGCCCGGATCGCCAGCGTCTCCGGGTCGAGCTTGCCGCTGGGCTGGGCAAGTGCCTCGGTCACGACGTCCTCCGCCGGTTGTCGGCCTGCCCGGATCGGGTGATCCGCACGACGTCCTGGCGCTTCAACCCAAGTCGCAGCTCGGCGGCCTCGAACAGCCGGTCGACGACATAATAGCGCCCCTGCACGCGGTAGTTGACCAGCTGCGCCGTTCCCTTGCCATCGACAAGGAAGAGTGGCGGCGCCTCGCCGGTGCCCAGGCTGGCCGGAAATTCGATAAAGGTCTGTCGACCGTCATCGAACGCGCGGAGCGGCCTCCACGTCGGCTGGTCTCCCGAGATCACATAGTCGAAATGGAGCTGGTCGACCGAAAGCCCGGTCGCGATGGGCTGCGCTGCCCGGGCGCGATCCTCCGCCGCCTTCATCGCGATGAGCTGGTCCTGCGGATAGCTCCAGGACAGGGCCACCATCGCCGACCGTTCGGCGCTCGAAAGCGCAAGATGGTAGGTCCGACGGTCCGTGGTGATGATGATGTTCGTCGCCAGTCCGGCGGCAAATGGCTTCACCAGGACATGCGTCCGTTTGCCTTCACCGCTGCCGCTGGTCGTGTCGCCGATCACCCATCGGACGGTGTCGCCGGCGGCGACCGCGCCCAGGGCTTCCCCCGGTTGCAGCGCGATGTCGGTAACCTGCCCCGGTGCCGTGATGACGTGAAACACCGCGCCGTCGCTAAACGGATAGACCTGGACCGCATTGATGTATCCAGCGGCGACGGGCTCGAGCGTCGCCGCGCGGTTGGCGGCGCGGACACGCAATTCCGCCGGCGAAGGTGGCACCCTCCTGTGCGGTTTCGGCCGCAGCCTTGCCGTCACGGTGGGCCGGGCCACGATCGGGGCGGCCATCGGCGTCGGGAACACGGGCGGCTGGGATTGCGGAAGGGGCACGGTCTGGGCCGATGCGATGCTGGCGCTGGCGAGCAGGCCGAGGACGACGAGCGTTTTCATTGGCGGGTCTCCGCTTCAGGTTGCTGGGGCTGGGCGAGAGTCGGATCGAGCGGTCTGGCTTGGGGAAGGCTCGGAACGGGAGCCGGGGCCGGCCTTGCGCCGGGTGGTGCCGCCGCGGGCGCTGTCACGCTCGGTTCCAGTTCACGGCTCCAGTCGATGGCATCGACATAGAGCCCGAGCGGATTGCGGCGCAGCGCATCGGCGCTGGCGGGCGGCTTGACGACCACGGTCAGGATGGCGGTCCAGTGCGCGGATCCGGCCGGCGCTGCACGCTCGTAGCTGGTCTCGATCCACTTCACCTGGAAGGACCGGTCGGAGGCGCGGATGACGCTCGTCACCTGCACCGACACGGTCCGCTCGCCGACATGGCCGAACGGATCGGCAAGCCGCGCATAGTCGCCGAGGAAGACGGCGCCCCGCCTGGTGGTGAAGTCGTAGGCGGACAGCCAGTCCTGCCGCATGAGCACCGGATCGAGCGAGACCGACCGCACGCTGGTGATGAACCGCCCGAGGAACCAGGCGATCTGCGCGTCGGTCGGATGATAGCCTGCATCCGCGGGCGCCACGGCGCGGGGCTCGCCCAGCTTGTCGACCTCGACGACATAGGGAACGACACGGCTCTGCAGCGACTGCCAAAGCAGCCCACCCGACAGCGCGGTGGTGATCCCGAGGCAGCCGAACGCCATCAGCCGCCAATTGCGGGCCTGGACGCGCGCGGAGCCGATCCGCTCGTCCCAGAGTTGCCCCGCCCGCTGGAAGGGCGTTTCGGGGATGGGCGATCGCCCATAGCGTTGCACGGCTCTCTTGAAGATCATCAGTCTTCCCTTTCCTTGATGTCGGGGGTGGCGCCGCCGCCGCCGCGATCGCCTTGGCCGACAGCGTGGACGACGGCCTGACGGTGGTGTCGGGCAGACGCCTGGTCCTTCATCGCGCGCGCCCAGCCGGGCATGTTGCGGGCGTCATCGGCGGCGCCGGCCGCAGCGGGTGACGTCCTGCCGGCCATGGCGTTGAAAGCACCTTGCCGTCCCGCCTCTGCTGCCTCGCCGAGCCCGAGCGCGGCAGACATACGTGAGCGGGCGGCACCGGATGCAGCGGTCGCCAAGCCTTTCATGCCGGCGCCGACCGATGCCGATCCGCTCGCTTCCTGGCCAAGTCTGTAGGCGGTGCCCGCGGCGGACCCCATCGTGGTGCCGGCGCGAACTGCGCCTAGACCGGCGGCTGCCAGCCCGCGCGCCGCGCCGGCGGCACCGGCGCCGCCCAGCACAAGGATTCCGCCCGCGCCGAGCGTAGTGCCCAGCGCTGCGCCGGCCCCGAGCTGCGGCGCGCCGGAGACGAGACCCGAGGCGATCCCGGGGCCGAAGATGCCGAGGCCGAACAGCGCAAGGCTGGCGAGCACGAGGCTCAGCGCCTGGCCGATATCGGGCTCCTGGCCCTGCAGGGCGGTGGTCAACTGGGAGAAATAGTTGGAGCCGATCCCGACGATCACGGCGAGCACCATGACCTTGATGCCGGAGCTGACGACGTGTCCGAGCACGCGCTCCGCCAGGAAGCTCGTCCGGTTCCAGAGCGCGAAGGGGACGAGAATGAACCCGGCAAGCGAGCTCAGCTTGAACTCGAGGATCGTTACGAACATCTGCACGGCCAGGATGAAGAAGGCGAGGATGACGAGCACCCAAGCGATCAGCAGGACCATGATCGTGAGGAAATTGTCGAAGAAGCTGGTGAAGCCCATCATCTGCGAGGCCTGCTCGAGCAGGGGCCAGGCCGCGGAGAAGCCGGTTCCGGCGAGGCGACCGGGCTTGAGCAGGTCTGCCGCCGCCATCCCGCCCCCGCCGGCTGTCAGCCCGGCCTGGGCGAACGAGCGGAAGATGATGTCGGCGAGCGTCGAGAAGCTGTTCAGGATGAACGCGAACGCGCCGATGTAGAGGATCTTACGGATTAGGCGTCCGAGAACATTGTCCTCGCCGCCGAGCGCCCAGAACAGACCGGCCAGCGTGATGTCGAGCGCGATCAACGTCCGACTGAGGAAGCTGACGTCGCCGCCGAGAAGGCCGAACCCACTGTCGATGTAGGTGATGAAGGCCTGCAGAAACATGTCGATGACGTTGAGGTCGTTCACGGCGGTGATGTCCTGACGAGATGAGGAGAAATGCCGCGGGGCGCGCCTGGGAGAGCTGCGACGCACCCCGCGGCGACGTCGGCGGAGGGGCGAGATCCGTCGACGCCGTGCCGGCGCCTACTGGGGGGTGTAGGCGTTGCCGGAGCCGAGGAACTTCTTCGTCGCGCCCTGCGCGTCCGACTGGGCCTGCGCGCGGCTTGCCCGCTCGATCGCGTCGGCGCGGTACTGTGCCGCCATCAGCGTCTGGAGCTGGAACTGCTGCTTGGCGACGAGTGCGAGAAGCTGGTTCGTGGCCTGCTGCGCCTGAAGCGCGCCCTGCGCACCCTGGCTGCGCTGGACGATGCCGTTGAGCGTGCTCGCGTCTGCGGCGACGTTCTCGACCACCTGTGCCTGGACGGTCATGGTGTGCCTGTACGCATCCATCGAAGCATCCAGGCGCGCACGCGTGGCGATGACGTGCTGGTTGCCGGTAAGCGCCTGATTGAAGCTCTTCGGGAACATCGACTGGAACTGCTGGTCAAGCCCGGCGACGCGGAAGCGGATGGCCTGCGCCTGTCCCATCAGTTGGTCGATCTGCTGGATCGTCTGGGTGATCGCTTGCAGCTCGGGAAACGTGATCGTGCTCAGGTTCCTGGCCTGGTTGATCAGGCTCTGCGCCTGGTTCTGCAGCATCTGAATCTGATTGTTGATCTGCTGCAGCGTCCGCGCCGCGGTCGAGACGTTCTGGCTGTAGTTGCTCGGGTCGAACACGGTGAGCTGCGCTCGTGCCGGCGTAGCCGCCGTCAGCACACCCATCACGAGCGCGCCGGCCAACAGATACTTCTTCGAGGGGATTCTGGTCATCTTGGGTCTCCGGGGCTTGGGGTCAGGGAGCGGTGAAATCGGCGAGAAGGTCGGCAGCCCAGCCGAGATCGGCGGCCGCCAGGTAATCGGCCGCGAACCGGTCGGGGCCGGTCTCGGCGAGGATGGTGTCGATGCGGCGCTGGCTGGCCGGGTCGGATGCACCGCACAGCGCCAGCGCAACCGGTCCGAGACCCAGTTCGAACAGTCGGTTCCCACGCGCGGACTGCAGGTAATAATGCCGCTTCGGCGTCGCCCGGCTGACCAGTTCGATCTGGCGATCGTTGAGACCGAAGCGCGCATAGGCCTCCCGGCTCTGGGGCTCGATCGCACGGTCGTTGGGAAGCAGGATGCGCTGCGGGCAGCTCTCGATGATGGCCGGCGCGATGCTGCTGCCCGCGACATCGGCGAGGCTCTGCGTGGCGAACAAGACCGCCACGTTCTTCTTGCGGAGGGTCTTCAGCCACTCGCGGATACGCGCGGCGAAGAGCGGATGGTCGAGGAAGATCCAGGCTTCGTCGAGGATCAGCAATGTCGGGCGACCGTCGAAACGTTCCTCGAGGCGGTGGAACAGATACGTCAGCACCGGGGCCACGACGCTCGCCTGTCCGAGGAGCGCCTCGGTCTCGAAGCACTGGACGTCGGCGAACGCCAGCCCGCTCTCACTCGCATCCAGAAGCCGTCCGTGCGGTCCGTCGAGCGTGTAGGGCTGGATCGCGGTGCGCAAAGCGTTCGACTGGAGCAGCAGCGCCAGCCCGGTCATCGTCCGCTCGCCGGGCGGTGCCGACGCGAGGCTGCCGAGCGCCGACCATACAGCGTCCTTCACCTCGGGCGTGACGGCCACCCGCTCGGCATCGAGCAGCGCGGCGATCCATTCCGCCGCCCAGCTCCGCTCGGTCGGATCATCGATCCGCAGGAGTGGCTGGAAGGCGAGCGCTCCGTCCGATCCGGCGTCTGCGCCGAGCGCGTGATGCGCGCCGCCCATTGCCAGCACGGCGGCCCGCGCCGAGAAACCCTTGTCGAAGATGTAGACCTGAGCGTCGGGGTAGCGGCGGAACTGCAGCGCGATCAGGGCCAGCAGCACCGACTTGCCTGCGCCGGTCGGCCCGACGACCATCATGTGGCCGACATCCCCCACATGCGTGGACAGCCGGAACGGCGTCGATCCGCTGGTCTGTGCGAGCAGCAGGGGCGGCCCTTCGAGATGACCGTTCGCGACCGGACCAGCCCAGACCGACGACAGCGGCATGAGGTGGGCGAGGTTCAGAGTGTGGACGATCGGCTGCCGGACATTGGCGTAGACATGGCCCGGGATCGAGGACAGCCACGCCTCGACCGCGTTCACGCCCTCGCGGATCGTCGTGAAGCCGAGGCCGCCGACGATCCGCTCGACCTGCCGGATCTTGGCCTCGACCATTGCGCGTTCATCGTCCGCGACCGTGATGGTCGTGGTCAGATAGCCGAAGGAGACGTGATCACCGCCGAGCGCCTGAAGGGCAAGATCGGCATCGACGACCTTGTTGTCCGCGTCGCTGTCGAGGAGCTGGGCGGGCTGATTGTACAGCACTTCGCGCAGCAGTGCGGTGATCGACTTGCGCTTGTTGAACCATTGCCGACGCAGCTTGGTCAGGAGCTTCGTCGCGTCCGTTTTGTCCAGCGCGATGAAGCGCGTGGCCCAGCGATAGGCGAAATCCGCCTCGTTGAGCGCGTCCAGGATTCCGGGCCGGCTGACGTTGGGAAAGCCGACGAGCGTAAGCGTGCGCAGATGGCGGTCGCCGAGCTTCGGCTCCAGTCCGCCGACCAGCAGCGTGTCCGCCAGAAGCGCATCGAGGTACATCGGCGTCTCGGGCACGGAGACGCGGTGATGCCGATGCGAGATGGTGCCGTGCAGATAGGTCAGCGTCTCGTCGGACGAGAGCGCGCGGACCTCCGGCATGAAGGCGGCGAACAGATCGAGCGCGCGGTCCGTCTCGGCGACGAAGGTCGCCAGCGCAGCCTGCCAGTCGCGGCCTTCCGCCGCATCGGGGCGGTCGACCAGCGATCGGCCCGCCACATCAGCGCCGTCCGCCGCAGGAAGCCAGACGAGGGTAAGATGGTAGCGGCTCTCGAAATGGGCGCCTTCCGCCTCGAAGCGCCCGCGTCGTTCCTCGTCGATCAGCCATGAGACCGGGTCCGGAAACGCGCTGCCCGGATAGCCGAGAGCGTCCCTGCGTTCGGCCTCGAAGAACAGCGCCCAGCCGGTGCCGAACCTCTTGAGGACATTGTTTGCCCGGGCGCAGGCGGATACGAGCTCCGCCTCGGTCGCGCTTTCGAGATCGGGTCCGCGGAACGACAGCGTCCGCTGGAAGCTGCCGTCCTTGTTGAGGATCACACCCTTCGCCACCAGTGCGGCCCAGGGAAGATGGTCGGCAAGACGATCGGCGCCGTGGCGGTATTCACGCAGGCTCAGCATGCGAGATAGCCCTTCTGTCTTAGGTGACGGATCAGGACGGGAGCGAAGGCCGGGTCGCGACGGGTCGCGAAGACCGCGATGCTGTGCCCGACCGCCCAGACGACGATCCCTGCGATCCATTGCTGGAGACCGAGACCGATCGCCGCCGCGAGCGTCCCGTTGACGATCGCGAGGCCGCGCGGGGCACCGCCGAGGAGGATCGGCGCTCCGAGGCTCCCGTGGATGGGAACCTCGAAACCTTCGATATGCTCGCTCACGCGATCAGCGCTCCGCCGCCGAAGCTGAAGAAGCTCAGGAAGAAGCTCGATGCCGCGAAGGCGATCGACAGGCCGAAGATGATCTGGATCAGACGGCGGAAGCCCCCGGCGGTCTCGCCGAAGGCGAGGGTCAGGCCGGTGACGATGATGATGATCACCGCCACGATCTTGGCAACGGGACCCTGGACTGAATCCAGCACCTGCTGCAGCGGCTGTTCCCACGGCATCCCGGTTCCGGCGGCGTGCGCCTTGGTGGCGATCGCCAGTCCGAGGCCGATGACGGCGCCGGCAATGAAGGTGGTGCGGCGGTCAGGAATCCTGATGACAGTCATGATTAATCTCCTTGGTTGCGGGGGGCGAGAAGCTCGGTGAGGGGGTAGGCGCCGGTGTCGGGGTCGAGTGGTCCGACCCGCGCTATGCTGGCGATCCGGCGCTGGGTGCCGCGGCCGGCGATGAAGACGATTATGTCAATCGCTTCCGCGATCAGCTGGCGGGGGACCGTGATGACGGCCTCCTGGACGAGCTGCTCGATCCGGTAGAGGGCGGCGATCGCGCTGTTCGCGTGGACGGTGGCGATCCCGCCCGGGTGGCCGGTGTTCCAGGCCTTGAGCATGTCGAGGGCTTCGGGGCCGCGAACCTCGCCGACGATGATGCGATCAGGCCGGAGCCGCATGGTCGATCGGACCAGGTCGGTCATCGACACCACGCCGGGGCGCGTCCGCAGGGCGACGGTATCGGGCAGCGGGCTCTGCAGCTCACGTGTGTCCTCGATGAGGATCACCCGGGCATCGACCCGCCCCATCTCGGCAAGCAGCGCGTTGGCGAGCGTGGTCTTGCCCGAGCTCGTGCCGCCGGCGACAAGGATGTTGAAGTGCTGCGTCACGGCGGCACGCAGGGCATCCGCCGCCGCCGCCGTCATGATCCCGTCGGCCACATAGTCGTCCAGCGTGTGGAGTCGCTCGGCGGGCTTGCGGATCGAGAAGCACGGCCCCGTCGAGACCGGCGGGAGCACGCCTTCGAAGCGTTCACCGGCGCGGCCTTCGGCATAAGGTGGCAGCTCCGCCGAGATAATCGGCCGATCTCCATGAATTTCGGCGCGAGCGTGGCTGGCGACGAGGCGGATGATGCGCTCGACCTGATCTGGCTCCATCCTGACGCCCGTATCGACCCGGCCTTCTCCCAGGCGGTCGAGCCGAAGCGCGCCGTCCGGGTTGACCATGATTTCGACGACGTGAGCGTCGGCGAGCGCCAGGGCGATGTCCGGCCCCATGGCGGTGCGTAGCATCGCGCGGCGGCGGTCGCGGGCAAGCGATCCACTCATCGGTCATGCTCCGTGGCGATGGTGCGCTTACCGGCAGCGACCTGCCTGCCGACCTGCGCGACGAACGCCTCGAACCGCTCGCGACCGACCGCGCGACCAGCCTGATCGCCATCGGCGAGCGGCGCCTGGATCGAGAGTTCGAACCGAACGAACAGAGCCATTGTCTCGAGCATGACATGGCCATCGCGCTCGATGCGGGAGAGCGCGGTCGACATCCGATCGAGCCGCAGTCCGAAGCGATCGTCGAGCTCAGATGCGCCGCGGCGATTGAGCCAGGCTGTCAGCGCATCGACGAGGATGGCCGACTTCGATGCGCCCGGTTTCGCCGCAAGCGCTTCGAGCCTGTCGCTAAGCGGCTTGGGGAGGAACAGCTGATGGCGGATCTTTTCGACCATGGTCAGAAGTCCAGCTGAAGATCGTCGGGACGCGACGATGCGGAATCGATGGCGTAAACGGTACGCGACGCGGCCAGCGATCGGGCTTGGTCCATTGCGCGCTTGTCGGCGGCGGTATCGCCTTCGTCGTCGCCGAGGCCCAACGCATCTGCCGGCGACAAGTCGACAGCTGTTGCCTGTTCGACTTCGTGGGCAGGATGCCGAACCTGCTCGAGGCCGCCGCCAATCTCCTCCCCGCTCTCGTCCGAGATCTCGCCGAGACGAGCGTCGGTACCTCGGACATGATCGCGCCAGTTGTCGCACCGCGCCGCTGGAAGATCGGGATAGCGTCCGCTGTCGAGCGCCGGTGGAGGAAGGATGCGCGCTTTGAACGTGCGGTCCTCATAGTAACGCAGCTTCTTCGCGCGCACCGGCGCATGCCCGGCGACGAGGACAAGCTCGTCCACCGGCGGCAGCTGCATGACCTCGCCGGGCGTCAGCAGTGCCCGCGCGGTCTCCTGACGGCTGACCATGACATGGGCGAGCCAGGGAGCGAGCCGGTGGCCGGCATAGTTGCGCATCGCGCGCTGTTCGGTGGCCGTGCCGAGCGCGTCGGAGATACGCTTGGCGGTGCGTTCATCGTTGGTCGCAAACGCTACCCGGACATGGCAGTTGTCGAGGATCGCGTTGTGCTCGCCATATGCCTTTTCGATCTGGTTGAGGCTCTGCGCGATCAGGAAGGTGCGGACCCCGTAGCCGGCCAGGAAGGCCAGACTCGTCTCAAAGAAATCCAGGCGGCCGAGCGCTGGGAACTCGTCGAGCATCATCAGCAGGCGATGGCGGCCAAGCTTGTTCTCGGCGTGGAGATGCTCGGTGAGCCGACGCCCGATTTGGTTGAGAACCAGCCGGATCAGCGGCTTCGTGCGGCTGATGTCGGAGGGCGGCACGACGAGGTATAGCGAGACGGGGTGGTCGCCCTCGACCAAGTCGGCGATGCGCCAGTCGGATGCAGCGGTCACCGCAGCCACGGTCGGATCACGATAGAGGCCGAGAAACGACATCGCCGTGGAGAGCACGCCCGACCGCTCGTTCTCGCTCTTGTTGAGCAGTTCGCGCGCCGCCGATGCGACGACCGGATGGACCGCCGGCGCGTCGGTCGTCCCGAGATGATTGGTCGTCATCATCACGCGCAGCGTCGCGACGAAAGGCCGCTGCGGGTCGGACAGGAAGGTTGCTACACGTGCGAGCGTCTTTTCGGCGTCGGCGTAGAGGATGTGCAGGATCGCGCCGACGAGGAGAGAATGGCTCGTCTTTTCCCAGTGGTTTCGCCGGTCCAGTGCGCCTTCCGGGTCCACGAGGATGTCCGCGATGTTCTGGACGTCCCGCACTTCATCGGCGCCACGACGGACCTCGAGCAGCGGATTGTAGCGCGCGGAGCGGGCATCGGTCGGGTTGAACAGCAGGCAGTGCGAGAAGCGCGCGCGCCAACCCGCTGTCAGCTGCCAGTTCTCCCCCTTGATGTCGTGGATGACGGTCGATCCCGACCAGCCGAGAAGGGTCGGCACGACGAGACCGACTCCCTTCCCGGACCGCGTTGGCGCGAACGCCATGACGTGTTCGGGGCCGTCATGCCGGAGATAGCGCTCGCCCAGTCGGCCGAGAAAGATGCCGTCGTCGCTGAAAAGGCCAGCGGCCTTGGTCTCTCGAAGGGAAGCCCAGTGCGCCGAGCCGTAAGTCGCCACATTGCGGCGCTGTCGCGCGCGCCATAGTGAGCCGGCGACGGCTGCGCCGCACCCCACGAAACCGCTGGCACCCGCGATCGCGCCAGCGCGATCGAAGACATGCGGCGCGTAAGCGTCGAAGTGATACCACCAGAGAAAGATCGCCCACGGCTGATAGACTGGAATGCCATCGATCACTGCCCAGGGCGCGCCAAGTTCGGTCTGATAACCGAGCTCTGCAGCCGCCCATTGCGTCGCGAACCAAATGCCGGCGAGCACGATCGCGAAGACGACCAAGATCTGGCCA
>NZ_MKRR01000163.1:0-21117 GCF_001897045.1 Sphingomonas sp. 66-10
AGTACATCACCCAAACCCGCGAGGCCTCGTCAGGCAATTAGGGGGCAACGACAGATCTCGATCCTCCAGAGCCTGAACCAGATTGCGAAAGCGCACTTTCGCTTTCCTTTCGGGTCGCCAGCGGGCGGGGCCATCTTATCATTGCCGTTCGGCAAAGACAGAAGCAACGCCATGTTACATTACCGTTAACGAAAATTCTGACATGGCGTTACTTTTAACCTCACCTCTTGCGCGCCTTGCGCATCGCGGCGGGCACGCCGGGAGTAATCTCCATGCCGGCAGCGCGGGCGTTTGCGTTGAAAGTTGCCACCATCTGGCCGCGGCGGCTTTAACCATCGGCGCCGTCCCCAACCTCGTTGCGCTGCGCCGCCCGCTGCCAGAATTCGATATAGGGCTCGCGCTCGAGCCACAGGCCGCGCCGGTCGCTGATCGGATAAAGAAACGCGAGCGCCAGGCACAGACCAGGTGTAGCAGCCAAGCGCCCCTCCGCCCCTCCGCCCCTCCCGTGCTTGATCGATAGCCTCGCCCAGCACAACGAACGCGAGGAAGGCCAGCCACGTCGCCGCCATCCGCACTGACGGGCCCCTTCGACCCTGGACCAAGTCCCTTATCGTTCAATTTTCATCCCCAGCATCACCATCGCCGGGCGTAACGGGGTGCGCTGATCGCGGTTGGCGAGCGTGAAGGGATTGCCGAACGCGAAGCGGTTACCCCGGCCGTTAGTGAGATTGTCCCCGGCAAGCCACAGCGTCAGATCGCGACGGGTCCACTCAGCTCGCGCCGAAACCGCCGTATAGCGCCCCTGCCCGATGTCAAAATTTCGACCCGACCCCAACACTGAGCGCCCAATATGATCGATCGCAGCGCCCAGCCGCATCACGCCGCCGAGCGCGCTCCAACTATAATTAAACCCACCGTGCGCGCTGAACGGCGGCGTATCGGGCAGGCGTCGATTATGGATGTGTGAAGAGGAGGCGAAAGGGCCGATGACACGGTTTGCGGTGTAGAGCGCGGATAGGTCGAATCTCAAAGGTGCCACAGGCGCCCAGTTCGCGCTAACTTCGGCGGTCAGGATTCGCGCATTGCCGATGTTGGCAGTAAACGGTTGGCCGCGCCGGTCGATCAGATCGGCCTGGATATCGTGCCAGCGCGCGTAGGACAGCGCCGCGCTGACATCGACCCCGGTGGTGCCCTCGCGTAGGCGCCGCACGCCCACCTCACCCATTTCGATACGATCGGATTTGAACTCCGCCACGCGCCCGATCCCGCGTGCCACCGCGAGGCCGCCGGTGCGAAAGCCCGATTGATAGCGCGCGTAGATCGAGATGCGCGGCGCGAGCTGCCACGACAAAGCCAAAGTCGGATCGACGCGCCGCGTCACCCGCCCGCGCACCAGATCGCCGGCGCGCGGCTTGATCGAAGGCGAGCCATCGACCTGCGCCCGGGTAGCACGCACCCCGATCGTTACCGACAGGCGGCGCGTGAGCGGCTCGGTGAATTCGCCGAACAGCGACAGATTCTGCGACACGTTGGTGACGCCGATGATCTCGATCGGATCGCGCGTTGGACCCAGCAGCCGGTTGAGCGCATCGCGGTTGCGCAAGATCGCCGCGCCGACCACCCAGGATTGGCCGTCAGGCCGCGACTGGCTCAACCGAATCTCCTGCGTCCAAAGCAGATCGGCACGGGTCGTCTTGTACGCAACAGCATAGCGGGAGCGGCGCGGAGTCGCATCGAACCAGTCATCGGCGTCATATTGGCTGACGCCGCTCACCGAGACGAATTCGAGCCCGCTATCCCACCGCTTGCGGATATGCACGCGGCCAAGCACTACGCTGTTCCAATAAGGCTGCGCGATCCGCGCCGAGCGGATCAACTCATTGCTGCCCGAATCGACATATTGCGCGTCGCCGGACGAATTGCGCTGCCCCAGCACGCTCGCGTCGATCTGCCACCCATTGCCGATCTCGACCCGCACCGCGCCGCGCCCGCCGACGCGATCGAGCTCGTTGATCGCACGGCGGCCGAGCGTGGGGTCGTCGATATAGCCGCCCTCGTGCGCGCGATAGCCAACTAGCCGCACCGCCGCGCTATCGCCGGCGAACGGCAGATTGACGAAGCCCGAAATGTCCCCGCCCGGGCTGCCGTCGACGGTCGCGCTGGCGCTCGCGGTAATGCCGGCGTGGTACACGCCCGGCTGCGCGGGATTGGGAATGATCCGCACGATCCCGCCGATCGCGCCCGCACCGTAAAGCGTCCCCTGCGGCCCCTCCATCACCTCGATCCCGCGCACGTCGACCAGCGCGAGCCCCGGTTCGGGGGTCGAATAATTCATCTGCACGTCATCGAGATAATAGCTCGTCGTCGCCTGGGTCATGCCGGGGAAGCTGCTGTCGGCGATCCCGCGGATGAAGATCTTGTCGCGTCCGACGCCGAGCGCGGTGGCCTGGAGCACCGGGGTCGAGCGCACCGCATCAGCGATACTCGAGGTGGGGCCGGTCATGGCATCGGCATGCGAGACGACGTTGGTGATCGAGGCGGGAAAGCGCAGCAGCGGCACATGCTGCTTGCTGGCGGTGACGATCACATCCGGCGCGTCCCCTGGCACCGGGGACGACGGCACGACAGGTGCCGCGCGGCGTGGCGCGATCCGCACGATGCGATAGCCGTGTGGCCCGATCCGCTCGGCGCGATAGCCCGTGCCGCGCAACATCTGCCGCAACGCCGTCTCAAGCGGCAGACTCGCCGGCGGCAAATGGACGCGAATCGCGCGCAGGCCGGGTTCCAGGCTGACGATTTCCTCCCCGCTGCGCGCGGCGAGCTGAAGCAAAGCCGTCTGCAGGGTCGTCTCGGCGCGGACTTCCGACGCTTCGGCAGCAAGAGGAGTTGCCGCGGCGAGCGCAAGGAGGGAGGCCACCACGGGCGTTCTCGCCCGAAGGATAGGATGATGGAGGGACGTTTCAGCCAGCCCCCTCATTTGACACGCACAATCCCATCAACTTTGCGACATCTAGCATGTCGCGTGCCGTATCCTCCGTCAATTGGATCAACCGGAACCTGTTTGCTCTGCGGCCCGGCAGTTTGAGCCAGAAGCTCCAGACCGGAAACGAGCCGGACAGCGCGAACGCTATGCCCGCGGCCGTCATCATCAGCCGGCAAAGGAATGCTCCTTTGTCGCGTGACATGGTTAGGCAAGGTCGAGGATCTCCATAGCTATGATATTGCCGCGCGTAACTGAAGATTCAGATGGGCGGGCTATGGCGAACCGCGGCGAAGAACTGGCGGAGGCGAGCGCGCCGGAATCGGGGATGCCGATTCCGGTACCCCCGTCCTTGGTCACCGCAAAGCGGTCAGATGGATGCGGATTGACGCAGATTTCAGCGCTGGCATAATCGCCGCCGTCGAAATGGCAGGCTTGGTCTGGGTAGGCCCAAGCCCTTTCCCGTGGGAAAGCTCTATTCGCATCCAGCCGATGCGATCCCCGACAGTCCCGCACGCGCGTCGTGCTTATGGGTCTGATCGGCGCCGTTGACGACGATGCTGCTCCGACAGGCCGTGTTGCAGGAGCAGTCCATGTCCATGATCGACCGATCGAAACCTATTCTCGTCTTCCTTGCCGCCGGCGTGCAGGGCGGTGTCGTCAGCCGCACCGCACTGGCGCGGGGCCTTACCGTTCGCGCGCTGGTGCGCGATCGGCAGCGAGCGGCGGCGCTGGTCGCGTCCGGTGTCGAACTCGCCGAAGGCGATCTCGGCGATACCGCCTCGCTGCGCGTGGCCTGCGCCGGCATCGACCATGCCGTGCTTCAGGTGCCGATCGGCCCGGCCGAGGTGATGGTAGCGCAGGCGGAGAATGCGCTGTCCGCCTTCAAGACGGCCGGCATACGCTCCTTCGTCCTGAAACTCGCCAGCGCCAGCCGGCCGGCTCCCTGCGAGGAGCCGAGCTTCGTCGCCAACCAGATGGTCCAAGACGCCGCGCGTGCCTCCGGCCTGCCGTTCGCGATCGTGCGGCCGACGATGTATCTCGACAATCTGCTCAAACCCTCGGCGCTTGCCGAGATCATCGCGGATGGCGTCTTCGCGCCGCCGATCCCGGCGTCGCAACGCATCGCCTGGACATCCGCCGACGACTGCGCCGAAGCGGCGCTGACGCTGCTGGAGCGCAGCGCGATGGGCGGCGATCATCGCATCGCCGGGTCGGAAAGCCTGACGGGGGAGGAACTGGCTGCTCGTGTCAGCGCCGGTCTTGGCCGGACCATCCGCTATCGCGGCCAGCCGCTGGACGAGTTCGAGCGTGAGGTCGATGCCGCGATGGGGGCCGGCGTCGGCCAGCGCGTGGCGTCGAAGTTCCGCTACTTCGCAGCGCATCCAGACGATGCCGATGCGATCATCGCTCATCCCTACGTCGCAAAATCGGGTCTGGATGGCTTTCAGCCTACCGATGTCGAGACCTGGGTCCGGTCGCATCGGCAGGCGTTCGGTGCGAGCGACGAACCACGATCATAGATTTCACGCGACTGGCGTTGCCAACTGCCGTCTTGTCGCTGAACATCTCCACCGCGCGCCTTTCGTTGCGCGGCGGAAATGCTCGGCTGCGCTGCTGCCATTGAAAGCGAGCATCGCATATTCATGTGATCAATAGAATTGGGCAACCCCGCCGTGGCGCGAGCAGGTGCCCGAGCGATGGGCAGAGAAGCTGTACGACCCATCGCGGCATTTCGCAGTCGCGCCATTAGGGCCACCGGGATTGGTGTTCTGCCCGGCCACAGGAGCGCGCGGTGCGGGCGCAGGCGCTGCCTTGGTCGGCGCAGCTGGCGCAGGACGCGATGCGGGGGCCGGCTGGGTTGCGCGTGGGGCCGGGGCAGTGGTTGCCGCCCCCTTGCAGACCGCCTTATTGGCATTGCCGGCCTTCGAGCAGTCATAATTGCGCGCAGGCTTTGCCGCAGCCGGTGCCGGCGCCGCTGGAGCCGCCGCGGCTTTGCAGGCCGCTTTGTTTGCGTTGCCCGCCTTCGTGCAATCATAGTTGCGGGTTTTCGGCGCAGGCTTTGCCGCCGCCGCGACTGCGGATTTGCAAGCGGTCTTGTTGGCGTTGCCCGGTTTGGTGCAATCGTAGTTGCGTGCTGCCTGCGCATGGGCGGGCGCCGCGGAAAGAGCGAGGGGCGCCATCAGCAGCCCTGAAACGGCAAGCAGGATATGCTTCATATTCTCAACTCCCCTAGATGGGCCGGTATAATCGTCGTATCAGACCCAGTTCATGATTAACCCGCGCTGACGGTTAAAGCCAGCGGCTCACTCCGCCATGCCAGGAACAGGTGCCGCGGCGGCTTTCGCTAAAGCTCCACGAGCCATCGCGGCATTGCGCGCTCGCGCCGGCAGGTGCCTGAAATGCGCGTACCGGTCGGCGAACATGATGCCTGCTGCGCGCAAGATAATAGCCCGATCCATCGGCGTGGCCGTGACTGTAGCTGTGGCTATATCTGGGGCGGCCACGCGCATCCGATATCGAGGGCGTTGCCAATGTTGCCAGCGCAAGCGCGGCGATCCAGAATCTCATGATACCAGTTTGCCTGTGGGTCCGAGCCGTATTTCCTCGATCTTCGCGAGAATCTCGGTCCATACGATCACCTCCGCCGTCTCGTGATTCTCGCGCGCCTGGGTAATGCGCAGCTGCGCTTTTTCCTCAGCGGCATCGCCATGCGTAGAGATCAGCATGTTGGCGACCGTCCAATATTCCCACCGGGCGATTGTCATGGCATCCCTCACATTCGCGGAACAGGAAATCCGAGCGCTTCCGCCAGCGCAACTGCCTTTCGATCCAATATGCGCGCATTCCCGTTTACGGACATTTTCCCCGGCGGTCGTCTCTGGGTGATGATGTCGCTCCACGGGCAGCGAAGCTGACCGCCGGCACGCTACTCACGGGGTTTGTAGCGGCGGTCAGGCGCGCGGCTGGTCATCAGAAATTGTAAGATAAAGACGAGTTGCGACACTCAAACCTTGCAGACCTCATGTCGGTTTGCCTGCTATTGGTTTCCAACGTGGACCCCGCACAGTGCGAACGTTGGTGACGGTCAAAGCGTGAGGTGTCACCCGATGAACAGGACGGATTGACTGGTATGCTACGGCTGGAGATCGCCTACGCACTTCTTGTCCTGCTCATGGTCGCGCTGGCGACGACCGCCTTCCTTTTCGTGCGCCACCGGCGCCGCGAGCACGAACGCATCTGGGGCAAGCGCCGAAACCGGCCCCTCGAATAAAGTCCGGCGTGTCCGACCCAGCGGGCCTGCCATTGCCATACGAGCGCGACCGACGATTTGAACCTAGACGCCTGGCAAACGTATATGCGGCGCATGGCCATCATCGACCAGATGCCGCCTCAGCGGATATTCGCCTTCGCGATTCTGTTCCTGGTCGTGGCATGCGCCGGCGTTTCGCGGGAAAGCGTCAAGGTCATCACCGAGGCCAAGGGTTCAAGCTATTTCAGCCTTGGCGCGCCGGCGATCTCCAAGACCGATGGCGGTCAGCTTGTCGCCGGCCGGGTTTGCCGGCTCGGCCGAAGCACATTGCTATCGCCGCCGGGCATAAGGGTTGAGCACCGCCGCGCGGGAGGTCAGCTGATCGAGACCGCGCACGCTTACCTTCCCGAAATTTACCTCGCGCGCGATCAGAATTGCGCTGATTATGCGGCTAAGGTGAGCTGGACGATCACGCCGGGCGACATCGTTCGTGCGTGCTTCGATCGCGGTAACGCCTGCCCTGCCCAGGCCGAGAGCAAGGCGGTAACAAAGGCGCCGAGCACTCCGTAAATCAGACGCTTACTTCGACCAGGTAAAAGCCAGCCGAACGCCGATCATCAGTGCATTGTCGATGTGCCGGTCACCATGCGGACGGATGACATATTGCACGTCGGGCTGGACGGCGAGCCAGTCCTTCCAGGCATAGCGATATGTCGCCTCGACCACGGTCTCATGCCCCGTCGCCTGGCGCCCTTCCTGCAGGGCGGCGACGCGCGCGCCTCCACCAAATCCGACGTCGGTGACCGCAACGCCCGCCTCATCCTTGTCGCGACCGGGAATTGGCCCAATGTAGACGAGACCCGCGCCTAAATAACGGCGCGCAGGGTTGATATCGCCATTGGCAAATCCGATCCTCAACCATCCGCTGAGCCCCTCCCCTTCCTCGCCGCGTTTGAGAAGCCGGCCTTCGATAAGGCCATAGGCGCCGGCATTTCCATGAACATGACGCGGCGCGCCATCCGGGCCGAGGCGGTCGAGCGCCGGGAAGCTGTTGGTATAGTCCCATGCCCCGACTTCGACACGCGCCGTATCGCCGAACCGGCGCTCGACCTGCGCAATGACCAGCGCGCCGCGAAGCTTTACGGCAACGAAATCCGATCGGTGACGCGGATCCCCCGCCGTCGCATCGAAGACGCCAAGTTGCAGCGTCCAGTCGCTATTCGGGCGCCAGAAACCAGTGATCGCGGCGGCAGTGGTAGGATAGATCGACGGGCCGTTGACCCCGGTGTCGGCGAGGTCGGTGCCCGTGCCATCGGCCGCGTTCAGAAACAGCGCCGCTGTCTCCTGGACGTCGAAAGTGGTGTTGAGGTCGATAAGCCCGACCTTGACCCCGGCCCGGCCCTGGAGAAAATCCTGCTGCGCCCAGGCTTCATAGAGCCGTGTTGCGGCGGGATGCGCCTCGATCGATGTGACAGCCTGGAAGCCGCCGATGCGCCGCGGGGTGAAGTCGGAACCAAAGCTGTGCTCGAGGCTGACGAGCGCACTCAGTCCCTCATGCCCTTGCAGGTTCCCGTCATAGCCAAGCGAGCCCTTCAGGAGGTCGGCATGGCCTATCCCCCGTGACCGCCCGCCGCTTAGATTGTCCAGCAGATCGAGATCGTAATTGACGGTAAACGTGAAGGGAGATGGTGACGGCGCGGGCGGCTTATCCTGGGGTGGTCCGGCGGGCTGATTGGCCGCCTTGGTGGGGTCGGCTACCGGTTGCGCCTGGCCGAAAGCCGGGCTCGCCAGCACGAAGCTCATTGCGAAGGCCGAAATCCACGCAGAATTCTTCGCTATCATCGAAGCACGCCCTGCATGACGACCAACCGAGTCAACAGCTTCGGGCGGCGATGGTTCCTGCGAACGTCACCCCCAGCGCCAATTGACGTCATTGCGTCATTTCGCATCTATCCGGGATCTCAACGCGTCCAACTCGACAGGCCAATTTAACGGCCGGTGTACCTCACCGTCGGGAGCGGTTTGGCGCGGGCCGGTGCAACAACCGCCAGGCGATCGCAAATCAGATATCCTGACCCCGACAGGATTTCAGTTGTACGGTGCTGATCGGGCATCGATGTTAGAAGAGTGGCAAGGCGGAGCCGTTCGAACTCCCCTAGTCGCGGGCGTGCTCGGCCCCGGAAGAGAACGGACCTGCCTCACGGACAAACCCCGCTCGCGGCCGGATTAGCGAATATGCGGAAAGCGAATAGCGACGCCGAACCCGTCTACGGATCGAGAAAGAACCGCCTCGCCGCCGTGCCGTATCGCAATCGCGCGCACCAGTGCCAGGCCGAGCCCGTGTCCCTCGGTCGTTCGTGATACTTCGGCGCGGGCAAAGCGCTGGAACAGTCGCTGTGCGTCGGCAGGCGAAACGCCTGGGCCGTCGTCTTCAATCGTGACCTCGATGGTATCCGCTATTGAGGTGCCTGCTAGCCTTACAGTCGTGCCGACCGGCGTGTGACGCAGCGCGTTTTCCAGCAGGTTCGATATCGCCTGAGCCAGCAACCGGCGATCGCCACGGACCTGCAGCCCGGCCGAAATGCTGGTCATGAGGCGGCGTTCGCCGGCCTCGAAGTCCGGGCGGTAGGTGTCGGCCATCTCTTCGAGCAGCGCCGACAGATCAACCGGTGCCAGCGCCTGGTGTTCGATAAGTCCTTCAACCTCGGCGATGCGCAGTACCGCCGAGAAGATTTCCATGAGCTCATCCGCCTGTTGTCGTGCGGCACGGATCGCGGCCACTCGATCAGCATCGCCCTCGGACGTGACGGCGCGTTCGAGCTGGTTGCAGAGCCGGGTGAGCGGTGTGCGAAGGTCGTGCGCCACGTCGGTTGAGACCTGCCGCAGATTTTCCATCAGCGCGGCGATGCGATCAAGCATCCGGTTGAGCGTTGCGGCGAGTCGATCGAACTCGCTTCCCGATCTGTCGCCGGGGACGCGCTGGGCCAGATCGCCTGCGATGATCGCCTTCGCGGTGGCGTCGATGCGCGACAGGCGTCGCCGCGTGAGCCATCCGATCAGCGCGGCGGCGGCGATACCGAGCGCAAGCATCGCACCGAGCGCGACGATGAACAGGCGCTCCAGCGTGCGGTCAATGTCCTCCAGATCGCTGCGGTCGGCGACCACGACGAGCAGTCCATCCGGAAGCGGCGTGGCCAGCGATTGGCCGACACCGGCATAGCGACCGCGACGAAAGCGGAAATGCTCCTCATAGCCGCGCTTCGGCTGAACCGATGGCACAAGCGTCGCGGCGATCGTCCGTCCAGCCCGGTCGATGAGCACATAGTCGAGGCTTGAGGCCGTGCGCGCTTCCTCTCGCCGCCGGATGGCATCTGCGATCCCCGCCAACCCGCCTGCGCGGGTCTCGGCGAGCAGGGCGTGAGTTTCCACCCTGACACGGTGATCGAGCTGCTCCTCGAGCGCCTCATGCGTTACCTCATAAGCGATCCCGCCGATCGCGATCGTCGCGGCGGTGAACGCCAGTGCCACCAGCGCCACGACGCCGAAGGTCGAGCGCCACAGGCGAGCGAACATCTACTCGCCCCGGATCATATAGCCGGCCCCGCGCACCGTCTCGATCGCATCCTCGTCGAAACCGGCGTTGAGCTTGGAGCGCAACCGGCTCAGGTGCGTCTCGACGATGTTGGTCCTGGGGTCGAAATCGAAATCCCATACCCGCTCGAGCAGCATGGTGCGCGTCATCACGCGCCGCGGGTTGCGCATCAGTTCGGCAAGCAGTGCAAATTCGCGCGGTTGCAGGATGACGCGCCGTCCACGACGCTCGACGGTGCGCCGGTGCCAGTCGAGCACGATATCGCCAATTTTGAGCAGATGCGCGCCCTCGCTGTCGAGCGCCGTCGGACGGCGCGCGAGCGCATTGAGCCGCGCGGCCAGTTCCGAAAACGCAAATGGCTTCACGAGATAATCATCGGCTCCGCTTTCGAGCCCTTCGACGCGATCGGCGATACCGCCGATCGCGGTCAACATCAGGACCGGGGTTGCGCCGCCCGCCGCGCGCAGCGCCTTGACGAATGCAAGGCCGTCGAGGCCCGGCAGCATGCGATCGAGCACAATGGCATCGAACTCGCCGCCGGTCGCCTGAAACAGGCCATCGCGACCGTCGTCGCTGACCGAGACCTGATGGCCGGCCTCGCTCAACCCCTGCGCGACGAATGCGCGGGTCTCGGCATCATCCTCGACGATCAATATCCGCATGCCGCCCCCTATCGCGCACCCGCATCTGTACGCCAACCTCCACCCAATGCCCGAAACAGCGCGACCTCGTTTTGCGACACGACGAGATCGGACTGGGCCTCGCGCAGCAGGGCCTCGGCCATCGCACGCCGGGCATCGACCTGAAGCAGCCCTGGCGCATCGCCAAGGCGGACGCGCGCGCTGGCGCGACGGGCATAATTCTGCGCCTCGCGTGAGGCGAGCGCCAGATCGCGGTTCCGGCGCACTTCCGCATCATAGGCGGCCAATGCGGTCTCGACCTCGCGGAGTGAGCGCAGGACCGCGCTATCCCATCCCGCGAGCGCCGCGCGTTCGGCCGCGCGGGCCTGTTCGAGCCGCGCGCGAGCCGGCCCCTGATTGGGAAACGCCCAGGTGACGAGCGGCGAGGCGACCGCTTTCAAGCCTCCCGATAGGAGTCCGAGCGCACCGCCCAGGTTGACGCGCGGATAAAGGTCCGCGCGTGCGACGCCGACCCGGGCCGCTGTTGCAGCGAGCCGGCGCTCGGCTTCGCGGACGTCGGGGCGGCGCAGGAGCAGCGTGGTCCCGTCGCCGACCGGCGCCGCGGTGCGCAACCGGGGCGCGGCGGAGCAGGTGAAGCGATAGGCGCGGGCCTCGGCCGGCGGGCGACCTTGCAGTGTCGCGAGTCGATACAGTGCATTGGCGCGCTGCGCTTCGAACGGCGCGATCGCCGCGCGGGTCGTGGCCGCGATGGTCGCCACCTGTGAGACTTCCAGCGGCGATACTTCACCCGCACGGAGCTGCTCGCGCACCAATGCGACCCCGCGATCCTGCACCGCGGCAACCTCCCGCGCGACACCGATCGCGCGCGTCGTCCCGCAGAGATCGACATAGGCCAGCACCGTATCGGCGACCACGGCAACGCGCAGTCCGTCGGCGACGGCGGCGAGGGCCTCGGCATCGGCGCGCGCCGCGGTCGCGGCCGAGCGGAGCCGGCCAAACAGATCGATATCCCAGCTCGCGGTCGCCGCGATGTCATAATCGGTCGCCGGCACATTGCCCGATGCGCTTGGCTGTGAGGCGGGATCGTCAACGCCGAGCGCGCTTTCAATCGTGGTCTGCGGGAGCCGCGCGGCCTGAGCCTGGCGCTGCGCCGCGCGCGCGCCATCGAGGTTGGCGTAAGCAGCCCGAAGATCCGCATTGGCAGCGAGCGAGGCACGGACCAGCGCGTCGAGCGCGGGATCGTCGTAGAGCCGCCACCAGTCATCGGGAACTGGCGCAATCGAGGTGACGGGAAATGGCGCGAACGCGCCGGTCGCGCGGGGCGCAGCGGTGAGCGCCGGCGGCTTGGAGACGCTCATGCAGGCAGCGGCAAGCAGCGCCAGCAAAGGAGCAAAGCAGCGGATCATGCAGCTGGCTCCTGCCGGCCAGTGACAGGCGGCGCGGGGCGTTCCTTGCCATAGCGCGCATAGAGTGCCGGGAGCAGGAGGAGGTTGAGCGCGGTCGAGGAGATGAGACCGCCGAGGATCACGATCGCCATCGGATGTTCGATTTCATGGCCGGGGGCGTTGCCGGCCAAGATCAAGGGCACGAGCGCGAGGCCGGCGCAGGCGGCGGTCATCAGGATCGGGACCAGTCGCTCCTCGGCACCACGCAAGGCGAGCTCAAGGCCGAAGCCCATGCCTTCATGCCGTTCAAGGTGCTGATAGTGCGACAGCAGCATGATGCCGTTACGCGCGGCGATGCCGATGACGGTGACGAAGCCGACCAGCGACCCCAATGACAATATTCCGCCTGTGAGCGCGACCGCGACCACCCCGCCAACCAGTGCGAAGGGCAGGCTGACGCCGACCAGCGCGGTGATCCGACGCGAGCGAAACTCGATCCAGACCAGCAGCAGGATGCCGATCAGGCATATTGCGCCAATACTCCAGAGCCTCCCGCGGGCTTCCTTCAGCGCGGCATATTCGCCGAGCACTTGAGGGTGATAGCCGGTCGCGAACGGCACCTTCGCGACCGCGCTGCTCACCGCCTTGGCGACGGTCCCGAGATCCGCCTGCGCGACGTTCATCGTGACATCGAGCCGGCGCTGGCCGTTCTCGCGCTTCACCTCATTGGGGGCCGGAACGATCGCGATGCCGGCGATATCGCCAAGCCGTACCGCTGCCCCGCCGCCCGGCGACATGTTCCCGGTCCCCGCGCCAATACCGCCGGGAGCGGGCACCTCGATCATCAGGTCGCGCAGCGCGTGAACATTGTTGCGCACCGCCGGTTCGCCCCACACCGCAACGTCGAAAGCCTTCTGGTCGCGGTAAACTTCGCCAACCTTCGCTTGGGCGATGAGCAATTGTGCTTGCCGGCGCACCTCGCCTGCCGACAAACCGAGCCGCGCCAGCTCGGCTGGCCGCGGGCGGATGCGGATCTGCGGCACCAGCGTCTGGCTCTCCAGCTTGAGGTCGGAAACCCCCGGGATGCTATCGATCGCATTGCGCACGCGGGTGCCCGCCGCGCGCAATTCCGCCTGATCGGGCCCATAGATGCGCACGACGATCGTCGCACCCGCGCCGGTCAGCACCTCCTTGATGCGTTCGCGCAAATAGGTGAGCACGTCGCGGAACAGGCCCGGATAGCCTGCGATCACCTCCCGGATGCGCGCAACCGATGTGTCATAGTCCGCTTTCTCGTCGAGGCTGATCCACAATTCGGTGAAATTGGGGCCGACGACTTCGTCGGCCTGTTCGGCGCGGCCGATATGGGCGCCGAAATTGCGGACGCCGGGGATCGCGCGCAGTTCCTTCGACGCGCGTATGGTAATGCGATCCATCGCCTCGATCGAGGTGCCGGGCTTCTCGACGAAATGCATGAGGAAATCGGTCTCGCGAAAGTCGGGGAGGAACTGGTCCCGGAAGCTCGCGTACCCAACGCCTGCCATCAAAAGGCCACCGGCGATGATGGCGACCGCGATCGACGGGCGACCCAGGACATAAGGCAGGAAGCCGGCGTAGCGACGCTTCAACGCGGCGACGAGGCGCGTGTCGCGCGCCTTCGTGAGCGGCGCGCCCGGGAGGAGGAACAGGCACATTGCGGGAGTCACGGTGAGCGCCACCAGCAGCGAGGCCGCGATCGCCAGGACATAGGCGATAGCGAGCGGCTGGAAGAATGTGCCGGCCACGCCGCCCAGAAAGAAGATCGGCAGAAAGACCAGCATCACGATGAGCGAGACGAACACAACCGCCGAGCGGACCTCGAGCGATGCGACGAATACCACCTCGAACGCCGGGCGGGGTTCAGCCGCCTCACGGTTCAGTCGCAGGCGGCGCGCGATATTCTCGACGTCGATGACCGCGTCGTCGACCACCTCGCCCAGCGCGATGACCAGCCCGGCGATGATCATCACATTGATCGTCGCGCCCGACCATACAAGCACGAGCCCCGCGCCGAGCAGCGATAGCGGGATGGCGACGAGGCTGATCACCGCCTGCCGCCAGTCGCGGGTGAACAGGAACAGCACCGCCGCGACGAGCGCACAGCCGATCAGCAGCGCGCGCGTCAGATTGTCGATCGAGCGCTCGATGAAGGTCGCGGGCCGGAAGATGGTCGTGTCGACCTTTACATCTTTCAGACCGGGCTTCAGTTCGGCCAATGCAGCTTCGACCGCGCGGGTCAGCTCCAGCGTGTTGGCTGCCGGCTGCTTCTCGACGATCAGCATGATGCCGGGTCCGTCATCGATGATCGCATTGCCAATCGGCGCGCTGAAACCATCGACGACACGGGCGACATCCCCGATGCGGACCGACGCCTCCCCCGCCTGTTTGACGATTGCCCGCTCAAGGTCGGCCGCGCTCTGCACGATGCCGGACTGCTGGACGGCAAGTCGCTGGTTGGGCGTGTCGACGAACCCGCCGCCGCCGACCAGCACGGCGTCACCGGCCGCAGCGCGTACGTCAGCCAGCGTCACGCCCGCAGCGCGCAGGCGATCGGGGTCGACGAGTATCTGAAGCTGGCGGTCGCGCTGGCCCCAGCTCGCGACATTGGCGACGCCGGGCACCGCCATCAGCCGCGGCCAGATCGTCCAGCGTACCAGTTCGGAAAGCTGCATCTGATCGAGCTTGGGCGAGGACAATCCGATCTTCATCGCGCGGCTGGTCGACGAGAGCGGCGGCATCAGGACCGGCTGCCGGGCCGCGAGCGGCAGGCGAGGTTGTACCTGCGCGATACGCTCTGCAGCCATCTGCCGGGCGCGGATCATATCGGCGCCGCGATCGAACAGGATCTGCACCGACGACAGGCCCAGCACCGACTTGGAACGCAGCGTCACGCGCCCGGGGATGCCATTGACGGCGGTTTCGACCGGGACGGTGACCAGGCTTTCGACTTCCTCCGTGGAGAGCCCCGGCGCCTCGGTCTGGATCTCGACCATCGGCGGGGCGAACTCGGGAAATACGTCGAGCGGCATGTCGCGTCCCGCGCGGACACCAAATACCACCAGCAAAGCGGCAAGCGCGAGGACCAGGACGCGCTGGGCCAGCGCGAAGTGGACGAGACGGCCGAGCATCAGTGCGCAGCCCCGAATTCCGTGCCGAACAGCTCGGCTGCACCCGCGGTTACGACGTCGGCGCCAGCAGTCAGCCCGCGCGCGAGCAGCGCCCGGCCGCCGTTTTCCGATGCCACCTCGACGCGCTGCCGGATGAAGGTGTCAGGCGCGGTCTTCTGATAGACCCACTCGCCGCCATAGATGTCACGGACGATCGCGGCGGATGGTATCGAAAGACCTTCGGTCCGCCCGGCAAGCGGCAGGTTGACCGAGACGCGTTGGCCGATCCGGAAGATCCGTTCGCGATCGTCGATCGCATAATAAAGGTCGACGGTGCCAACCGCTGCATTGGCTGATGGGGGCGCCTTTACCGGTTGGGCGAGCCGGGACGCGCCTTTGTCACCGATCGTCCGGATCGCGGCAGCGCGGTCGCGGCGAATGTCGCCCAGGTCGCTACCGAATACCGCTGCTCGTACCCACAGGAAGGATTGCGATCCGAGCGCGGCGATCGCGGGGCCGAGCAAGCGTCGCTGCTGTCGCGCGCCGTCGAGTGCGGCTTCGGCAGCAGCCAGCGCCGCGGCCGCTTCGTCGCGGGCACGCACGCTGCCCGCTTCCTCGCGCACCAGGCTGTCGGCACGTACCAATGCGATGCGCGCGAGCCGCGCCTGTGCGGTCGCGCGCGCCAGTTCGGCATCCGCCGCGGCCTGCTGGGTTCCGATCTGTTGGAGGCTGGTGGCCGAATTGATCGGCACGCCGCCGGTGCTGGTCGGCGGGACGACGATCTCGCCGGCGACCTCCCGCATCGTGCTGGCGGATCCGTCCTTGACACGGTGAAGCACGATCCCGAGCCGGCGCTGCGCCTCGGGCGTCAGCGTCAGCTTTAGTAGTTCGGTCTCCCGCGCGATCGTTTCTGCGTGGGCGGGCGGTGCCGCTGGCGTGGAAGGGGCACCGCCGCAGCCGGCGACCAGAAGCAGGAGCAGGACGAGAGCTTGACGCATGATGGCGGCTTAGCCGCGCAAGGATGGGTCTGGCTGGAGCGCGATATACAAAATCCCAATGTTGAGGCGGCGTAAGGCTGCGTCCAGACCCGCCTGCAGCTGAAGAGGCGAGCGGATGGTGGGAGCGAACACGTTGCGAGCGGGATGGCTGCGATATATTATGTGCGTCGTTGAGGCTTGGACCGCGGCGGAGCATGACCCGTATTGTCTTTGCTACCGTTCTCGGCGTCATCGCCGCATCCCTCGCCGACTGGCTGTTCATGGGGATAATATTTCACAGCCGATACCACGCCCATCCGGAAGTCTGGCGCGATGGTGGCAACGAACACCGGAAGATCATTCTCGCTCAGGCGTGTTCCCTCGTGACGGTGTTGGGCTTTATCATGCTCTCGCATTGCGCCAGCCCTTTTAATGTGACGACCTCGTTGACCGTTGCCGGCCTCATCTGGCTGATCGGTCCATTACCGCTGCTTTTGGGCAACCACCTCTTCATCAAGCTCGATCCGACTGTCACTGCCAGCCATGCAGCAGGCTGGCTCGTGAAACTCATGCTAATCGGCGCGATAGTGGCGGCGATACTGTAGCGCGTGGTTCAGCGGCGAGGGCGCCTCGTCGACGTTGCACAATTCATCCGCATCACGCCCGTATATTGGAAATATGTCTCGATATATGCCATGGTGGGCATCGATTATTTGCCCGGAAGGGGAGATTTGAGAAATACCCCGAGGTTATTGGATCGGATGGATCGAGATCATGATCAGGTATCTGCCCTGAAAGCGCCGCCCCGCCTGACGAACAGTCAGTGGCAGATCTTCACTGCGCTGACAGGCGAGTGGAAAACCGCACGCCAGATTGCCAGTGACGCCGGAATTGCCACGCCGTACGCAAACGAAGGCGCTGCCAGACTCGCAAACCAGCTCGTCAGGCTCGGCCTTGCCGAAAAAGATCACGCCCACCGGCTTCCCGTGTGGCGTCACTCAGCGACAATGAGGAGTCTCGTAAGATGAGACTGCCGCGAGTCGGCTAACACTCTTCGGATTCGTGCCAAGCTCTTATGCCACGCGCTTCGCTTGTAACAGCCTGAACAAGCAAAGCGCTCGGCAACGCGGGTGGTTCAGCTGGAATTCTATCCTTCGAAACAGAACATCTTCCTGAACGCCAATCTTTACCTTTTCGATAAAATGTTGTCCAACAATTTATCCACGACGCCCTCAATGCCATCACCTCTTTCATGGCGACAGCTCAGATAGAGGGAAAGTGGGTCAACGACCCCTTCTTTGGAATACAGGCATGGATCATAGATCCACGCCTCGATCTCGACTCGATCTTCATCAAGAAAATCGGCCGGCTCGATAAAAGAATTCTTCTCAAGGCGATTAAATATGGACTCCGAAATGGCATAACGCCTGACGCGCGGCCCATCATATCCCGTATAAAACGCAAGCGCCGCCCCGCCTGACAATCGCATCACATCGTCCGGCAGATCCCCTTTGACGGATCGAATCTTGCGCACCGGCGATCGCAGCCGGCCTTTCACCGATTCCCACAATAGCCGGTCTCGAACGGGCAGGTGCAAGCAGCGTTCCCGTCCGACGAATTTTGCCCTGGCAACCCCAAGCGCCTCGAGTTCACTCATTGCCCGACTGGTACTCATCACCGAGACGCGAAAGCGTTCCGCCAATTCGGTCAGGTTTGCGCCCTCAAGCCGCTCACCCAACAATGTGCCAAGAATGATTAATTGCGCCAGAGGCGAAATGCGATCCTTGGGCCGGGCATCGATATGCGCGACACGGTCCCTCAGGTCCAAAAACATCTCCGGTATATAGAGCTGCGATCCCGGAACGAGAAATCCGACCCTTTGCTCTATCAGCCGCCGCCTGGTTATCGCAGTCACGCTTCCTGCAAGAAGAAGAACTATATCCGATTTAACTTCCCCGTCGAATCCTTCCCGACTCCTCACGAAATCATCCACTACATCAATTTCTCGCCCAAGGTAATAGACGACAGTCACCGGCTTATCGTGGAATTCCCCTCGGAAAACTTCATACCGTCCTCTAATGTCGCTCGATATTTGTCCTTCATGGACAGTTTCCAAATTCATGCGAAAACCAAAGGACATCTCCAAATACGCCTCGGCGGTTCGGATCAGCGCATCGAGCTCAGGGTCGAGATATTCATCATACATCGCGCCTAAAATTAGAGCCGAAGACGCAATATGTCTACGCGATTGTAAATTTTGAACGCGTTCCGGCGCGCAACGGGTGGTCGCATCGAGCGGGAATTTTCAACCGATTTCTCGATAATAGCTTCGTACTTCGGGGCTCGGCGGTCCTGCGCAGCGACGAAATGGTGCGCGCGCCGCATTACCCTTTTTGCCGGGCATGCGGCAAAGCGCAACAGCCCGGAGTGCGGCCTTTTTTCGCATATTCGTGATCTTGCCAATCTCGCAGCGCCGTAGCACCACGACCGTGACATTCGCGAGCCAATCCGAGCGCGTTGCCCGACCATAATCGACACATTCCCGATCATGAGGCGAATGTTAAATCTAGAGCACGGATATTGGCCCCTCCTCTCCGCAAGATACTTGAGTCCGGATACAATTTGTTGACCTTGTCCTTGCTATGCGAAGGTCCGTCGCCAATCGACCCGAGCCGATCCCGAGGAGCCTTGATCATGTCACGCAAGAAATCCCGGTGGGCCGCGGCAACCTCCCTCGCAGTCGCCAGTCTTGTCGCGGCATGCAGGGAATCGCCGCAGGCAAACTCAAATGCATTGGCTTTCAACGTCTTCCAACCCGCCGCGATGACAGGCATGACCCGCGTCGCAGGCGGCGCATATTTCTATCAGCCGTCGAGATGGGGCACCGATGCCATTCCCGTCTGCTGGGAGCAGGGCATCCCCGGGGAGCTCGAAAAATCCTGGGTGAGAGATGCCGTGACGAGGTCCTGGCAATCAAACTCTCATTTGCGCTTTGTCGGCTGGGGCACGTGCGCAGCACGGGCTCGGGGAATCCACATCACGGTTCGCGACGACGCATCGACTTTCGGGCCTCACACACTGCTCGGACCACGCGGCTGGGGCCTCGGCAAGGATCTCGACGGCCTCCTTGGCGGCGTCGTGCTCAATTTCACCTTTCATACATGGAATCCCGACTGCGCCACGCCCGAGGCCAATCGCGAGCAATGTATCCGGGCGATCGCGGTACATGAATTCGGTCATGCGATCGGCTTTGCACATGAATTGAATCGGGCTGATATGCCGGGCGAATGCGCAGAGATTCGCAAGGTCGACGACAAAGCGTCTCCGCTCACGCCGTGGGACCCTCGCTCCACCATGAACTATTGCCGCCCGGTCGCCGACCATGGCGGCAGACTTTCCGATATGGACGCGAGAAGCGCGCAATCGGCCTATCCAGGCCGGGCATAGACAATTCGCCCGTCAAGATGCGCGATCGATGCAGAATGAACTCCCGCCTCTGCGGCATTGAGACTTTCTTAAGGCTGCGAGGCTACCCCATAAGCGGGAGTTTCTCGAGACTGGGTAGGTCGCATGACCTTCGCCGTGCGCCGATTGGAACGCTCCCCCATCGCTGGTCGACAGCTGCCTGATCGCCGCGGCGCCAGCGCAATCGAGTTTGCGCTGGTAGCCGCCCCGCTCGCCGCGCTGATCCTCGCGATCCTCCAGACCGCCCTCATATTCTTCGCGCAGCAGGTATTGCAGTCGGGCGCCGAGGAGACCGCGCGCCAACTCGTCACTGGGACGGCACAAAGCAGCGGCATGACACAGGCGACCTTCCATGCAGCTGCATGCAAGAATCTGCCACCCTTCATGAGTTGCGGTAACATGATGATCGACGTGCAGAGCGCGGGCAGCTTTGCGACGATCAACACCAGTCCACCAACCCTCACCTATGACAGCAATGGCAACCTCACCAACAACTGGGCCTTCGCGCCCGGCGGACCCGGCAGCATCGTCATCATGCGCATGATGTATATACTTCCGGTCGTAGGGGGGCCGCTTGGTTTCAATCTCTCAAACATGAGCGGAAGCCGCCGGCTGCTGATCGCCACCGCCGTTTTCAAGACCGAACCCTATGGGAGCGGATCATGACCCGGACGACCAGACGCGCGCTACACCAGCTACGGGAAGAACAATATGGGTTGGGGACGATAGAATTTGCGCTGACCGCTCCATTTCTCATTCTGCTCTATCTCGGCAGCTACCAGCTCATGGACGCAACCTCAGCCTATCGCAAGGTGACGGCCACCACGCGTACGCTGGCCGACGTCACGACGCAATTTACATCTGTGCAAGCTGCTGATGTCGACGGCATCCTAGGCGCGTCCACAACGGTAATGGCGCCCTACGCGGCGTCGAACGCTACCACGCGAATCTCCGAGATCGCTATAAACACCGTGGGGCTACCGAGCGTCACCTGGAGTCGCGCGAGCGGCGGCGTACTATTGAAAACCGCTGACCTCTACGTGGTACCGGCCGTGCCCAATAGCATAGTCCCGGTCGCGCTCCGGGTGCCGGGCACCAACCTGATCTTTGCCGAAGTTACCTATTCTTATACCCCCACCGCCGGGAGCCAATTCCTCGGTCCCATTACTTTTCGGGATCAGATCTTCATGAACCCGCGCCGTTCCAACGACATTCCCTGCACCGGGTGCTGACGATGGCAAGCTCAACTCCACATCGGAACTTCGCCGCCCATATTCGGACCTTCGTTTCGCAACTGCGTCGAGACGTCGCCGGCAATGTGCTCATAATCTTCGGGTTTGCGATGCTACCGATGGTTTTCGCGGCTGGAATGGGTGTCGACTATACCCGCGCGGCAAAGCTGCGGACGAAAATGAACGCGCTCGCCGACGCTGCCGCGCTGTCCGCCGTCACGACGACGATGATGAACCAGGACGATGCGACCGCGAAGCAGACCGCGACAAACATGTTCAACACTCAAGCAGCCCTGTTGCCAGGCGCGATCTATGACCCCACCATGCTGGTGGTTACGATCACGCACCCCAACGGGCCCGGCTCGCGCACCGTCACGATAAGCTATTCCGCATTATCACAGAACTCATTTGGTGGCATTCTGGGAAGCCCGACGATAGCGATTGGC